>NZ_JPHT01000044.1:0-26822 GCF_000733325.1 Frankia sp. Allo2
GCGCTTTCAGCCTTGGCACGCAGTGCGTTGAGGAACACCCCCCACCCGGCGTCGAGAATCGACCTGTTCAGCCCGGACTTGGCGGCCTGCCCGTTCGGCAGGAACGCCCCCGGCTGGTCCGGGTCGGGCTTCGGCTTGGCCCGGCGGACCATGCCCTTGACGTTCAGCTTCTCGACAGCGATCAGGTCGTGGTCGGCGACCAGTTCGCGCGCGGTCTTGTTCGCGAGGTCGACGCGCTGCCGGGCCACGGCCCGGGACTGGTTCGCGACCCGAGTAGCCGCCTTGCGGCGCCGCTTCGAGCCGCGCTTCTTACGGGCAAGGTCGCGCTGCGCGTTGGCGAGGCGCCCGGCGGCCCGTTCGAGGAAACGCGGGTTGCCGTAGTGCTCGCCGTTCGACGTGNTGGCCAGCGAGGCGACACCCAAGTCCACGCCGACGACGGCGCCCGTTGGTTCCAGCGGCTCGGCGGGCACGTCGTCGCAGGACAGCACGAGGNACCAGCGGGCACCCTCCCGCCTGACGGACAGCGTCTTGACCCGGCCAGCCACTGGCCGGTGCTGGTGGACCTTGACGTGGCCGACGCCCTGAAGGCGGACGAACATCGTCTTCGGGTTCTCGGGCTGCGAGTCCCAGAGGCACCCGTCACCGTTGGCGGGCCACGTCACCGTGTCGAACCAGCCGGCGCCCTTGAACCGCGGGTAGCCGGGCGTCTCGCCCGCCTTGACCCGGCGGAAGAACGCGGCGAATGCGAGATTGAGGCGACGCAGGGTGGCCTGCTGAGAGGAGAACGACCAGCGGGCCTGATCCGCGTCAAACCCCCGAATGTCCTTGAGCTGGGCCGACTGGCCCCCGTAGCGGACCGTCGTCTTGCTCGGATGCCGGTAGGCATCGCGCCGCTCCTGAAGCGCGGCGTTGTACAGCGCCCGGTGGTCGTCGAGCATCGCCGTCAACGCGATCTGCTGGTGCGCGGTCGGGCGGAGCAGGAACTTGTACGACCGTCTCAACGTGGCACCCCCGTGCGCCACGGCCGCTCGTTCTGCGTATCGATGTACCGGCGGACCGTCTCGGCGGACACCGCGCCGACGGTGGCAACGAAGTACGACCGGGACCAGAGCGTGGGCAGCCGGGAGCGCAGGTGCGCGAACTCGCCGCGTAGCACGTGGGACGTGAAGCCTTTGAGCTGGTTGGCGATGTACGACGGGGCGTGCTNCGGATGAGCTTTCACGAACAGGTGCACGTGGTCGGGCTCGATCTCCAGCGCGACGATCAGCCAGTCATGCTCGGCGCACTTCTCGCGGATCAGCCCGTCAAGCCGGTCTCGGACCGGACCGACGAGGACAGCACGGCGGTACTTCGGGCACCACACGACGTGGTAACCGAGGTCATAGGCGCCACCCGCGCCGACCTGCACCGTCCGGGACATGCCGTTGATTATACCAGCGTGGCCGGTATAACCGTTGCGGTCCGTGCCGGATTCCCCTGTCGCCTGAAGGCGACAGTCCCCTCCGGAGGTCATTGATGGTTGCTCAGACTACCTACTCGCTGCGTCACGCCTGCCTGTCCGGCTGGCTGGCGGCGGGTGTCCCGCCGACGCGGGTCGCTCAGTGGGCGGGCCACACGGTTCAGATGCTGCTGACGATCTACGCCCAGTGCATCGACGGGGACGAGGAGATTTGCCGGGCCCGTATCGCGGCTGCCCTGTCGGCCGACAGCGCATGATCCTTCGGGCACGTCTCAGACACAGACCGCCGCCGGTCACCGCCGCTGATCGCACGTCTTGAAAGGATGCGAAAATGCCCTCCCACCAGCGGAGACACGCCCTCACCAGCAATAAGTTTGCTATCCCAAAAAATCCTCGATCGCTTTATGCATTTCCCAGACCAGGATCTCAGCGGGAGCCGAGGCGCTGACCCGCTGACCGCCGGTTGCGGTGAACCGGACCGCGTCCCCGGCGCGCAGCACACCCGTCCCCTCCAGCGTCACCTCGCCCTGCGTCACGAACAGGTGCAGGTAGGGAGCCTCGGGAAGCGTGACGTCCCGACCAGGGCTGAGCCGGGCGGCGCACAGGGCCGCGAACCGGTTTCTGATCGTGATCGCGCTCTGCCCGCGGTGCCTGGCCATCCCGGACGCTACCGGTACCAGGCCGCCGCGTAGCAGCTCGTCGTCGATCTCCAGCTGCTCGTAGCCGGGGTCGATGCCCCGACGGTCCGGCGCGACCCACATCTGGACGAAATGCACCGGCTCGTCATGCGGCTCCCCGCCGCCGTCGAGACGCCAGGAGTCGTTCTTCTCCGAGTGCAGGATCCCGCGACCGGCGCTCATCCGCTGCGCGAGTCCCGGGTAGATGACGCCGGAGTGGCCGGTGGAGTCCTGGTGCACGAGCGATCCGCGCAGGACCCAGGTGACGATCTCCATGTCCCGGTGCGGATGGGTCTCGAACCCGGTCCCGGCAGCGACCGTGTCGTCGTTGTTCACCAGCAGCAGACCGTGGTGGGTGTTTGACGGATCGTAGTGATGGCCGAACGAGAAGGAGTGGTGGGAGTCGAGCCAGCCGACGTGCGTCGCCGCTCTGTCGTCCGCCCGGCGAATGTCGATCCGGGGCTGTGGGCGCAGGCCCGCGGAGGAGGGTGCGGCGGAAGACGGGCCCGCGGTAGAAAGGGTGGCGGCCGGTGGGACCGCGGCCGGTGGGGTGGACGACCCAGGGGAGGACGGCGTGGCGCTCATGGTGAACCCTCCTTCACGGTAGGCAGGACAATGCCTGCGCAGTCCAGCGTCGTCGGGGCCACGGACATTCCACGGCCCGCGTCCCGCCCAGGCAGATGACCCGCCGGCTAGAGCAACGGAATCACATAAATAGGCATATAATCTGTCGATTTTGGTGGCCGGATGGTGCGACCATGCGTTCCACGCTGCGGCGGATACCGCTGTCAGATCTTGCTAGCATGTTGCGCATGTCGCGCACGATCACGCTCCGGCTCTCGGACGAGGCCTACGAGGCGGTCAAGCGGTACGCCGAGGCCGAGCACACCTCGATGAACGCCTGGGTCGAGGGCGTGCTTGACGCCGAGGACATGCGTCGGCGCTGCGCCGCGCACGGGGCCTGGGTGCGGGCCGACCCGGCGGTGNCCGGCGCGGCCCTCGCCTTCGGGGAGGCCAACCAGCGGGCTCTCGCGGTGTCGGGGCTGCCCAATCTCGCCGACGCCGCCGGGTGAGGCCACCGCGGCGCGGTGAGATCTGGACCGCGGGCATCGGGCCGGCGCCGCAGGCGGTGCTGATCCTCAGCTCCACGGTCTACAACGAGATCGCCGACGAGCCGACCGTGCTGGTCGCCCTGGTCGTGGAGCACGCCACCGACGAGGGGTTCTGCGTCGACCTGGGGGAGGGGCAGTGGGCCGTGATGGGCCTGGTCACGTTCGTGGCCAAGGCCGCCCTGGGTGAATGCCTGCGCCGGGTCGACGCCCAGACGCTCACCACCGCCAACACCATGTTGTTCAAGATCTTGGCCACGCCCGAACGTTGACCTTACGGCAACGGCCCGAACTGGTCGAAGGCGAAAGCAGCGGTGGGGCAAGCGGCGGGTCACTTCCTCGATGCGCTCCAGCCCGGCGTCGGCGTCCGGCTTGGATGTCGGCCGACGTCATCGCCGCCGCGATCAATCCGTTCACGGCTACCATCCCCCAGGCGGAGGCGCAGTCTCCTCCCGGATGATTGCCTTCAGCGTCGCGTGGACGGCGGATGGATCGGTGAGGCGTGCGGCTAGCGTCTCGATCGCGAGTTCGAGGGGAATCGCCGCGGAGAACTTGAGCCCATCGGCAGCCTCGACATCGATGGCCGGAAGAGCGTCAACGAGGTCGTCACGTCGAACATCGAGCATTGTCCGTAGCGCGGCGGAGTTGACGTGCGGGCGAAGCCGCAGCCTGAGATCGCCGACCGGCGCGTCAGCGTCAACCAGCTCGCCGAGCCCCGAGGCGAGGGCCGAATTGGCCGCGAACCCGGCAAATGTCCACCAGATCGGCCGCTTCTCGGGGTCGCGGGTGAGGTAGGTGCGTTCGCCCGGCTCGTCACTGACACTGACACTGACAAAGGAATGCTGCGCGCGGAGCTTGTCCAACGCGTCGGCGGCCCGCCGGGATATCTCGATGCCGGCCGTTTGCCCGGCGAGGACGTCGAGGTGAGCCTGGGCGAGCGGATAGGACATGACCCGGGCCCCGCCGTTCCACCGGGACCAGCCTGGGTAGCGGCTCGGTTCGACCTGGACTCGTCTTCTCCGCCAGTCGACATGATTCACCTTCCAGGCACGACCGCCGAGAAGAACCACCCGCGGTCCGTGCTCCGGTCGAGCCGCGAGCGCGATCGGTGGCAGCTGGCCGAGCAGGCTACGTCCCCACCAGACCTGCACCATCGATTCGCCGGCGAAGGTTGACGTGAGGTCGAGGAAGTAGCGTCGCCCGTATTCCTTCTCCGCCCGCGGGCCGATCGATACCAGCCCGTCGGTGTGCACGACAAACCCGGAGCTGGCCAGATGCGCCAGTACGTCGACCGCGCCCGGAGTCCGGGCAAGCCCGCCGAGCCACTGCCAGACGTCGCGGTCGACGAGGCGGCCTTCCTGCAGGGCCAGTCCGAGGATCTGCTGGGCGACGATGTGACGGGGAAGCACGGGCGGGACGACCGGCTCGACGTATCCGCGTTGCCACAGCAGCGTGATAGCCGCCGCGAGCCACAGAGAGTTCTGCGACGTTGCCAGGAACAGCGTGTTGCGTCGGGTCCCGGGGCGCCGCCCGGTCCGCCCGAGGCGTTGCAGGAAGGAGATCACCGTGGCGGGGGCGCCGATCTGGATGACGCGGTCCAGGTCACCGACGTCGATCCCCAGCTCCAAGGTGGAAGTGGCGACGATGACGCAGTTGGTGGATGTCGCGAAGGCGGCCTCGGCCTGCCGCCGGTCATCCCGTGACAGGGACGAGTGGGATACATACGTCCGTACCCCGAGGTCACGCAGCGCAACCGTCAACTCCTCGACCTGGCTGCGGGAATCGCAGAAGACCAGCCTCTTCATCCCCTGATGAAGGCGGGCGACCACGAGGGCGGCGTTACGCAGGGAGCCCACGTAGTCGATCCCGACCTCCGTGGTGGCTGTCGCGTCCGTGGTGGCCGTCACGTCCGTGGTGGCCGTCACGTCCGTGGTGGCCGTCACGTCACTCGGCCGGACGACCGCGCGCGGCCGGGCGGATCCGTCCGCGAGCCAGTCGAGCAGTACGTCCGGGTTCCCGACAGTTGCGGACAAACCAATCCGCTGTACCGGCCGGTTGGCGAGCCCGCGTAACCGGGCCAACACCCCCAGCAGATGCCAACCGCGGTCGTCACCGGCGAAGGCGTGGACCTCGTCGACGACAACCGTCCGCAGGCCGGCGAAGAGCCATCGATGATCGACGCGCGCGGAGACGAGCATCGCCTCGATCGACTCCGGGGTGGTCAGCAGAAGATCCGGCGGATCCACGGCCAGCCGCCCGCGCACCGAGTCGGCGACATCTCCATGCCAGACGGCGGCCCGCCGGCCGAGCCATTCGCACATCGCGGCCAGCCGCGGTTCGAGGTTGTTCAGCAACGCCCGCAGCGGACACACATACAGCACCGACAGCCCGCGCCATTTCTCCCCGGCCATCCGGGACAGCAGGGGCAGCGCCACCGCCTCGGTTTTCCCACCGGCGGTCGGTGCCAGCAGCAGCACGTNATGCCCGTCGAGGACCGGACGTATCGCCGCCTCCTGCAACGGGCGCAGGGCAGGCCACCGCAGACTGTTGACGACGTGATACTGGACGGCCGGGTCGAGGGCGGCGAAGCCCGGGGCCCCGGAAGCCCCCGGGGCCCCGGAAGCCCCCGAGGCCCCGGAAGCCCCGGAAGCCCCCGAGGCCCCGGACGTCCGGGAGATCACAGCGGTAGGTCGATGTCGTCGACCGATGCCGCCGGGGGCGGTTGTGGCGGGCTGGGCATCGCCGCACGTTCGGTGTCGGTGAGCTCGGTGGCGGACAGCCGCGGGACGTACGCACGCCGGGGATCGAAGGCGGGATGCTGGTCGACGCGGTCGAGCACATCGACGAGTTTCTTCACGAAGATGCGGGGCGCGACGCCTACTCGCCCGCCGAACTGCCCGACCACGGCCTGCGCGAACTCGGCCAGGTAGCCTTCGTCCACTGCCGTGGCGAACCGCTCCGGATCACCATGGCCGGAGCTGTACAGCTCCCGGATCCGGCCGCCGAGCTCCAGCAGGGAATCCCGGTTGAACCCGGGCAGTCGCAGCTGCACCGCCCGAGGGTTATCGAAAGCTTGATCCGGGAGGAAGTCGACGTGGAGCCGCTGCGCGAGCGGGGCGAGCCGTTGCGCTCCCTGCGGTCCGTCGAAGAACGCGGGAGTGCCGGTGATGACGAGCATCAGCCCGGGGAATCGCCCAGCGTCCACGTCGTCGATGAGCTGGCGCAGCGCGTTGAGCGCCTTGTCACGCATGTCGCCCCGGACCCGCTGCAGCGTCTCGACCTCGTCGAGGACGACCACGAGACCGGCATGGCCGCTGTCGGTGAGCACCGCGAGCAGCCCCTGCAGGAAGCCGAGCGCTCCGTCGTGATCGAGGTCGCCCCGGACACCGCCGGCCCGTTTCACCGCCGCCGCCACGTGCGGTTGCCCGCCCAGCCAAGCGATCAGNCCCTCCGCGGCCGCGGTTTCGCCGGCCGCGGTCGCCCGCCGGTACGCCCGTAGGGCGGCTGAGAAGGACGGCGCGACCCGCCCGACGGCGGCCAGCCGCTGTTCCAGCAACTCGTCGACCCGGCGCGCCAGCTCATTCTCGACGACCTCGCCGCCGGCGAGAACGTCCTCCTCCAGCGCGAAGAACCAGGAATCGACGATGGGACGCAGCGCGCTCGGCGCGAATTCGGCGGTCGCGAGCCGTTCGGCGAGCCGGCGGTAGACCGTTTCGAGCCGGTGCAGCGGGGTCTCGTTCTCGGAGATCGCGATCTCGGCGGTGGCGAACCCCCGGGCCTTGGCCCGCTCGGCGAGCCAGCGGGTGAAGAACGTCTTTCCCGCGCCGTACTCGCCGCGGATCGCCCGGAACGTCGCCTGTCCGCCGGCGAGCCGGTCGAGATCCTCCTCGATCGCCGTGGTGAAGCGGTCAAGACCGACCGCGAGCACATCCAGGCCCTGCCGCGGCACGGTTCCGCGCCGAAGCGCGTCGATCACCTCCCGTCGGCGTTGTTCGGAGATGGTCACGTCAGACCGGCCTGCGTCGCCAGCAACGCGGCGTTCAGCCGCACGGTGTCACCATCGATCCGCAGCACCTCGTAGCCGTCGATGTTCAGCACCCGCTGCGCCGCGGCGAGGTGGCTGGCGATCCGCGCGTCCGGCACGTCGAGCGCGCGGGCGACCGTGGCCCGCGTGGCGGCGCCGCCACGGGCGTCGAGCGCCCGCAGGAGCAGCCCGAGCCGGTCCGCGGGCATGGCCCCGCGACGCATCCGGGCGAGCCGAGCCCGCATCACCTCGGTATCGAGCACGCGATCCACCCACGGTTGCGGCGTCACCTCGGACTCGTCGAACAGACCGAGGTCCGGCTGTGCGGCCGAGCCGGCACGTCCGGCCCGCGTGGTGCCCGTGGCCGGCGTGGTGCCCGTGGCCGGCGTGGTGCCCGTGGCCATCGGCTCCACCCACCAGGGAGGCGCGGCATGGTGCAAGGGAGTCCAACCGGGCAGGTCGAGGTCGACCCGACGCAGCAGCGCCAACGGGATCACGATCTCCTGGGCACTGGCGCCGCCGTGGTAGCCGTTGCGCAGGGCCGTATAACGTAGCCGTTCGTTCCAGGCGGCGACGATCCGGCCGCCGCCCAGCAGCACCCGCGGGCCGATGAGCGTGACCTCGTCCTCGTCGGGCGGGCGCGCCGAGGATCGCCACCGCGCGCCGCCGCTGTCGTCGGAAACCAGCCGGGAGCCGCGTTCATGGACGTGGCCGTGGTCGCTGACCAGCAGGACGGCCCGGCCCGATCCGTCCGCGGTGGCCAGCAGGTCGAGCAGCCGATCGACCGAGCCGGCGGTCCAGGGGGTGCGCCCACCCTTGTCCAGGGTGTCGTCGACGGTGTTCACAACGATGCCGACCACGGGGGCGTCGCCCCTGATCGCGTCCGCGACGCGCGGCTCAAGCACCTCGCCGGCACCGGCCGCGGCGAGGTCGCCCTTGTGGAACAGCGGCCAGCCCCGCTCGGCGAAGGATGCCTTCTCCTGGCTTTGCGTGCCGTCCACGAGCCGCCCGCACAGCAGGCTCGTCCGCGAGGTCCGGGTGACCGACGGCAGGGTGGCCAGCACCGGTCGGGCCGGGGTGAGGGTGTGTTCTACCCAGCCCCGGGTCGACAGGTCGGCGAGCAGCTCCCGCGCCACCCCGGTGGACATCCCGTCCAGTACGAGCAGCAGCAGCCGGCATCGGCCGGCCAGCGGCACCACGATCTGGTCGAGCACGTCCTCCACCGGCAGCAGCTCGCCCAGCGTCGACCCGGTGCGGGTGTGGTCGGCGAGCAGATTCGCGAACCGCCGTTCGTGTTCGCGGCGACGGGCGTCGACCGTCGTGCACAGTGTCCGGTAGGCGGCGGCGACCACCTGATCGACGTCGCCCTCCCACACCCGCGCCCGGGCCAGGTCGACCCATGCGTCCTGGTCCTGCTGCCGACGGGACGCCTCGGCAAGGCTCGGCGCCGGTGGTCGGGCGGACGCGGCCTCCTGGGCCAGCCAGCGCAGCAGCCGAACGGCCATCTCGGCGCGACTCACCCGCTCGGCATGGTCGGCGGCCAGCGCGTGCGCGTTCAGCCGCGCCACCTCATGTTCGACCGGCCCCAGATCCTCGGCGCGTGGCCGCCGCTTGCGCAGCACCGCGGCGACCTGCGAGCCAATGTGCCGCAGGCGCTGGGTGAGACCGGATTCGAGGACGGCGCTGGGATAAGACAGCTCAGCGGCGCCCTGCCCGGCCAGGATCTCCTCGGCGCGTCGCAGGATTCCGCCAGCCACGGCCCGCCCCTCCTGGCCGAGCAGCCGCTGAACCAGCCCTTCAGCCGCGCGTCCCCATTCCGCGGCGACGGACGGGGCGAGAGCGCCGTCGACCACCCGCGTCTCCAGCATGGTGCGCGGCACCTGCGCCGTGTCCCGGACCTCGGGATGGCTGAGAGCCGCGAGCACCAGTCCGACGGCGACGGCGTCGGGACCGTAGGGCCCGGCGAAGCACCGGAGAACGGCGGCCACCACGTCGCCTCGACCGCCGCGGCCGGCAAGCCATCCGCTCATGCCGGTACGCACCGCCGGGTCCAACGCGCGCCACCGCGCGAGGTGTTCGGCGTCGAGGCTCCATCGCAGCAGGCCCGCGAGGTCGAGGTCGAGCGGGGTGAGCCCGGCCTGGGTCTCGGCGAGTGTGGCCAATGCCGTGGCCCGGTCCAGGTAGCCGTTGCGCGCGGCGGGATACCCGTCCGGCGGGGGGGTGGCGAGCAGCGCGTTCACCGCCCACTGCTCGTCGACGAGGGCCGGATCGATGCCGTGTGCCCGAAACAGGCTGGTGAGCTGCTGCCAGCGATCAAGCGGCAGGATCTTCTGACCGGCGAGCCGGGCAGTGATGCTCGTCCCCAGCTCGCCGGTTTCGTACTCGGTGAGCAGGACGAGTACCTCCCCGGCAGGAAGATCGTCGACCTGTTGCAGCTCGTCGCGGATCGCGAGGGTGGACACGCATGGCCGGACCACCACGCCGCGGCCACCGGGCAGTTCCAGGCGTTCGTCGTGCGGCCACACCGGCGCCGCGGCCAGGGCGACGACGCGTGCCTTCTCGTCTCGGCGGAGCACCTCGGCCACCTTCGCCCGGACCAGGACCGGCGCGGCTACCACGGTCACCGCACGGCCTGCCAGGTGACTTTGATCCGCCAGCCCTGGGCGGTGAGCGCCGCGAGCGTGGACGTGAACTCGGCAACCGAGTCCTGATCGACCTCGCGGGCGCCGCTGGTTGCCACGCCGCCCGGTGCCGCCACGCCCGGTGCCGCCACGCCCGGCGGGTTGATGGTGCCGGTTCTGCTCGCTGGGCGGGAGACCCGTCGGCTCCATTCCAGCAGCAACCCGCGAGCCTTCCTGTCCGCCTTGGTGAGCGCCGGCTGGAGGTGCTGGACGTACTCGTTGGCCGCCCAGACCGCGGCGAGCTCGGTCACCAACGCGGCTGCCTCCGCGCCCCGCGGATGCTCGGGTCCCCAGTCGGCCACGGTGGTGAAGATGTTCCAGTCCACCTCCCGGATGGCCGCGTCGAGATCGGCGGCGGTGGTCAGGCTCCGACCGGTGTGCAGCGGGACCGCGGGGAGGTCGAAGGCGGCGAGCCGCTCGACCAGGGCCAGATTGTCGGTGATGGTCGCCAGGTCCGCACAGAGACGCAGCGCGCCCTGGGCGATCCGGACTCGTTCCGTCGCCNGGTCGGTGCCGTCCCGGAGCACGGTCGGTCCTCGGCGGATGAGGGCCGCGTGCAGCGCGCGAACCTTCGGAAGCCGGTCCGCGACGGCTGATCGTACCCGAGTGGCCAGCAAGGCGACGTTGCGCGCGGTACACAGTTCGGTGATGTCAGTGATCAGGAAGAGGGCGTGCGCCCGGCCGCGGGCCTCCTCCCAGGTGTCCCGATCGGGTAGCGGCTCGGCGACAACGCGCGCGTCCGCGGGCAGCGGGCGCGGGATGCTCACGTCGAGCGGCCGGCCGTGGAGGATGCCGCGGTTGGTCTGCTCGGCGAAGACCAGCACAACAAGGTCCGCGATCTCCTGGGGCAGACCCATCCGCTTCGGCTCGTCCAGCCAGGCACGCAGGTCTCCGACCGTGACCGGCCGGCCCGCCGCCTCGGCCTCGATGATCTTTCGGCCGAGGTGCCGTTCCCAGTGGTGGCCGAGGACGAAGTACTGGTCGCTCTGCTCGCCGAGCCCCAGCGGGTTGGCCACCTTCCGCATGACGGGCCGCTCGCTGGATTCGACCATGATCCGGTGCTCGGGATGTTCGATGGCCCGGCGCACCTGGGCGTGCACTTTTGCCAGGTCACCCGGGCGCACCTCGCCGTCGAAGTGGGGGTGGGCCGGGAACTCCCAGCTCAGTGCCTGGTCGAGCAGGTTTTCGAAGGCGGGGCGCAGGGCGGCACCGGCGGGGACCCGGGGNGNGAATCCCGGTTCGAGGCTGACGAACATGTCGATCCCGCCGTGCGCGGGATCGACGACCGTCTCGTCCGGGGTGACGAGGCCATAGGCTTGCAGCAGCGCGTTCGTCAGTTGGCTGCGCAGCTGGTCGAGCTGCGCGGTCAACTGCTGGTGGGCGATAGCCCGGTCATTGTCGGACAGGTGCCCGGCGAGTTGGTCGAAGCTCGGCCCGACGGCGTATTCCAGCCGCAGGTAGCGGCCCAGGCTCCATTGGGTGTGTGCGGTGAAGTGCCGCGGGACCCAGCAGAGGGTGCGCGCTGGGAGCGCGTCCCGCAGCCGCGAGACCCGGTCGAGGGCCTCGGCCGGGGAGTGGTCGTCCGGATCGAAGGGGACGTCGAGGGCGAGCCGCCAGCCGTTGTGGGTGGGCGTGAACATGCTGTCGCCCACGTCACCGGGGTCGCGAAGATAGCCGTAGATGAGCTCGACGTTGCGTTTGGTGCCGCGCCAGGTGGCGGTGACGATCGTCGCGCGGTCGATACCCTCCGGTTTCGTGGCGCCGAGCGCGTCGAACAGCAGCGTTCGCACGGTCAGCCGGCGGTCGCCGGGCGAGTCGGCCCCCTTGGCGTTCTCCAGAATGCCCTCGATGTCGACGCCTTCGAGCCGCACCGACAGGAGCGGGCTTGCGTCGTCCCCGCTGACCTGCACCGCGCCGAGCCGGGCCGCCCATTTGCGGACGACCTGGGTGACCGCGCCCGTCTCCTGACCCGGCACCATCGACCGGATGTACCCGTGGTTGAGGGCCACGATCCGGCGGGCGGTGAGATCCCGCATCGACGGGACCTCGGGGAGCAGGGCGGCGAGCACCAGGGTCTTGGCGATCCGGTCGTCCATGTACACGGCGTGTTTCGGGGCCACCCCGGTGACGGTTTCCTCGGTCAGCCCGTGGCTTTCCAGGATGAGCCGACGGATCTCGCCGTAGACCTTCTGCGCGTTGCGCCACAGCCCGCCGAGCTCGCCGCTGATCGGCGACGCATCCGTGATGAGCGCGTCGAACAGGTCGGAGACGGGGACGAGCTGGCCGAGCTGCAGGGTGTCCCGCTGGTCAACGAGTAGCTGCTGCATGACCCGCAGCGCGGTCCGCTCCCGCTGGAGGAACCCGGACAGCGCGACGAGCGTCTCGACGAATGCCGGGCTGAACGGATAGGTCAGCCGGAACGCGGCCCGGTCGGCGTGGGCGGTCATCAGCGCGGCCCGGATGTCCGCTCGGACCCGGTCCATCGCGGCGAACGAGGTGTCGATCTGTGCCCGGGTGGCATCGCTGCGCGGCCGCAGGACCCGCTTCGACATGATGAGCGGCAGGTTGTTGTCGGAGAGCTTGATCGAGCCGAACCGACCCTCCCACCACTTGAGACTGTCGGCGAAGGCAAGATGTTCGGTGCCGGGCAGGTTGGTGCCGACGAGCTCGCGCAGGTCCCGCTGGCGGGCGACGAAACTGATGATCGGCACCGGTCGGTCGGCGTTGGCCGCCTCGACGAGCTTGGNGACCTTGGGAGCCTCGTTCGCCACCCAGGCGTGATCGGCCATCCTGGTGGCGAACCACAGGATGAGCTCGTCGAGGAAGAGGATCAGCCCGTCGTAGCCGAGGCCGGCGGCATGCTGGCTGATCGCGGCCAGGCCGTCGTCGATGTTGACGTAGCCGGTGGCGGCGCCCCGGGCGAGCTCGGCGAACCCGACCAGCGCCTTCTCCAGGGTGCCGACCAGGTCGCGGCGCTCCTGCGCGGCGGGAGCGGCGGTCAGTGCCTGCTCGAACCGGTCGGCGTCCCAGGCCCCGTGGTTCAACGTGCCCCAGCGCGGGTCGGCAGCCGAGCTCCGGTCGCCGCCGCCGAGCAGGCCGAAGAACGCCTGGTCGCCGAGTTGGCCGCGCAACGCCACCGCGGTGTCGAGCAGCGGCTTGTCGATGAGGACGGCGGGCAGCGGCGCGTCCGGGTGCAGCGCGCGGACGTGCGCCAGGTAGCCGCCGAGGACCGCCTCCTCCAGCGACGTCTTGCCGACGAGGTGATACGGCACGACGAGGAACTGCTTGCCGATGACGTCACCGTCGAATGCGGTGATGACAGGGGCGAGCTCGCCGATCGCCCGGGCCCCGGGGTGGTTCCGCGCCAGCGCGCCGAGCACAGCCATGAAGTGGCTCTTGCCGGACCCGAACGAGCCGTCGAGGTAGGCGGCCTTGCTACTGCCGTCGGTGAGCGCGCTCTTGATCAGACCCAGCGCCTCCCCGAACCGGATGGCCAGCTCGGGGGTGACGACATACTCGCGCAGGGTGCGATCGATCTGGGTCACGCCGCGGGACAGGTCGAGGACGAAGTCCCCCGGGTACACGGCCTCGGGGATGTCGAGGAGTTCCGAGATCAGGGTCATGACCGGGCCGCCTTCGCCGGAGTCGTGGCGGGCTTATTCGCCGGCTTCTTCACCGGCTTCTTCACCGTGGTTCTCGTCTTCCTGGCCGCGGGGAGCCAGCCGGTGAGATCGTCACGGGTCAGCCCGAGCTGGCGCACCTGCTCGTCGAGGAAGCCGGTGTAGGCGTCCGCGGGCCGAATACCGAACTCCGGGTCCAGTTCCGAATGCCATTGCGCGACCCACGGCAGGAGTTCCAGCAGCCCGGCGAGCAACGGCTTGGTTTTCTCGGCGTCCCAGGCGTCGACCTCGCGCCGATCGGCGATATAGGTGGCCAGCGCCTGCGCCTGCTGGAGATGATCCCAGCCGGCCCAGCCCAGCAGCAGGGTCCCGTCCCGGGAAGCATCCGGGTACGAGATGAACCGCTCCTTGGGCACGTCCAGCTTCCCGCGGCTGCGCCAGTAGGACGTCTCGCGGAAGTCGGTCTGTTTGTACTTCGGCGGCACCTTGATGTCGATGATTTTACGCGGTGGGGCCGGTGGCAGCGGCTCGTCGGACTCCTTACGCCGCTCCTCCTCGGCCCGGATCCGCTCGTCCTCGGCATCCTGCTCCCGCTGGAGATCCCAGGTGCGTTCCCACTGCGCCCGGACCCGCAGCCCCATGTCGGTGTACCGCCAGGCGGCGAGGAACGGTACATGCTCGTCGCGCACGAGATCGGCGACCACGTCACCAAGAGCGGTGTCGCGGGCGTAGAGCCTGGCGACGGCGGTGAACTCGGCGTCGGTCCGCAGCTCGTCGGCGAGCTGGGCGACGGTGCGCGGGGTCGGTTCCGGTCGGTGCCACAGTTCGCGGGCCTCCAGCCGGTCGAGCAGCCAGTCGCGCAACGCCTCGGCCTCCATCTCCGCCCACGGCCGGCTCGCCCAGCGCCGCTTGCATTCCGGCCGCTCGATGAGGTGAAGGTACGGATCATCGTCGATCTTCGCCAGCCGCCGCTCGACGAGGGCCCGGTAGTCCTGCGGCCAGTGCGCGGGCAGCTGGATGATCGGCGTCGAGCGGTGCCGGGTGAACCATTCCGTCTCGGTCTCGCCGGCATCGTGCTGCCGCGCCAGCACGATCTCGAACGCCCGTTCGCCAAGCGCCAGCGGCGGCTTCGTCACACTCGAACCGATCAACCCGTCCGCGTCGTCGCCGAGCAGCCCGTAGAGACCGTAGACCTCCCAGTCCAGCTCCTCCTGCGCCGAGATCATCTCCGCCCGGATCCGCTCCCACTCCGCCCGCGCGTGCACGAGTGCCTCCCGGGTCGGAACAGCGTCCCTGGCCACCGCGGCCGGCGCGACCCGCTGGAGCTCCTGAGCCAACCCGTCCAGCCGCGTCGCCAACACCAGTGGCGCCCCGTCCGGCAGCGGAAACTCCTTCAGCTTGGTCCCGGTGAACTCGTAGCGGTTCTCCCATGCCTCGTCCTGGATACCGCGTCCGATCCCACTCCCGGACTTCGGCTGGCTCACCTGCTTGAGCCAGAAGCACGCCGCCGACGAGTTCAGCACCCCGACCAGCCGCAGATGTTTCTCCTCCGTGGCTCCCTCGGGCAGCTTGAGAACGGTTGCGGTACGATTGAATATCTTGCCGCCTCGGTCGAGTGTGAAGTGGTTGTGGGTCGAGACGAACGGAAAGGCGATCGCCAGCGGGGTGTGCAGTCGGTTTGCATATATTTCTAAATATGCATACCATGGTCGATCGTTTTCGGCAAGACTTCTACCGAATATTGTGCGAGCAGACAGGATTGTTCGGTTTGGCCAGAGGAGATTTTGTACAACTTCCTGATCTTTTAAAAGGGGGATTCCTTTGGTTATGTCGGCATACGGATTAATTGCAATGGGAGGTTGTTCGATCGTGTAGTCACGTACTAGCTCGCCGAAAACATGGGGGACCATGTTGTCCTGAAACCTGGTCACCGCCGGAGAACTATGGGCAAGTATCCAAGCGTCATCTTCGCCGAGCTGGACGGTGCGTCCGATGTCAACTCCGAGATTATGTAGACGCGCGCTGGTTGTGTCTATCTGAGCTTGCAACTGAGCCGCTCCACCGCCAGCGAGTGACCAGGGATGCCTCGCAAGATCTATCCGCTTGATTCCGAGGGTGCTGATATACGCATCCGTGTGGTCAGCATTCGCGAAGTTCTCTACTATTCGTGTCCACACGAGGCCTTTGGCCGGGTCGGCCGGTGCGCTGGGCTCGCCCCTGACACCGAGTGCTGCCCGGACCTGTGCGCCGATGGGGCGGCGGTGGCGGCCGAAGATGAGGACGGTCGGGGTTCCGTGGCCGGGGATGTAGGCGCCGCTGGTGTCGACGAGCAGGGTGAGGTCGACGCTCGGGAAGAACTCCTCGATGAGTTTCTTGCCGAACTCGCGCTTCATGAAGGAGTTCGCGGTGATCTGGCCGGTGAAGCCGCCGTTGACCGCGAGTCGGAAGAACCGCTGCGCGAACGGCACGCTGAGCGCGTACTGGCGATGGCATGCGCTCCAGCGCACCCGATAGGCGTTGCTGGGGGCCCGGTCCTTGACCGTGATGTACGGCGGGTTGCCGACAACCGCGTGGTAGCGGGCTTCCAGGATCTCCTTCAGCTCGCGAGCGTCCTCGTACTCGTAGGTGAACTCACCCTCACCGGTGGAACCCGTCAGGGCGTGGGTGGCGACGCCGTCGAGTTCGTCCTGCTGATCCTCGGTGCCCCACAGCAGGGAGTCACCGATGGCGATGCGGATGCGCCAGACGGGGGCGTCGACGAGCCGGGTGATCCCGCAGACGGCCAGTGCGGCGATGACGAGGCGGAACCGGGCGATCGCCGCCGCGAACGGGTTGATGTCGACACCGTGGACCTGGCCGAGTACGCGCTCCACGTGGACCTTGACGTCAATCCCATGTTCCTGCTTCTGCCACCGGTCGAGCAGGAGGTCGAAGGCGCCGAGCAGGAAGTGCCCGGAGCCGCAGGCCGGGTCGATCATCCGAACCTCGGCGAGGCCGAACTCGTCGATCGCCGGGGCAAGGGTCCGGCCGAGGATGAACTCCTCGACGAACTCGGGGGTCTGGAGCAGCGCGTAGTCCTTACGTGCCTGTTCGGAAAGATCCTGGTACAGATCGCCGAGGAAGCNGGTGGAGGACGCCGGATCGGAGAAGTCGTGGACGAGAGCGCCGGTTTCCGGGTCGATCCGCCGCCAGAACTCCAGCAGGCCGGTCGCCGCGTCCGGTGAGATGTCCACCAGGTGCAGCGGGTTGTGCCGGTTGACCAGATCCCGGGTTGCGTCGTACGCCTCCAGCCGGGCGACCGCCGCCCGCAGGTAGTCCAGGTCGGAGTCATTCTTGTGGTCCTCCGCCTGGAAGTAGAAAGTCTGCCATTCCCGGGCCTCGGCCACCCCGTCGACCCGTTCCCTGGCCTCGCCTGTCTCGTCGGCCTCCTGCTCGGGGCGGACCGGGCCGGCCAGCATCGGACGTCCCAGCAGCGTGTTGTCCTCGCAGAATCGGGTGAACACGCAGGCCAGCACCCAACCGACCGCCACCTGGGTGAGCTGCTGGTCGAGCCACGTCTCGTAGCCGACGCCGGTGCGACAGCCGGTCTTCGCCTCCTGGTACCGCTTGTGCAGCCGATCGTCGACGTCCCGGTCCGACCGGGCCCGCGCGCGCAGGTCCGCCTCCAGGCCGCGGACCTGCCGCTGGAGATCGGCCAACAGGCGTCTCGCCTCGATCACGCTGCTCCTCCCTCAGCGCCGTCGGCGAGCCGAGACTCGTGCCGGACAATCCACTCCTCGGACAGCGCCAGGCCCTGGTTGCCGAACTGGGGCACGGGAGCGCCACCATCCAACAACGGTTGTTTGTCCACGTCGGCCCAGGGTACGAGCAGCCACACCGTACGCACCGGTGATGTCTCGGTCGCCATCCGCACCGATGCGCGCAGCTCATCCAGTACCACCAGCGCCGGATCGTACCGGGCGACCACCCCCGCATTCGTGATCAGCACCGCCGGCCCCGCGGCCTCGATCGAGGCCCGCACACCGGCGAGCCCGGCCTGCGCGACCCTTGAGAGGTTGGCCCAGTCGCGCGACGATCGGTCGGCGGCGTCGGCCGCCAGGACGATCGACCACTGCACCCGGTGCTGGGCGCAGAACTCCCGCATCCCCGCGAGCAGGGCTTGTTCCGCGTCGACAACGGTGACATCCTGCGCGGCCAGGCAGCGTTCGGCCCGGGCGAGTCGCCGCGGCGGCACCGACAGCACCAGCCAGCCGCCGTCCACCAGCGAACGGGTGAGCCGGTCATCCGCGGCCAGCACCTCGTCGGAGACCCGGCGCCATCCCATTGTCGTCCAGGCGGCGCCCGCGCCGGTGCTCCAGCGCGGCCTGGTTCCACGGGAGGTGACCAGGGAGGTGAGCCCGGTCACCTCGATGCGGCGGGTCACGTACCGCTTTTTNTCGTCGTCCCAGCACAGCGGCACCCCGGCCGCGTCGAGCAGGGCGTCCAGCTCGGGACGGCCGGGCAGCGCGCCCGCGTGCGGGAACCGCACGATGATCCGCTCGGCCACCTGCTCGGGGGTCAGCTCCGTGCGGCCGTACAGCGCCCCGGCGGCCAGCCGCAGCGCCCGTCCCGCGTCGAGGCCTCGCGGGTAGACCTCCAGGCGCGGCGTCACCGCGGCGTTCTCGGAGGCGATCATGGCGACGTCGAGGAGCCGTTCGGGGAAGATCAGGGAGGGGTCGGTGTCGCCGGGGGCGCGGACGGCGCGCAACGTCTCGATGACCCGAGCCGGAGCCGGCAGCGGGTCCGCGCCGGCGAGGTCGTCGGCCGCGCCGCCGAGCCGGGAGGCCCAGTCCAACCGATCGGCGGTGGAGGGCCCGTCCCCGGCGCGCGCGGGGCCGGCTGCGACGAGGATGCCGTTGGGCTCTCGGCTGTACACCAGCCGTGGATCGCCACCCATCTCGGAACCGCCGGAGGCGTCGTGGGTGGTGTCGTGGGTGGTGTCGTCGCGGGGGGAGTCGTCGGCCAGCTCGGCATCGATCGCCGCGCGTACGACGGCCTCGGCGAGCCGGGAGCGCAGCGGTTCCTCCACCGTGCTGCCCTGAAAGTCGAGCAGGGCCGCCGCGCAGTGCCGGGCGGAGGCGACCCCACCGACCGACTCGACGACCTTGACGATGGTGTCCCGCAACTCTCGCATCCCGTCGAGGGCCAGCCAATGCCGCTCGAACCTGGCTACCGCCTGCCGGACGGTACGTTGCTCGCGGTCAAGGGCCTTGGCCGCGTCGCGCACGCTCGTCCATGCGTTGCCGCCCTGCTCGCCGAGGCCGAGCAGGGCTTCGGCGACGGCCCGGTCGGTCGCGCGGGGGATGAGCCCGGCGGCGACGCGGTCGAGGAGCGTCGGCTCGGTGGGCCGCTCGGCCGGGGAGGAGGTGACCTGGCCGGCCAGCCGGTCCAGGTCCGCACGCAACTGCTGGCGGGTCTTCGTACCGATGCCGGGCAGCCAGACGACCTGGGCGGGCGACAGGTCGAGCGCGCCGCCCACCGTATCGATCGACAGCCGTTCGAACACCGACAGCACCGGGCGGGACAGACCGGCGGCGCCGATGGGCGTGTCCCGGCTGATGCGCGCGGAGGGCGGCTGCGGGACCACGCTGGCCGGTTCGGCCAGGATCGCGTTCCAGGCGCGGCGCATGTCCTCCGCGGTGTCGAAGCGCTGTCTGACGTCCCGGTGCAGCGCTCGGCGGAAGAACTCGGTGAGACCGGTCGCGTACGACCGGTCGAACAGCTCGGGTTCGATCGCCACGTCGGCGTCGACGAAACTCGGATGCCCGCCATGGGTTCCGTACTCGGGCCGGCGTGCGGTCGCCATCTCGTAGAGCGTCACCGCCGCGGCGTATCGCTCGGCAGCCTGATCCCATCGGCGGCGCTCGCCGCGGCCGAGGAACGGGTCGAGGTACGGGCGGGTGCCGGCTTCGATGGCCTCCAACGGCTCCTTCGCCAGGGAGAAGTCGAACAGGACGAGCTGCCGCTTCTTGCCCCTGCCGCCACGTTCGGCGACGCCGAGGTTGTCCGGCTTGATGTCGCGATGCGCCAGCCCGGCCCGCTGTAGGTGCTGGACGATCTCCAGCAGGTCGTCGCCCCACCCCTGGAGCCATTCCGGTTGTAGTCGGCCTCGCTCGCGCAGCTCCTGGGCGAGGGTGCGTTCCCCGGCTGAAGTGATCAACAGGGCCCGGCGTGGGCCGACGTCGATCACGCCGTCGCTCAGCAGCTGCACGACACCGGGATGCTCGCTGAGGGTGCGCAGCGTCTCGGCCTCGGCGACCAACCGCGGATCCCTGTCTCGGTCCAACGACACCTTGAGAACCGCGCGCCCGCCGTCCCGCTCGACGAGCAGAGCGAGCGCCGTCGAGCCGCGGCCCAGCCGGCCGAGGACCGAAAATCCGCCCTCCAGTTCGGCGCCGGCCTCGGCCTCCAGGGGATCAACGACAACCGGTGCCTCCTCCGCGATGGCGGCCAGCCGTTCCCGAACCAGGTCGAGATCGAGCAGGAACGCGGCCATGTCCCGGGTGCGTTGCTCCGGGTCGGCCTCGGTCGCCCGGGCGACGAGCTCGTTGAGCTCCTCGGAGACGGCATCAACCTGTTCGGCGAGTAACAGTCGGTTGTGTTCGGACAGACGTCGGCTGAGCTCCCCGGATGAGGCCGCGGGGGGTTTCCCGGTGAAGATCCGGTAGGCGATGGCGCCGACCCCGAAGACGTCGAGGGTGACCCCCTTCGCCGTGCCCCAGCTCCACTCGGGTGCGAAGTAGGCCGCGGCGGCGTCGTCGGCCAGTTCGACGTAGCCCCCCGTCGACGTGGCCGGGCCGGTGGTGCTCGGTATCCCTGACGTCGATTCGGAGCCGCGGGAGGCCGTCTGCCAGTCCGTGATCTGGAGGGCGAAGCGGTCGGNCCGGCGCCGANCCCAGACGCATCGNGGGCTCNGGCCCNGGTGCGTCAGCNCCCGCCGGTGGGCGTACGCCATGGTCTCGGCAAGGACGCGCAGCAGTGCCAACCGATCGTCGAAGGACAGCTCGCGTTCGTGTTCTTGGAGGAAATGGTCCAGCCGGATCAGCTCGGGATCGTGGGGAAAGACGAGCGCGGGGCCCAGATCGTGCTCGACGAAGTCGATCGGCGCCGCGATCCCCGGATAGTCGATGCCGCGTAGTGCGAGGTACTCCCGCTCGGCGGCCCGCACGAGCTGGTCACGCTGGTGCACCGACTCCACACCACTGGCCAGATAGATCCGCACCCGCCGCGGCCGGTCGTCGGGAAACCGCTGGTTGCGGGCGAGGAAGTCCTGCCAGCCGACGCCCTCCTGGAAGGCGGGCAGCTCCAGGCGAAGGCTGCCGACGGTCCGCGCCCGCTGGGACGGGCGGATTCCGGCCTGGTCGACGGCCCGGGCCAGGGCATTACTGAGCTCGCCGTCCACCCGGCCGGGCTGCCGCGCGAAGTCCAGGAAACTCGGCAGCTGGGTCTGGTCATGCCGTCCGAAGACGTGCGCCCGGCCTTCTGGGACAAGGCGGATCTCCAGCCGCGCGTCGCTCAGGAATACCGCGCCCTCCACCCATGGCACCCGTCGGCCCCGCATCGCCGGCCGGGAAACCAGCAGCGACTTCAGTTTGCGGGCCTTGCGGTTTGCTCCGATGACGGGGTTGTCGACCGGGGCGCGGTGGCTCTGACGCCAGGTGCCCGCGTCTCCCACGAGGACACCGGACCAGGACTTGATCTCCAGCACGACGATGCCCGCCGGCAGGACGAGAAGCAGGTCGACCTCGTTGACGGAACCGTCGGACCCGAGAAACTCGGCGTTCGCCCAAGCCCGGTAGGGATCCCCGGTTGGTAGCTGCGCCTTGAGATAGGACAGGGCCGCACGCTCCCAGGCGTACTCGGACGGTGTGCACTGCGTCCAGCGCTCATCGTCCAATGGGCCCTCCCCCGATGCGCGGCCGGGCCCGGAACCGGACCGGCACAGTCCAAAGATCTTGAATCGTATCTCTGTGGCTGCAGGTGCTTGCAACCAGTGCTGTGGGTAGGCCGTCCCGCGATGGGCTCCAGCGGTGTCGGGGCTGCCCAATCTCGCCGACGCCGCCGGGTGAGGCCACCGCGGCGCGGTGAGATCTGGACCGGCGGGCATCGGGGGCCAGCCGGGCAGCGGCTGGNCCTNTNCTACCGGGCTTCTGCCGGGGCGCGTTCCACCGGCGGCCGATCAGGCCCCGGAACCGGTGCTGATCCGTTCCCGGTACCGGCTCGCCCGGTAGACGCCGAGGATGCGGTGGTCGGCGTAGAAGGACAGCTCCTCGAAGGCGCGGGCGACGGCCGGCTCCTCCGGGCTGCCCTCGATGTCGGCGAGGAACTGGGTGGCGACGAAGCCCCCGCCCACCATGTAGCTTTCCAGGCGGGTCATGTTGACCCCGTTCGTGGCAAAGCCGCCGAGGGCCTTGTAGAGCGCGGCGGGCCGATTGTGCACCTTGAAGAAGAACGTCGTGACGATCGGGCCGACACCGGCGGCCGCGCGCAGGTTCTCGCCGGACAGAATGAGGAACCGCGTCGTGTTGTGCTCCGCGTCCTCGAGATCGGCCTGGAGGATCTGCAGCCCGTACGCCTCGGCGGCGAGCCGGGAGGCGATCGCGGCCCTGGCCGGATCGCCAGCCTCGGCGATCTCCCGGGCGGCCCCGGCGGTGTCGGCGTGGGCGACCGCCGTCAGACCCAGCGTGCGCAGCGCCTCCCGGCACTGGGCCAGCGCCTGGGGATGGCTGTGCACCGTCTTCACCTCGTCGAGGGTCACCCCGGGCAGGCCGAGCAGCTGGTGACGGATCGGCAGGAAGTACTCGCCGATGATGTGCACCCCGGGGCGGGGGAGCAGATGGTGGATGTCGGCGACCCGACCCGCGGTGGAGTTCTCCACCGGGATCATCGCCAGGTCCACCTCACCCTCCTCCAGCGCGGAGAAGCACTCGTCGAAGGTCTGGTAAGGGACCGCGTCGTAGTCCGGATAGACGTCCCGGCAGGCGATGTGGGAGTTGGCTCCCCGCTCGCCCTGGAACGCGATCCTCTGTCGGGCGGTCATCCATGTCCTCGAATCCGCTGGATCGGGTACCGGCTGGGTCCGTGCCGGCTGGGTCCGTGCCGGTGTTGACTCCTCGACCGTACAGTCCCCGGGCGAGGAGTCCCCCCGCGCCCGAGGAGCGGGCTCAACCGCCGGCGGCGAGCGCGCGCGGCAGTGTCCGTGGCTCCGTCTCGGGCGGGAGCAGGCGGATGCCGGCGTGCAGCAGCACGACGCCGCGGCGGCCGACAAGCACCGGATCGAGCAGGATCTCGGCGATGGCCGGCAGTTCCTCCCCGAGCCGGGCGACGCGGTGCAGCAGGTCGGCCAGGGCGTCGGTGTCGGCGGCGGGCGCCCCGGAGCCGCCGAGCAGCAGCACACTGCCGCGGATCTCCTGGATGAGCTCGGCCGCGTCCCGGTCGGTCAGCGGCAGCGTGCGGGAGAGCGGGTCGACGAGCAGGTCCGCGACGACCCCGCCCAGGCGCAGTGAGAGCAGCGGACCGACGATGGGATCCTGCCGCAGCCGCACCACGGTCGACACCCCGGCCGGGGCCATCGGCTGCACGAGCATGTCGCCCGGCCCGACGGCGGCGCGGATGGCCTGCCAGGCCTGCGTGAGCCCGGCCGCATCGTCGACTCCGAGCTGGACGGCGCCGACGTCGAGCCGGCTGCGGAACCGTTCGTCGGCGATCTTCAGCGCCACCGGCCACCCGAACGCCTCCGCCGCGGCGAGGGCCTCGGCCTGGTCGCCGACCCGCCGGCTCGGCCAGGCGCGCAGGCCGACCCCGGCCAGCAGGGTCGCGACGGCGGCATCGGGCAGCCACGCCCCGTCCTTCGGGTAGCGCTCGGCCTCGGCGCGGGCGCGGTCCAGGTCGATGCCGGCCAGCACGGGGACGCTGCCCTGGTCCCGGGCCCGCCAGGCGGCATGGTCGGCCGCGCGGGACAGCGCGAGCGCGGCCGACTCCGGCGAGGCGTAGGACGGCACCGACCCCGGGCCCGGGGTACCCGAGCCGTCCCGGACAGCCAGTTGGGCGGGGATCCCATCCTGCCCGAGAAAGGAGGCGAGCAGCGGCAGGCCGCTCTCGACGGCCACCGCGCGCACCGAGCTCGCCAGCCGGTCGACCTGCGCGTGCGGGGTGACCAGGGTGATGATCGCGTCGACGTCCCCGGAGGTCGCGACCGCGCGCAGCGCGGCGTCGAACCGGTCCGGATCGGCCAGCGGCCCGAGATCGACGGGGTTCGTGGCGTACCGATGGCCGACCAGCGTGGCGAGGCCGGCGCAGGTCGAGGCGGACAGCGCCGGCACGTCGAGCCCGTAGGTACGGCAGGCGTCGGCGGCGAGCGCCGCGAGCGCGCTGGAGGTCCCGACGATGCCGACCCGCCGGCCGGCCGGCAGCGGTTGGCAGGCCAGCAGCTGGGTCGTGTCGAACAGCTGGCTCAACGTGTCGACGCGGATCACCCCGGCGCTGCTGAACAGGGCGCCGATGTCGCTGTGGGCGGCCTCCCGCCCGCTCTTGAGCGCCACGACCGGCTTGTGCCGGCTGAGCTCGCGGGCGATCCGGGCGAACCGGCGTGGGTTGCCCAGGCTCTGCAGATGCAGCATGACCACGCCGGTTCGTGGATCGGAGCGCCAGTACCGCAGCAGGTCGTTGCAGGAGACGTCCGAGCGGTCCCCGATCGAGACGAACGTGGAGATGCCCAGCGCGCGCCGGGAGGCGTCGGTGAGGAACGTGCCCGCGAGCGCCCCGGACTGGGTGAACAGGCCGACCCGGCCGGGCGGGGGGTCGCCGACCGCGAAGGTGGCGTGCAGCCGGACCGTCGGGACGGTGTTGATGACGCCCATCGCGTTCGGCCCGATCAGTCGCATGCCGCCGTCACGGGCGATCCGGATAACGTCCGCGAGCCGGGCCCGTCCCTCGTCACCCCCGTCGGCGAAGCCGGCCGCGACCACGATGACGCCGCGTACCCCCTTCTCCGCGCAGGCCCGCATGACCTCGGCGACCCGTGGCGCCGGCACCGCGACGACCACGAGGTCGATCTCGACTGGGACGTCGCGCAGGTCTCGGTAGGCGTAGACGGACGCCACATGGGTTGCCGCGGCGTTGACCGGATAGACAGAGCCGGTGAACTCGCTGGCGAGCAGCCGACGGAAGATCTCGTGACCGATCGAGCCCGGCTCGCGGCTCGCCCCCACCACGGCGACCGTGCGCGGGTGGAGTAGCCGGGCGATGCTGCGCGACTCCGCCAGGTTCTCCCGCAACGGATGCCTCCTCGCTGGTTCGTCGCTGGTTCGTCGCTGGTTCCTCGCTGGTTCCCGCTGGCGGCGGGGAAGACCGCGACGCCGGCGCGACGCCGTCCGGAAGCGAGGTTTACTCGTGTCGTCGCGGGTAGGTCCGGGTACGCCCGGACAGCATCAGGTAGTCAGCGAGGTGACCATCATGACCGATCCCGGGACGTCGCGCCTCCCCCGGGACGACGCGAAGCAGCAGCAACTCGACGCCGTCCGAGTCGGCGACGACGGCGCCCGCATGACCACCGACCAGGGGATCGGTGTCGAACACACCGACGACTCGCTCGCGGCGGGGGAACGCGGTCCGACGCTGCTGGAGGACTTCCACTTCCGAGAGAAGCTCACTCGGTTCGATCACGAGCGCATCCCCGAGCGGGTCGTCCACGCCCGTGGTGCCGGTGCCTACGGGTACTTCGAGGCGTACGAGTCGCTCGCCGACGTGACCCGGGCGCACTTCCTGGGCGAGGACGGCCGGCGTACCCCGGTGTTCGTACGGTTCTCGACCGTCGGCGGTTCCCGCGGTTCCGCGGACACGGTCCGGGACGTACGCGGATTTGCCGTAAAATTTTATACCGAGGAGGGTAACTTCGATCTCGTCGGTAACAACATGCCGGTGTTCTTCATTCAGGACGGCATCAAGTTCCCCGACTTCGTCCATGCGGTGAAGCCGGAGCCGCACAACGAGATCCCGCAGGCATCCTCCGCGCACAACACCCTGTGGGACTTCGTCAGTCTCGTCCCCGAGTCGATGCACATGATGATGTGGCTGATGTCGGACCGGGCGCTGCCGCGCAGCTACCGGATGATGCAGGGCTTCGGCGTGCACACCTTCCGGTTCGTCGATGCCGCCGNGCAGGGGACCTTCGTCAAGTTCCACTGGCGGCCGAAGCTCGGCACGCACTCCCTGGTCTGGGACGAGACACAGAAGATCGCGGGCAAGGACCCCGACTTCAACCGGCGGGACCTGTGGGAGTCGATCGAGAACGGTACGTTCCCGGAGTGGGAACTCGGCGTGCAGCTCGTGCCGGAATCCGACGAGCACGCGTTCGACTTCGATCTTCTCGACGCGACGAAGATCATCCCTGAGGAGCGGGTGCCGGTGCGGCCGGTGGGACGGCTGGTGCTCAACCGCAACCCCGGCAATTTCTTCGCCGAGACCGAGCAGGTGGCGTTCTGCGTACAGAACGTCGTCCCCGGCATCGACTTCACGAACGACCCGCTGCTGCAGGCCCGGCTGTTCTCCTACCTGGACACCCAGCTGATCCGGCTCGGCGGCCCGAACTTCGCCCAGCTGCCGGTCAACCGGCCGGTCGCGGCGGTGCACAACAACTCCCGCGACGGTTACGGGCAGCATCGCATCCAGCAGAGCCAGACGTCGTACTTCCCGAACTCGATCAGCGGCGGTTGCCCGGTGCTCTCCGATCCGGCGCACGGCGGGTACGTGCACTACGCCGAGCGGGTCGACGGGAACACGATCCGTAAGCGGAGCGAGAGCTTCAAGGACTTCTACAGCCAGGCCACCCTGTTCCAGGGTGACCCGCAAAGTCATTGATGCAGGTCAGCGGGGTTGTCGAGAGTGAGGATGGCCAGGAGCAGGGCGTTGTCGTGTCGGATTCTGCGGATGGTCGGGGCGATGCGGTTATGGCCAGCGAGGCGAATCAGCCCGATGATCAGGTTACGGAGNGTGGTCANGATGCGGGGCNGTGGGCCGGTCCGAACCCGCGAGNCATCCTCACGGAACGTCACATCGCGCACCCAGTGGACCTTGTTCTCGATCGTCCAATGCCCTCGGGCGTAGCCCGCGAGATCAGCGGGTGTGACCGCGTCGAGGGTGAGGCTCGTCAGGACGTGGACCGTGACAGTGCTCGGGATCGTCCGGGTGACCCGGGCCCGGCCCGTGCCGGTGG
>NZ_JPHT01000045.1:0-6125 GCF_000733325.1 Frankia sp. Allo2
GGCTCAGGCGTGGGTTCCGCCGGAGACGAGGGAGAGCGCGGCGGTCAGCGGATGGGCCGCCGCGCTGAACGCCGCCATCTGGTCGACCGACCAGGGGCTTAGCGCCCAGGGCGCGGCGGCGGCCACCCGGCGGTAGTCGTCCCACTCGACCCAGCGCCACTCGACCACCTCGGCCGGGTCCGGATCCGGGTCCCCGAGCGCCCGCGCCACGTAGACCGGGCAGACCTCGTTCTCCACGAGACCGTCGGCGGCGGTGGCGCGGTAGGCGAAGTCCGGCAGCGCGCAGTGCAGGTCGGTCAACTCCAGGCGGAGTTCCTGGCCTACCCGGCGCTCGACGGCCCGCGCCAGATCCTCGCCTGGGCGGGGATGCCCACAGCAGCTGTTCGTCCACACCCCCGGCCAGGTCCGCTTGTCGAGCGCCCGGCGGGTGACGAGCAGCCTGCCGGACGGGTCGAAAAGGTAGGACGAGAACGCCAGGTGCAGGGGGGTGTCGAGGCCGTGCACGGCGATCCGCGGCGCCGTCCCGCAGGGGCGGCGTTCGGCGTCGAGGAGCACGACCTCGTCGGCGGGCGGGACCGACGCGGTGTCACGCGACACCGTCTGTGGTGACGCCGCGTCACGCGGCACCGTCACGACGTCGGAGTCGGATCCTTGCGGGCTCACTCGTGGGCCTCACTTTCCGGTCGAAGGTCCAGTTTCCACTCGAAGGTCCAGTCGCTGGTTCGGTCGGTGTGGGGTGGGCGCCGGCGACGCTGTCGCCCGACACGCACGCGTCGTTCTCCTCCACCCGGGATCCAGTCGCCACATNCCCANCCNCCCCTTCCTGCCCGCCGGCGCCGGTTGGCCACGTCCACGTCCGGGCAACCCCGGCCGTACCCCCGCCCCGACGTGGGCGATCGCTGGTTCCGATCAAGGCAACGATGAGAGTGTGGACGCGGCGGAAGGACGATCACCCGCAGGTTTCCGCCGCCCGCCAGTGCCCGCCGTGCCAGCAGAGGATCGAGGATGACGGACATGGACCTGTCAGCCACTCTGAACAGCCTTGTCAGCAAGGGGGTGAGTGGTCAGGCTCCGACCCGGGACGAGGCCCTGGCCGTCCTGCGCAGTGACGACGACGATCTCTTGGACGTCGTCGCCGCCGCCTACCGGCTCCGGCGGAGGTACTTCGGCAGGCGTGTCAAGCTGAACTTTCTGGTGAACCTCAAGAGCGGACTCTGTCCGGAGGACTGTTCCTATTGCTCGCAGCGGCTCGGTTCGAACACGGGAATCCTGAAGTACACCTGGCTCAAGCCCGAGGAGGCCGCCGCGACGGCCGGCGCCGGCATCTCGGGCGGTGCCCGCCGGGTGTGCCTGGTCGCGAGCGGCCGCGGGCCGACGGACCGGGACGTCGACCGCGTGGCGGACACGATCGGCGCGATCAAGACCGCGCATCCGGACGTGGAGGTGTGCGCGTGCCTCGGCCTGCTGTCCGACGGGCAGGCCGCACAGCTGCGGGCGGCCGGTGCGGACGCCTACAACCACAACCTGAACACGGCCGGTGAGAAGTACGCAGACATCTGCACGACGCACACCTACAACGACCGGGTCGACACGGTGCAGGAAGCCAGGCACGCCGGCCTCTCACCCTGCTCGGGTATCATCGCCGGCATGGGGGAGAGCGACGAGGACCTCGTCGACGTCGCCTTCGCGCTGCGCGAGCTCGCCCCGGACTCCATCCCGGTCAACTTCCTCATGCCATTCGAGGGCACGCCCCTGGGGGCGGAGTGGAACCTCAACCCCCGGCAGTGCCTGCGCATTCTCGCCATGGTCCGGTTCGTCAACCCCACGGCCGAGGTGCGGCTCTCGGGCGGCCGGGAGATTCATCTCGGCTCGATGCAGCCCCTCGCCCTCTCGGTGGTGAACTCCATCTTCCTTGGTGACTACCTGACCAGTGAGGGTCAGGAGGGCCACCAGGACCTGAAGATGATCGCCGAGGCGGGATTCACGGTGGAAGGCCTCAACACCGACGCCGAGGCGGCGCTGGCCATGGGCGCGGGCCTGGAGCGGGTCGCGCTACGTCAGCGCGGTGCCGGCACCGACCTGCCGCCCAACGCCTGATCCCGGCCTTCACCTCTCGACTGGCGGGGCGTCCGGGTGGCCAGCCGATGAACCCGGCTGGCACGGATACCACCCACGACGCCGGGAAGACGGTGGACTTCTTCGTCTCCTACGCCGGCGTCGACCAGGCGTGGGCGGAGTGGATCGCGGACACCCTGGAGAGGGCTGGCCGCCGCGTGCTGCTCGAGGCATGGGACTTCGTCCCCGGGTCGAACTGGCCTGCGCTCGTCCAGGCGGGACTGACCACCGCAGGCCGGCTCCTGGCGGTGCTGACCCCGGCCTATCTCGCCTCGGTCGGCGCGGCGGCGCAGTGGCAGGCGATCTGGGCGGCGGACATGGGCGGGCGGGGACGCCGGCTGATTCCGGTGCAGGTCGAGCCGTGCGAGCCCGGCACGCTCGGCCTGCTCGGCAGCCTCACCTGGATCGACCTGACCGACCTGACCGACCTGGCCGGGCCGGGCGCCGCCGCAGCCGCTCGCGCCCGGCTGCTGGACGGGATACGTGCCGCCGTGACAGGGCAGGTGCGGTCGGTCAATCCCACGCCGCTCCCCACCCGCGACACCCGTGACACCCGCGACGTGCCCGCGGCGGCGGACGAGTCCGAACGGGCAGCGCGGTATCCGGGTCGGCCCCCGCTCGTGTGGGGGCTGCCGCCGGAACTGGTGCGTAACCCCCGCTTTGTCGGGCGTGCATCCGAACTCGCCGAGCTGCGCGCGCGACTGACGGGCTTCGACCGGGCCGTGCCCGGCCCCGGTTCCCCTGTGCCGGGGGTGCGGGCCCAGGTGGTGCATGGCCTGGGCGGGGTCGGCAAGACGGAGCTCGTCGTGGAGTTCGCCTACCGGTACAGCCACGCCTACGACCTGGTCTGGTGGATCCGCGGCGACAAGATGACGGAGGTCGTCGCCGGCCTCGCCGCCCTCGCGGCCCAGCTGGGACTCGCCCACGTGGAGGGGGACGAGGCAGCGGCCGCCGCGGCGGCCGAGGCGTTGCGCGCCGGTCGACCTCATCGCCGGTGGCTGTTGGTCGTCGACAATGCCGTTATTGGCAATGCCGTTATTGGCAATGCCGTCATGGGCAACAACGCCGGTGCTACCGCCACCAACCCCTACCTGTCCAGGCTTCTGCAGGCCGCGGAGACCGCCGAGTTCGGACATCTCGTGATTACCTCGCGCAACCCCGACTGGGCCGGTCGGGCTACCGCAACCGAGGTCGCGGTGCTGCCCCGGAGGGACACGATCGATCTGCTGAGGAGGCACCGAGCCGCGCTGGAGGACGCCGAGGCTGAGCGGCTCGCGGCCGCGGTCGGGGACCTGCCGCTGGCGGCGGAACAGGCCGGAGCCTGGCTCGCCGCCAGCGGCATGACCGTTTCGGACTACCTGGCTGCGTTGCGCGTGGAGACTCGGGAACTCCTTACCCGCGGAAAACCGGACCGCTATCCGTTCATTGTCGCCGCGGCGTGGAACCTGGCCCTGGACGAGATCGGACCGGACGAACCGGCCGTCGTCGAGCTGCTGCAGCTGGCCGGATTCTTCGGTCCGGAGCCCATCCCGCTCGACCTGTTTCCCGCGCTGGTGGTGCTGGGGGAGAGCAACGGGGAGCTGGGGGAGAGCAACGGGGAGCTGGGGGAGAGCAACGGGGAGGGGACGCTCTGGTCGGCGCTGAGCGCGGCCTGTTCCTCCCCGCTGCGCTGGGGGGACGTGGTCGCCCGCCTCCGTGCTCTCGGGCTGGGCAAGGTCGAACAGGGAACCATCACCTTGCATCGGCTGGTGCAGGCGGTGCTGCGGGNCCGGGTTCCGACGTCGCGGCACCTGGAGTTCCGGGCCACCGTCGGCTGGTTGATGATCAGGGCCCTGCCCACCGCGATCCAGGGTAATCCGGCGGCCTGGCCGCGCTGGGCCGCGCTGCTCCCACACCTTCAGGCCCAGATCGAAGCCGAGCCGTCCCCGGCGGACGCGAACGCGGCGGGCATGCTGGGGCTGGGCAATCTGGCGGCGCTCTATCTCCAGGAAACCGGACAGCTCGCCGCCGCCGTGGACCTGCACACCTGGGTGCTGGCTCGAACCGAGCAGGTCGTGGGAACCGACCACCCCAACACCCTGGTTCTCCGGAACAACCTCGCCCTCGCCCTGCAGAAGGCCGGACGCATTTCCGAGGCCATCGGGTTGTACGAGCGGATCCTGGCGCGGGCCAGCCGCATCCTCGAATCCGATGATCCCAATCTGGGGATCAGCCGTAACAATCTCGCCAGCGCCTATTGGGCCGCCGGACGCATCGCGGAGGCCGTCGAACTGCTCGAGCAGGTTGTCGACGACGCTGGACGGATCCGTGGCCCGGACCATCGCGACACCCTGCTGGCCCGGAGCAACCTGGCCAACGCATACCAGACGGCGGGGCGCTTGGCGGAGGCGATCAGGCTGCACGAAGAGGTTCTCGTCGACGTCGTCCGGGTTCTCGGCCAGGAGCATCTCACGACCTTCCTCGTGCGCAACAATCTCGCCAGCTCCTATCAGGCCAGCGGACGGACGACTGAGGCCCTCGACCTGTACGAGCAGGTACTGACCGGCCGGGAAGGCGTTCTCGGCGACAACCATCCCGACNCCCTGCTCTCCCGCAGCAATCTCGCCGACGCCTACCAGGCGCTCGGACGTCTGCCCGAGGCGATCGATCTGTACGAGCGGGTTCTCTCCGATGCCCGCGGTGTTCTCGGCGCCGACCATCCACACATCCTGATCACCTGGAACAACCTGGCCTGCGCCGTTGCGGCCGCGGGGCGCCTCGCGGAGGCGATCGACCTGTACGAGCGGGTACTGGCCGACCAGCGGCGTGTCCTCGGACCGGATCACCGCGACACCCTGACCTCGCAGGGAAACCTCGCCAACGCCTACCGGGCCGCCGGACGCACGAATGCCGACGCCGCTGATGGTGCCGACCCCGCTGATGGTGCCGACGCCGCTGATGGTGCCGGGGACTGACCATCGTCCGGGTCTTCCATGCTTTGCCGGGTGACCGGTCTATGCGACCGGGAGACGGTGGATGAGGTGCTGGGCGGTGTCGACGACGAAGGCGGTGCCGTCGCTGTGGACGGTGACACCGAGCGGCCGCCGCAGACCTGTTCGGGCATCCGCGAAGATGCGGACGAGTCGATCGTGGGTGACGAGGCGGACCCGTCCCCGATCGGGGTCGGTGACCAGCAGACCGCCCGAGGGGGTGGGCGCCAGCGAGTGGGGTCGACCGACGTCCGCGATCCGGGCCGGGGCTCCGTCGTCGGGGGACGCGCCGTAGAACATCCCGGCGGCCGTGGAGATGATCCCGTCGGCGTCGACAGCCCGCAGCAGGTGATTGTCGGTGTCGGCGAGGTAGACATTCCGTCCGGGCGGGGCCGTGACGTCGTGCGGGCGCCGGAGCTGGGCGAACTGGGCGGGTCCGTGATCTCCGGACNGGCNGGGGACNCCCGCCCCCGCCAGCGGTGCCGCCCGCAGATCCGGGTCGATCCGGATCACCTGGTGGCCGCCGGTGTTCGCGACGTACACCAGGCCCGCCGCGTCGACGTAGACGCCGTGCGGATGCGCCAGGTTGAGCGAGGCGGCGTGCCGGGCGGCGGGGCCGGCCGGCGGGCCGTGACGGCCGGAGCCGGCGACGGTGACGATCCGACCGTCCGGCGCGACCCGGCGGATCCGATTATTGAAGCTGTCCGCGATGAACAGGGAACCGTCGGGGCCCAGGGCCAGCCCGCACGGGTTGTCCAGCTCGGCGTTGACGGCCGGCCCCCCGTCACCGTGCGGGCCGCTCTTGCCGGAGCCGGCCACGTGAACCGTCCGGCCGTCGCGTTCGATCCGGAGCACCCGGTGGCGTAGCCGTTGGGACACGTATACCGCACCATCCGGCGCGGCGACCACGCTGTACGGGTAGTCCACCCGCAACGGCGCGGACGTGATGTCGGCCGGGCGGAGGTCGCGCCGCGCGGTCCGGTTCAGGGACCGGCGCCGGATCACGCCGGCTGACCATCGGCGTGGTGAGGCGGTGGCTGG
>NZ_JPHT01000045.1:6175-13549 GCF_000733325.1 Frankia sp. Allo2
GTGCGGGCTGGTGGTGTGCGGGCTGGTGGACTGCCGCGCGCCGCGTCGCGCACATCGTCGTCGAGCCGCAGCGGCAGCGGGCAGCGGGTGAGCCAGCCCGCACCGAGCGCATGGGCCGTCGCGGCGGCGAGATCCAGGGCGAACGCGCGGGCCGACGGCGGGCGTGCACCGGGCTCCTTGCGCAGCGCCCGGTCCACCACCGCGGCGATTGCCGGCGGCGCGGCGTCCAGTGGTTGCGGCGCGACGCGCAGATGATGGTCCATCAGCTGCGCCATCGATAGCGCCCGGACGAACGGTGGGCGGCCGCTGAGCAGTTCGTAGAGGACGATCCCGAGTGCGTACAGGTCGCACGCCGGTCCCGGCGGCCGGCCGTCGAACTGTTCCGGCGCCATGTAGACGGGGGTACCGACGAGCGTGCTCGGGGCCGCGCCGGAAGCGCCGATGAGCTTGGCGATCCCGAAGTCGGTGACCTTCAGCAGGCCGTCGGCGCTGAAGAGAATGTTGTCCGGTTTGATGTCGCGGTGCAGGATCCCGCCCGCGTGCGCGCATTCCAGCGCGGCGGCGGTCGCCAACCCGATCGCGCAGACGACGTCGACGGTCAGCCCGTTCGCCGCGCGGGCCCGCACGGTGCCGCCCGCCAGTCGTTCCATGACGAGCAGGCACAGGTCCCCGGATTCGACGTAGTCGTAGATGCGGACTACGTGGGGATGGTCGAGTCCGGCCAGCAGGCGCGCCTCCGCCAGGAACCGACCGTGGGCGCCGCCGTCCGCCGCGCTGGTCGACAGGACCTTGATCGCAACGGTTCGACCGAGCCGGCGGTGGCGACCCGCGAGGACGACGGCGTGACCGCCGTGCCCGAGCATGGCGGTCACCTCATAGGCGGGGAGCGCCTCGGCCACCCGGTCGGTGATGAACCGTTCCGGCTCCGGTCCGGTCAGCCGCACGGCGGATCGTAGTCGAGGCCCGGCAGGTACTGTTTCCATTCCTCGCGGGTGAGCGGGTCGCCGGCCCGCGCGCACAGCCGCGTGACGACGCTCGCCGGGTCGAGGTCCCAGACGAATCCGATCACCTGGTAGGGCGCTCCGACGATGAAGGCGGTGTCCGGGGCGAAGGCGACCGCAGCGAAGCCGTTGTAGCGGCCGCTGAAGGTGGCGTACGGCACCGGGTCGGCCGGATCGGACATGTCCCACAGCCGCACCACGCCGTTCGCGCCGCCGACGCCCGCCGCCATGAGCCGGCCGTCGGAGCTGAATTCGATGGAGTTGACGCCGGCCCCCAACCCGATGATCGAGGGCAGCGCGCGGGGGGCCCGGCGGTCCGTGACGTCCCACAGGGCGACCTTCGTGTCGAAGCTGCCGACGGCGAGGGTCCTTCCGTCCCGGCTGAAGGCGATGGTGATCAGGGCGCTGGTGAAGCCCGTGATCGTGCTGATGCCCGCCGGTCGGTCCGGTGTCGTGATGTCCCACAACCGGATGGTCCGGTCGCTGCTTCCGGACGCCAGGGTGCGCCCGTCCGGGCTGAAACTGACGGTGGCGACGTCGTAGCGGTGCCCTGCGAGGACGGACCGCCCCCGGGGCGTGGCCGGGGCGGAGATGTCCACCAGGGCCAGCCGGGCGCTCGTGCCGGCCAGCGCGAGGGTCCGGCCGTCCGGGCTGACCTCCAGGTCCTTGATCCCGCCGATGCCGGGATGGATGGTGGACAGCAGCCTGGGACGGTGGATGTCGGCGACGTCCCACAGCGTGACCATGCCGTCGAAGTCGGTGGCGTAGTCGAGGCTGCCGGCGATGAGGACCCTGCCGTTCGGGGTGAACCGGACGCTGCCGACCGCGGCGTTGAATCCGGTCAACGTGGCGGCCGGTAGCGGCCGATCGGGGTCATGCGCATCCCACAGCCGGACGGTCTGCCCGTAGTCCCCGGTGGCTAGGACCCGCCCGTTCGGATGGACCGCCGTCGACCACAGGAAGCGGTGGTGCCCGACCAGCACCGGCCCCGGCACGTCCCACAGGCGCAGGGTGCGGTCGTCGGCACCGGAGGCGAGGGTTCGCCCGTCCGGGCTGAAGGCCAACGCCCACGGCTTCGACGCGTGCGGCAGGACCGCGATGGCGTCGAAATGGCGGGACGGATCGTAGATCTCGACCGCGCTGTTCNCCCCCACGGCCACGAGGCCGTCCACGTTGACCGCCACCGCCTCGACCGATCGCACCTCGTCGATGACCTGGAGGGTGGTCGGCCGTCGCGGGTCGGTGAGATCGAAGACCCGCGCGGTGGTGTCGTCGCTGCCGGTCACCGCCGTCTTCCCGTCCGGGCTGATGGCGACCGCACGGACGGCCGTGTTCGCGCTGAGCACGACATTCGGGCCCGCCTCGCCCTTCAGCTCGCTCAGCTCCGCCGGGGCGGCGAGGTCCCGCACGTCCCACAGCAGGGCCCGGCCGTCGTCGCCACCGGTCAGCAGCTCGGTGCCGTCGGGACTGAACGCGACGGCACGGACGTTCGCGGTGTGGGCGGTGATCGCGCCGGCCGGCCGGATCGCGCTCACGTCGGAGACGTCCCACAGCCGCACCTGTGATCCGTACCCGCCGGTGGCAAGGACCCGGCTGTCGGAGCGGAAGGCCAGCCCGTGGATCGAGTCGGAGGCGCCGGGTAACGTCGCCGCGAGCACCGGGTGAGTGGGATCGGTGATGGTCCACAGCCGGACCGTCCGGTCGTCGCTCCCGGTGGCGACGAACCGGCCGTCCGGGCTGAACGCCACGGATTTCACCGCCAGCCGGTGGCCCCTGATCGTGCTGAGCGGGGTGCGGCNGGNGGGGNNTGACGCGGACCACAGGGCGACCGTCCAGTCGTCGCTCGCCGTCGCCACCAGCCTGCCGTCCCGGCTGTAGGCGACCGCGCCGATCGGACGGGTCTGCGTGCCGAGGTGACGGGTGGCGAAGCCGTAGTCGCTCGCGAACGTCGACAGCACGGCGCTGCGCGCCTCCGCCGTCGGCGCCAGGCGGTAGGCGACGGCGCCGAGCTGGGCGGCGGCCAGCGGGTCGGACCTGCGTAGCTGGTCGGCCTGCCGGCCGATCGCCACCGACAGCGCCCGGTCCCGCTCGCCGGCGATCTGGGCCCGTTGCCGGAAGGCGAACGCCATCGCTCCACCGGCGATCAGGGTCAGCACCGTGAGAGCGGCGACGAGCTGGTGCAGCCGCCTGGTCCGCCGGACCTCGGCCCGCCGCGCCGCCTGCTCGGCCGCGAGGGAGGCCGCCAGAAAGTCCCGCGCGACCGGGCTCAGTGCCGTCTGCCGCTGCCCGGCCTGCGCCCACTCCCGGACGGTCGCCAGCCGACTGCCGGCGAACAGGTAGGACGGGTCCCGCCCGCCGTCGTCCCAGGTGGCCGCGGCGTCGGTGAGCCGCTGTCGGGTCACCGCCGCGGCACGATCGACCTCGATCCACTCGCGCAGCCGCGGCCACGAGCGCAGCAGCGCCTCGTGGGAGATCTCGACGGTGTCGGCGTCCACGGTGACGAGTCGGGCGGCGACCAGCGCGTCGAGGACGGCGGAGACGTTCTGGGCTGACGCCGAGTTCTGGGCTGACGCCGACGTGGACAGCAGCTCGGTGCGTGAGACGCGGCGGCGGGTGTCGTCCGTCCCATCCCCGAACTGGATCATCTGTAGCAGGATCTGCCAGGCCGCATCCTGGCCGGCCGCGTCCAGCGTGCCGAAGGTCTCCTCCGCCGTCCGGGCGATGGCCCCCCGTAGACCCCCGGCCCGCAGGTAACCGGCCACCGTCAGAGTGCCGTTCTCGCGTTCCCGCCAGGTGGCGCGCAGCGCGTGCGCGAGCAGGGGCAACGATCCGGGGTCGGCGACGACGCCGTGCTCGTCGGCGCCGATGTCGTGCAGCATCAGATCGACCAGGCCCGGCTCCACCGTGAGCCCTACCGCCTCGGCCGGCTTCACGATGGCGTCGCGCACCTCCGCCGCGGTCATCGGCCCGACCACGACCTGCCCCGTCTGGAGCGCGTCCACCAGCTCCGGATAGGCCGCGCACCAGCCATAGAAGTCGGCGCGGACGCCGATGACGACGACCGCCGGTGGACGGGTGGCCCCGTCCCCGCGGCACGCGGCGACCAGCGCGCGGATGAACGCGCCGCGCTCCTCCTCATCCGCGCACAGGGTGAACGTCTCCTCGAACTGGTCGACGACGATCNCCNCCCGCCGGGTCGGCGGGGTGGTCCCGCCGCCGGCGGCGGCCGGACCCAGGGCGAGCAGATCCGACAGCGCCCCGACGAAACGGGCGGGTTGCGAGACGACGTCGAGCCGTGCCGCCGCGAGCACGGACAGCCCGGCCGCCTGCGCCACCGTGCGGGCCAGCTCGCGGGCCGGGTGATCCGTGGGTGTCATCAGGNCCNGCGGCCANCCGNGGGCGCCCGCCACTGCGCCCCGGGCGAGCGCCGGGAGCAGCCCGGCGCCCAGCAGCGACGACTTTCCCGAGCCGGAGGCACCGACGAGCACCAGCGGACCCGCGCCGTCCAGCCGTTCCTCCAGCCGCGACAGCGCCTCGGCCGTCGCTCGCTCCCGCCCGAAGAACCAGCGCTGCGTGCCGGCGTCGAACGAGGCGAGACCGGGATAGGGGCAGGCGGCCTCACCGGTGGTCCCCCCGCCGTCCGGTGCGCTGGGAAGCCCCGCCGGCTGTCGCGGGGTTGGAGTCACCACCGGGCCGGGGCCGTCGGTGAGCACGGTGGTCGGCGCCGGCTCCAGGTCGGCGATCGGCGGGGNGTGCGCGGCGTTGCCGGCGAGGATCACCCCATCCGACCAGGCGGCGGCGGAATGCAGCACTGCGTTCCCGGCCGCGGTGAGACGTTGGGCGAGCCGCCGGGTCACCTGCCCGACGCTCAGCTCGACCGGGCCGTCCGGGTCGCCGTTGACGAGGAGCCGGACCAGGCCGGCGGACAGCGGCGGTCCGTCATCCGCGGCCGGCCCGGTGTGCGCGGCCAGCGGCGAGGTCAGCACGAGCAGCTCCACGCCGTCGCCGGCCGCGTTGACGCCGCCCCCCGCATCTTCACGAGGACCGGGAACATCCTCGCGAAGACCGGGAACGCGAGGTGGCACCGGCGGGACGGTGGAGTTGGCGACCGTGGTCCGCACCCACAGACCGTCGACGGCGATGAGCCGGGTGGCGGCCCGGCTCGTCGCCATCGTCGCCAGGACCGACGACAACGGCAGGGCCGTGTAGGCCAGGCGATGGGGACGGCTGTCCGACACGGCCGTCGCCAGATGGATCATCCCGTCGGCGTCGACGAGGACGATGCCGGCGTAGTAGACGAGGAGAGCCTCGGTGGCCTGCTCGACGGCCGCCGCGAGAGCCTCGCCGAGATCGAGCGGGGTCGCCGGGTCGACGACCGTGCGCAGGCTTTCCTCGGCCAGCCCGCAGCGCTCCACGAACACGCCGCCGACCGCGGCCACGGCCCGCGCTACCACGGCGCCGACCTCGCCCGCCCGGTCGACGCCGGGCCCACCGAGCCCGCCCGTGCCGACGACGAGAACCCGCGCACCGGCGGATCCCAGAACCAACCGCGACGTCCGCGACGTCGATGAACGAGCCACAGCTCTCGCCCTGCCCCCCGTGCCCGACATAAGCGGCCAGATGCCCCCGACCAGGTCATCCAGCTGGCGCATCAACCATAGATCAATCCGACGGCGCCCGGGCGGAATGCCGCGGAACCCGAACGTTATCCTCGGGGCGCGGCTGAGTCTGACCGTGCCAGTGCGTTGTCGCTGTGCTATGAGCAAGCCCCCCATGTCCGGCCGTTCCGGGCGAGGTCGCATCATCTGCGCGGTGAGCGAGAGCGCGGAGCTGAGCGCAGATGCGGTCGCCACTGAGGGCATCCCGCGACGATCATCTTCCTCGGTGAGGCCGGCCTCGGCGGGGCCGGCCTCCGCGCCTGGCGGCCCGGCGGCGCTGGTGCCGGCGCCGGCGGCCGGCCACCAAACCCGCGCCGGGGTCGGCAGGCCGTCCGTTGGGGAGCCGTCCCCCAAGGAGCCGTCCGTCAAGGAACCGTCCGTCGAGGAGTCGGATCTTTCCTCGGCGGTGAGCGGGGCACGCCGCGGTGACGAGGCGGCCTTCAGGCTGCTCTACCGGACGATCCAGCCGGGTCTGTTGCGGTACCTGCGGGTACTCGTCGGTGACGAGGCCGAGGATGTCGCGTCCGAGGCATGGCTGCAGATAGCCCGGGACCTGCCGTCGTTCCGTGGGGACTTCGACGGGTTTCGCGGCTGGGTAGCCACGATCGCGCGTCATCGCGCGCTCGACCAGCTGCGCCGGCGATCTCGCCGCCCGCGCGGTGACGTACCGGTCGAGACGGTGATGACGGAGATGGCCGCGCCCGATGACACCGCCGGCGAGGCGTTGGAGGCGATGTCCACCGAGGCCGCCATGCGCCTGATCGCGGGCCTGCCGTTGGACCAGGCGGAGGCGGTGCTCCTGCGGGTGGTCATGGGGCTGGACGCGAAGACCGCGGGGCGGGTTCTGGGCAAGCGCGCCGGCGCGGTCCGCACCGCGGCGCACCGGGGGCTACGCAGGCTTGCCGAACAGCTCGGTGATGGTGGGGGCACCGGGGTTGGTCGACCGGAGGCAGGTGAACCAGGTGAACATGGTCGGGGTGGCGGCGCGCGGCGATGACCATGGGCTCCGGCCAAGTGCAACACGGCCAGGTGTAACACGGCCAGGTGTAACACCGGTGAGGGCTTCGACGCTGAAGGACGTGAGATGAGCACACACCGACCCCGTCGGATCGGCCGGGGCGCCGCGGAGCGGATGCTTCGCGGCGGCCCGGTCAATGCGGGGGCCGGTGCGGATCCCCTTGCCGATCTGCTCGCCGCCGTGGCCGCTCCGGCCCGCGAGGGCGAGCTCGACGGTGAGGAAGCGGCTGTGGCCGCTTTCCGGGAGGCGCGTCTCGCTCACGTCACCCAGCCGCGGAGAGAGCCCATGTCCAAGTTGTTGCTCGCGAAGTTCCTGACCGCGAAGGTCGCCGCCGTGGCGGTCGCGGCCACGGCCGTCGGAGGCGTCGCCGCCGCCGCCGGCACAGGAGTACTGCCCGTCCCCGGTGTAGGTGGCAGCGCCGCTGTGTCCCCGGTGGCTACGCCCTCCGCCGAGGTGACCGCGCCGCGGGTCTCAGTGCCGAGCGCCGGTGCGTCCGTCTCGGCGTCCCTGCTCGCGCTGTGCCATACCTACACGGCCGACGCCGGCGCGGCTCTCAGTTCCCCGGACCTGAACGCGCTGGTCACTGCCGCTGGCGGCAGTGACCAGGTCGGCGCCTTCTGCGCGAAGGCCCTGCGGGCCGAGGCCAGCGCCGGGGTGGGTGCGGCCGCCGGGCCGGGCGGCACGGGTGCCGGCGCGC
>NZ_JPHT01000045.1:13759-14757 GCF_000733325.1 Frankia sp. Allo2
GGGCCGGGTGGTGCGGGTCTTGGCGTCGGGGTGGGGCCGAGTGCGGGTGTGGGTGCGGCCGCCGGGCCGGGCGGCACCGGTCTCGGCGCTAGCGTGGCGCCGTCGGTTCGTCGCTGACCGGTAGGTGTCCCAGGAGGGCCCCGGCAGGCCAGGAGGGCCCCGGCCGGCCTGGAGGGGGCCGGCCTGGAGGGGGCCGGCCGGCCCCCGGGGTCGGGGTTCAGGCGGCGAGCCCGTGCCGTGCGTCCGCTGCCTGACAGCTGACGACCAGTTCGGCGTCGCGGGAGGCCTCCAGCAGGCCGAGTGCCACGAACCGGTGGACCAGGTCGGGATGCAGCCCGCCGCGGCTGGCGACCGTCTCCACGGTCAGCTTCCGGGCTGGTGCCAGCGGGTAACGCGGCCGGGTGGTCGACGGCGCCGTCCGCTGCCGCGACGGGAATGGAGTGGTCATCGCCGGGATCCCTTGCTCGGATCGGACTTTCTGGGGTCGGAGTTCCTCAGGTCGGAGTTCCTCGGGTCGAAGGTCCAGGTGGCCGCCAGTTCTCCGAACAGCGCCCGCTCCCGGTCGGTCGGCCTCGGCGGCACTGCCACGCTGACCTCGGCTTCCTGGTCGGCGCCNGGGATCGGCCCGGGGCGCCGCCGCCGAGAACGTGCCGCCGAGGCCGAGTGTTACGCCATCAGATGGCTTCCCGATCCACCGGCGCCTCAAAACCNCCCNCCTGAGCCTCAAAACCACCCGCNGGGATCCCACCAAGCCGATCAGGTCGGTCCTCCGGGAGAAGGCACGCATAAGCGGTGAACCACGGTGGCGGGTTGGCACGGGTCGGCACGGGGGGTCGGCATCTGTGCTACGGTCCACTCCGCCTCACTTAAAGAGTCGGTCCGATTACCGATCGTGGTGATGTGGTGAAGGGTTCCTCAGACCTGGCCAGCGGTCTGTTGGAGGCGGCACCGGACGCGATCGTCGCCGTCCGGGACGACGGGGCCATCGTCCTGGTCAA
>NZ_JPHT01000045.1:14917-26395 GCF_000733325.1 Frankia sp. Allo2
ATCAGTCTCAGCCCGCTGGAGACCGAGGAGGGAATACTCGTCTCCGCGGCGGTCCGGGACGTCACCGACCGCCTCGAAGCCCAGGCCGAGGGGGAACGGTTGCGCGTCGAGGCGCAACGCCGCAACTTCGAGGCCCAGCTCCACCAGTCCCAGCGGTTGGAAAGCCTCGGCCAGCTCGCCGGCGGGGTGGCGCACGACTTCAACAACCTCCTCGGCGTCGTCATCAACTATGCCTCGTTCGTCGCCGAGGAGGTCGCCCAGGCTGCCGCCACACAGACCGCGGGCGGACGGTGGAGCGACGTGCTGCGCGACATCGAACAGATCCAACGCGCCGCCGACCGCGCCACCGCCCTCACCCACCAGCTCCTCACCTTCGGCCGCCGCGAAACCGTGCAGCCCCGGGTACTCGACCTCAACCAGGTCGTCACCGACCTGGAGAACCTGCTGCACCGCACCCTGGGCGAACACATCGAGCTGCACATTCATCTGCAACCCGAGCTGTGGCCCATCCTGGCCGACCCCGGCCAGATCGAACAGGTCCTGACCAACCTTGCCGTCAACGCCCGCGACGCCATGCCCGACGGCGGCGTGCTGACCATCGACACCGCCAACATCACGATCGATCCGGACTACGCGGGCGAACGCCCGGGCGTGAAAGCCGGCCCGCATGCCCGGATCCGCGTCTCCGACAGCGGCACCGGCATGCCCCCGGAGGTCCTTGCCCGGGTCTTCGAACCGTTCTTCACCACGAAACCCAAGGGGGAAGGCTCCGGCCTCGGCCTCGCCACCGTCTACGGGATCATCAGCCAGGCCGGCGGAAACACCGACATCTACTCCGAACCCGGGGTTGGCACCACCATTCGCTGCCTGCTCCCCGCCACCGCCGCCATCACCACGGACGCCGCCGGTCAGCCGGACACCACGACCGGCACTCCAGCACACGCGGGCGAGACCGTCCTGCTCGTCGAGGACCAGCCCGCCATCCTCGAGGTCACCCGCCGCCTGCTTGCCCGCAACGGCTACCAGGTCCTCACCGCTACCTCCGCCGACGAGGCCCTCCCCCTCGCAGCCGACCNCCCCGGCCCCATCCNCCTGCTGCTGACCGACGTCATCATGCCGCGCCTGCAGGGCAAGGAACTCGCCAGCCGGATCCGCNCCNCCCGCCCCGAAATCCGGGTGCTCTACATGTCCGGCTACGCCCACCCGGTCCTCGCCACCCAGGGGAAACTTGATCCCGGTGTCATCCTGCTCGAAAAGCCCTTCTCCGAACGGGTCCTGCTCGCCAAAGTCCGAGATGCCCTCAACTCTTCGACCTGACCAAGAATCAACCAGGACCCACCTCAACGGCCGGGATATTTCCTTTCTTCCCCGTTGATAAGAAATATCCGTCAGCCGGCGCTTTCGTCGTCGCTTGTCCTGCCGCGTGGCCCTGGCCGCGGATGGTGGTTTCTGCGGTTGACAGTCTCTGCCCGCGTCATAGGCTCAGCCGTGGGACGGATGCCCGACCGGGGTAGAGTGATGATAATGAATCAGCAGGAAGCGCAGCAGGTGGAGCGCGTGCTGCGGCAGAACTGGCAGCAGATCCGATACCAGATCCTTGACCAGTTCGCCGAGGTAAACTCGTCGGACCTGGACGCAGCCTCGAGCGTTGACGACCTTGTTCAGCGCATCGCCGACAGGTCGCACTACAGCGACAGGTATGTAGAAAGCAGGATACGCGAGCTGGTGGGTGTTGCGGCGGGCGCCGGCACCGGNCCGGCGGCGCAACCCACCGCCGCGGCGGCGGCCACAGCCGAGCAGGCCCCAGCGCCAGCCGCGGCCGAGCAGCCGGGGGCCGGGGGCCAAGCGGAGCAGTCCGTGGCCGAGCAGGCCGGGGCGGAGCAGGCCGGGGCGGAGCAGGCCGGGGCGGAGCAGGCCGGGCAGCGGTTCGGCGGGCAGCAGCCGTTTACCGCGGGCCAAGCGGAGCAGGCCGGGGCGGAGCAGGCCGGGCAGCGGTTCGGCGGGCAGCAGCCGTTCGCCGGGGCGTAGCCGCCGAGGCAGACCGGAGGGTGGGGCGCCGTCCAACGATGGAAAGCACCCCACCCTCGGGATGTCCGCGGTAGAGGAGTACTCGAAGGCGCCTTCGAGTGGCTGGGGGTGCTTTCCTACCCGGGATCCGCCGCCCGTCATTCCTCAGTGCCCGACGGCGGCAGTGCCCGACGGCGGCCGACTCCGTGTCGGTGGATCGGCATCGGCCCACGCAGGCGGGCGCGACAGGTCGTCGGTCGGAGCCGGCGGGTCCGCCACCCACCGTTCGACTCGGGTGCGGACCTCGTCAGCGAGGAGGAACTCGGGCCGGATCAAGCCCAGCGCCCGGTAGAATTCGCCCGCGACGTAAGCGTCGTCGACGGCGGTGGCGCGCACCATGCCCAGGTATTGTGCGCCCGCCCGCTCTTCGGGTGTCGGGGCGGGCATATTACGGCTTTCCGTCACGGGAAAGACCAGGTCGGATGCGGTCGCGGCCTGCCAGGCGAACGAGGTGACGGCCATGACGTCGTCGTGGAGACGCTCGACGGCCGTGTCCAGATCGTCCGCCTGACGCAGGCGGTCGCGCAAGGCCACCGCCTGCAGGACGGCCGCGGTCATGCCTTGGCCGTACACCGGGTTGTATACGGCCACCGCGTCGCCGACCGCGATGAACCCCTGTGGCCGCCGAGCCAGCTCGTTCCAGCGGCGGAGCCGATTCACTGACATCCTCGTCGTCCTGATGTCGGTGACGGGCTCGGCACGTTGCCACATCTCGTGCAGGACGGGGGTGACGGCGGTCCGGAGAAACTCGTCGAAGCCCGCCGGGTCGCCGGGCGGGAAGTCACGGCTGGTCCCGACGGCCATGAGGCCATAGAGGTTGTTCTCCTCCGGCAGGAGGAACGCACCTCTGGTGTTGTGCGGTGCCGGTGGCGCGCACACTGCCCGTAGGTCTCCCGGTAGGGCATCCTCGGGCAAGTGGCAGTGCACGGTGGCGTAACCGAGGAACGGTTGCACCGTCGACTCCGGCGGGGCGTCGAACCCGGCGTCGGCGAGCCAGTGCGGGGAGCGAGATGCGCGGCCGCCGGCGTCCACCACAAGCTCGGCCTCGATCAGTCCGCCCAGACCGTCGAGGTCGTCGCACACGACCGCGTCTACCCGGTCGCCGCCGGCCCTGCGCAGGCCGATGGTCTCGGCGTGGCGGAACCGGACGTTCGGTAGCCGGCGGGTCAGCGTCCGGATGGTGTGCTCGGTCAGGGCCCGCGTGCCGAACACGGACCGCATGTCGGATGGCGCACGCCGGATCCAGCCTTCGGGAAAGAAGTAGGCGACGTCGCGTTGCGGGTCATACGGCGGCGCGCCCTGGTCGGTCATCGCGACCGTGAAGCCGCCGTAGAGTTCGTCGAGCGCCGATGCGCCGCCGAACAGCAGGCCGTGCAGATGAGGCGCCTGCGGGACGTTGCGCCGTTCTTCGACGGTTGTCGGCAGGGCGTCTCGGTCGAGAATGGTGACCGCGGCGAAGTGTTCGCTCAGCACGCGCGCCGCGGTNAGTCCCGCAATACCTCCGCCGACGATGACGGCATGGTCCCGCTGTACAGGCATTCCTACCTCCACTCCCGATCTTTCGATTAGGAATCGTAACAGGCGAGGGAGGTCCCGGGCGTGGAATGCCGCCCCGGCAGGAAAGATGCGCGTCCACGGCATTGCCGGTTCCGCGACGTCGGAGTTGAGGAAGCCCTCCACCACTCGCAGCGGCACGCGCAGAAGCGGGTCATCTCCGTCTGCCGGTAACCATGAAGATGATCATGGACCCGGGCCGGCCGGCCCCTGTCCAGCCGGGCGGGTCTGGTTGGAGCAGTGGGATCGATCCCGTGTGCCGGTGGCGGGTTCCTGGCGGGATATAGTGGCTTTTTCTGTGCTAAGTGAGGCCGCTCGACGTCGGGACACTGCCTCACACCCTCTTCACATCGGCGGGATGGCAGCGTGGGCTCGACGCAGGTCCCCGACGTGTAGCCGGGAGCCCCGTGTCCACCGTGCCTGCTCTAAACTTCCTCGATCCGGCACCCATCGAGTCAGAAAGCATATCGATGCCGCCTTCATCGCACAGTCGGACCCGCGCGCGGGAGCCCCTTGCGCCTAAAGTGCCGGAAATCACGGCTCTGTTCTGGGTGGTGAAGATTCTGACCACCGGCATGGGTGAGGCGACCGCAGACTACCTTGCGCATGTCAACTTGGTACTCGCAGCTGTCATCGGTACCGTCGGGTTCACGGTCGCGCTATGGCTGCAGTTCCGCGCCCGGCGCTATTTCGCCCCCGTCTACTGGTTCGCCGTGATGATGGTGGCGGTCTTCGGCACCATGGCCGCCGACGGCCCGCCCATCGGCCATGTCGGCTCGGCGATCTTCTATACCATGCTCCTCGCAACCGTCTTCTTTCTCTGGCGTCGCGCTGAGGGAACGCTGTCGATTCACAGCATCGTGACCCGCCGCCGGGAGACTTACTACTGGCTGGCGGTGCTCGCGACCTTCGCCCTGGGCACCGCGGCCGGCGATGTGACCGCGACCACCATGCACCTGGGCTTTCTGGCCTCGGGCATCGTGTTCACGGCGATCATCGCGGTGCCCGCGGTTGCCTGGTGGCGGTTCGGGTTGAACGAGGTCGTCGCCTTCTGGCTCGCCTACATCGTCACGCGGCCGCTCGGTGCGTCCTTCGCCGACTGGCTCGGTAAGCCTCACTCGCACAGCGGTGTCGGCTTCGGCGACGGACCGGTCAGTGGTGGCGCCACTATCATGATCGTTATATTGGTCGCCTACCTGGCCGTTACCCGCAGGGACGTCCAGCCCAATACAATTCGGTCCGCCGACCTCCTCGTTCCTGGTATGCAGCGAAGCAACACCGGAAGTAATACCGCGAGCGGCAACGCCCGGTCCGCGACGATCCCAGGCCCTGCCCGTCCGCCGGGCCAGCAGGCCCAGGTCGACTAACCCGGCCCGACCACCCCGGCCCGACCGTCATTGATCGAAGCGATCGGCGTCTCCGCTCTCGGCCGGCCATGGCTGGCGCCGAGAAGCGACTGAGCGAGCTCTCCATAAGGCCTATTACGACCCGCGGCGTACCCCCGGGGCGAAGTTCATGGTCACCCTGCCCACGAGACGCCCAGGACCGCCAGCCAGATCATCAACCCCAATCGCACGGTTCCGGGGGGTGTGGCCATGACCGCGGCGGGCATGGCAAGCTTGCTCGCTGTGGCAGCAGAGTGCGAGGTGGACAGCGGGACGGCCCGGTTGGGCCGAGCCGTCGTGTTCGCCTCGTCCTCGGTGTGTCTGGCCTGGGCCGCGCACGTCTCTGGCGGGGCGCCGCGGCCAGCCGCTGGGATCATGCTGGTTGCGGTCCTCCTCCTCACCCGGGTGGCGTTCGGGCTCGCGGACCGCGAGCGAGGAGTCGCTGCGCTGCTCGCGGGTCTGGGGGCGACGCAGATCGCCCTCCATGTCACCTTCGTACTTGCGCATCCGCACACCCACCTGGCCAGCGGTCCGAGCCTGGATGTTCCGATGACGGCGGCCCATGGCATTGCCGTGGGCTGTGTGGGGTTGATGCTTCGTCACTCCGAGCGGGCTGTGTGGTGCGCGGCCGGACTGAGGCCGCGCACCGTCGTGGCCCTGTTGCTGTATCCGGTGACCGTCGCCGTCGNTCCGCCTGTCCCACCCACCGTGAAGATCAACCTTCGGAAGCGGGTGCCGAGACCGCACGCTCGCCCCCTTGGCCGTGGCGCACGGCGCCGGGGACCACCCGCTTCCCCTTTTCCGGGGTTGACGTCACGGCGAGCGTTGATGTCACGGCGAGCCTGGTAGACGAGTTCCGCTGGCGGGCTCATCTGCCCGACGAACGACCCCGGCGCGAGCAAGGCAAGGCATCTTCAGGTGGTCCCACGCGCCGTGGGACGTTCGAAGGGATCTTATGTACCGCAACGTTCGGCGTGCCGGCATGCTTGCCGGCACTGCCGCGGCAGCGATGTTCCTCCTAGCTGGACCGGCGTCCGCCCATGTCACGGTGCAGCCGCCGACGGCTGCCGCGGGCAGCTACGCCACCTTGTCGTTCAAGGTCCCCACGGAGAAGGACACCGCGTCCACGACCGGGTTGGACGTCCAGCTTCCTACCGACACCCCGATCGCGTCCGTGTCGGTCCAGCCCAAGGCGGGGTGGACATACAAGATCACCAAAGCGGCCCCGTCGAAGCCGCTCATGACGGACGACGGAGAGGTCAAGGAGATCGTTACCAGGATTGCCTGGACGGCGCAGGGGGATGGCGGGATCAAGCCCGGGGAGTTCGACACCTTCACCGTCTCCGCCGGGCCGCTGCCCGAAAACACCGACCACATTGTGTTCAAGGCATTGCAGACCTACTCCGATGGTTCGGTCGTGCGGTGGGTCGATGTCGCCGCCCCAGGCGCCCAGGAGCCTGAGAAGCCGGCGCCGGTCCTCACGCTGACGGCATCCTCCCCGAGGTCCGGTGGGCCTGGCGCGGCCGCGGCGCGGTCGGACGAAGCCGCATCGGCCTCCGACGATTCCGACGGGACGGCGCGTGGCCTGGGGATTGCTGGCCTTGTCCTTGGCGCACTCGGGTTGTTGGCCGGTGGATTCGCGCTGATCTCTTTGCGACGGCGCGCCTAACCGTCGTGCGCCGCATCCTGGTGGTGGCCGTGACGTTCCTGGTCATGGCCACCACCTCCATCGGTTTTGGCCTCGGGGTCCCGCCGGCGTCGGCGCATGCCCTTTTGACGGGTAGCGACCCCGTGGACGGCGCGGCACTTGACGTCGCACCCACACGGGTAACCCTTGACTACAGCGAGTCAGTACGGGTCTCGCGCGATTCGATCCGGGTGCTCGATTCCGCGGGTAGGCGGGTCGATGATGGTCGTGCCGGATCTGGTCCCAAGGCGTCGCAGGCGACGGTCGCGCTCCGGCCGGGGCTGCCGAACGGCACGTACGTGGCGAGCTGGCGTGTCATCTCGGCGGATAGTCATCCTGTTTCCGGTGCGCTCGCCTTCGGTGTGGGCGGGCCGCCGGATGCCGCCGCCGCGGCGGCCTCCGGCACATCGGGCTCCTCGACGGTGGGCGTCGTCTTCGCCATGGCGAGATTTCTCGGATACGCCGCGACGGCCCTGTTGCTGGGCGTCTGTTTCTTTCTGATCGTGCTCTGGCCGACAGGTCTTCGTGCGGCCGGTCCCGGCCGGCTGTTGATGGCAGCGTGGGGATTATCCGTTTTTGCGGCATTCGCGCAGCTGCTGCTGCAGGGCCCCTACGCTGCCGGGCTCGGCCTCGGGGGACTCGGGCAGTGGTCGGTTCTGTCGACCACCCTGGCGGATCGGTTCGGTCACCTGCTGCTGATCCGTCTGCTCGCTCTGGCTTTGATGGTGCCTCTCGTGCGGCGGCTGTTGCGAACCGGGTCGGTGGATCCGCGGGGAAACGGGGAGCTCGCCGGTCTCGGTGTCGTGGTGGCCGTGACGCTTGCCATGATCGGTCATGCCAGCGTCGGCGATCTGGCTTGGCTGGCTACCACCAGCACGACGGTGCATGTGATCGCCATGTCGGTGTGGATCGGTGGTCTGGTGATGATTGCCGGTTTCCTGGTGCGCCGCGCATCGGCCACCGAGCTGGCGGAGATCCTTCCCCGGTGGTCGAAGATCGCGGTTGTGGCCGTTGTCGCCGTGATGGTCAGCGGGGTCTTCCAGGGCTGGCGTGAGGTCGGCCCGCCACGGGCCCTGATTGATACCAGCTATGGTCGACTGCTGGTGTACAAGGTGTGGTTGGTCCTTGGAATGATCGCTCTCGGCGCTCTGGCGCGGCGGTGGGTCCGCCGGCAGTACAGAACGAACAGAAATCAGCCGGCCGGCCGGCCGGACCGCTCGTCGCATGCCGTTCTGCTTGCCGGGCTGCGCCGGGGTGTCATGGCGGAAATCGTGCTCGGGGCTGTCGTGCTGGGGATCACGGCTGGGTTGGTGAACATGGTACCGGGACGTACCAGCTATTCACCGCCGTTCTCCGACACCACCTTCGCGGGTCCGATGACGGTGAAGGTGAGGGTCTCGCCGACGCGGGTGGGCGCCCAGACCCTGGACGTCCAGGCCACGGACCCGAGCGGCAAACCGCAGAAACTGGTGGAGGCCAGTGTGGCGTTGTCGTTGCCGGCCGCCGATCTCGGCCCCTTCACTGTTCCGCTGAGCCTGGCCGCGCCGGGCCATGCGCGGAGCGACGGGATCCGGGCGCCGTTGCCCGGTGAATGGCAACTTCGGCTCACGNTCCGAGTGAACGACTTCGACCAGTACGTGACAACCGTGTTCTACCAGGTCCGATGAAGGGACTCGTGAACGATGAAGGGCTGGTGAACGCTGGGCGGCGGTACGTGGATCGTCCGCCCGGTGCGTGGACCGTCCCGCACGGAGGCGGTAAGCGCTTCCGTGATAGCTGATCGGAATGGTTCGATTGGCGTGTGATATCAGGGTTGTAATGATCGGCCAGGCAACCCATGGTAGAGCGGCAAAGGCCTGCGAGGGAAGCTCAGAAGGAGTCCATCCATGCCGACCGCCACCGCTGACAAGTCCCATAGCTTCGATGTTTTCCAGCACTACGAGCGCCTCCAGTGGAAGGTTTCCGACCTCGGGCTGGAAAACGTCCGGAGTGACCTCGTTCATCCCGTCTACATCTCGCTTGTCAAGGGCGTTGTCATGGGCGAGGCGACGTCTCTCCCCGGGCTGCACGGTTTTCTCAGCGAGTTCCACGACGACTACGACTGCTCGGCCTTCGTGGCCATCTGGGCCTACCAGGAGCTTCAGCATCACTACGCCTTCCGGGCCTGGCTCAAGGCGGTGGGTGTCCACATCGACCAGGACAAGATCGAGGCTCTGCGTGAGCCGTACGAAGCCGGTATCACGCCGAGTGCGACCCTGACCACGAACGTGATCTCTGAGATCATCGTCAACACGGTCTACCGGGCGATGTCGGAGTGGGTGGAGGAGCCCGTGCTGGCCGACCTGTTTCTCCGCGCAAGCCGCGACGAAGCAGGGCACGCCCGCGAGTTCCTCTTCTACTTGAAGCGTCGTCTGGAACTCCACCCGCACGAGCTGAGGTCAGTCCTGGAAAGGATTCATTTCTACGTTACGAGCCCGCGGCTCAACCACCCGGTCGGTGTCTACAAGCATCAGCGCGTCGAGGAGATGCAGGGGCACGAGACCGTCGACGACGTGATCGATGTCTATCTCCAGTTCTCTCCGCCGGATGCGCTGGAAAAGCTCCAGGCCAAGCTCCGGCGCATGCTCGGAACGGCGGTCGGCCGGGACCTGAGCCGAAACTCCGGCATCCGCCACGCGATGGCCGAAATAGTGGCCTGAGGCATCGAATCTGAGAACGTCGTTCCCAGACCCGATCGGATGCGGGGGCGACGCGCGACGACGGCGGCGCCCCGGATCACGTGCGACGCCGTCGGCAGGGCGCGCCGTGACCAATTCTCTGCCGGAGGAACCGATGCACATTCACCCGACCGCTCCCTCCCAATCCTCGGCCGACGAGGAATACCTGCCGGTGCCTTGGGCGGTCCTGGAGAGCTACCGCTGCTTCGGCTGCTCACCGCACAACGCAAACGGCCTGCGCCTCCGCTTCGCCTTCCGTCCCGACGGGATCGCCACCCGCTTCAGGCTGGACCGCACTCACGAGTCGTACCCGGGGGTCGTGCACGGCGGTCTCATCGGAGTCATCTGCGACGAAACCATGGGAAACCTGATCGTTCTGCGAACAGGCCTCACCTCCTTCACCACCGGGATGCGGCTGCGGTACGTCACCGCGATGCGGGTGAACACCGACTACCAGTGCGTCGCCCGCCTACAGGCCGGCACGGCTGAGCCGGTCTCCAACCCGACGGGCGGTCCGACGGGCGGTCCGACGGGCGGTCCGACGGGCGCGGGCGGCCTGGTGCGTGCCGAGGCCGAGATCCTCGACGCCGCGGGCAGTCTGGTGGCTGCGGCGAGCGCGACCTACCGTCCGACATCGATGAACATCGCGCGGCAACGCCTGGACCTGCGACCGGACGAGTTCGACCGTGTCGCGGAAGCCATCACCGCGGCCCAGGCCGCCCAGGCTGCTAACGCTGTCCAGGCTGCTAACGCGGCCCAGGCCGTCGGCGGTCAGGGCTGAATAGTCCCTCTCACGCGCCTCAACCGACACGGCGAATGACCGAAGGAGTCATGATGACACCCTCCCGCGCCGAGATTGTCAGTACTGTCACCGCCATCCTCGCTCGCGAGCTCGGGATGTCAGCCGACGCGCTCACTCCCGACCTCGACCTGCGGGCCGTCGAAGGCGCGGACTCGGTGAAGGTTCTGGTCATGATCTCCCGCATAGAGCGCACGTACGATATCGAGATCGAGGATGAGGACGTCTTCGCCCTGAGCTCCATCAACGACGTCGTCCGTATCGTGCTCGCGGCGCTCGAGACGGCGGTCTGACAACAGGAGNATCATCGTGACCGTATCGAACACCGTTACGTCAGCTACCTCTGCTCAGGAAGCGGGGCAACGCCGTCCTGCCCGGTCCGACCGCTCTTTTGCCCGTCCGGTGCTGCCGCCGCTGCTGCCCGCCTCCGACCTGGCGGCGGCGGTCNCCGCNTTTCNCTCTGCCGGGTCCGCCGCCCGCCGCTGGGACGTCGAATCGGCCTTCCGGTGGGACGAGGCCGAGGCCGACCGGCTCACCGAAGGCCAGCGCTCAGCGGTCCGCTTCATCACCCTGATCGAGGACCATCTCCCCGGCTATTTCGACCTCTACGAGCGTGCGTTCCCGCTCAACTCCGACGTTGACCTGGAAACCTTTATCCATAACCGTGAGCTCTACCATTTCACGGTACGGTGGGCCCAGGAAGAGGACAGCCACGCCCGGGCCCTGTTCCGTTACCAGGTCGCCGCCGGTATCGCCGAACCGGAGGAACTGCGTCGGGAACTGGCGGCTGAGGGCCGTAAGAAATTCGATCTGCCACTTGACCACGCGGTCTCGTTGTTCGCCTACGCACTCGTGCAGGAGAAGGCGACGCAGCTCTATTATCAGCAGCTACAGATCTTGAATGGTCGGGGTCTGTTTGATCACATCCGGTCTGTCCGGGTATGACCCGGCCGTGTCCGACGCTTGTATCGGGCATGAGGNATGCGGATGGTGGCGGGCTTACCGCGCAGGGTCGTGCCCGTCGGGAAGTGGTCCGGGTGCAGGCGGCGGACCTGTTCGCCGCCGGGGTCGATCCGGTCGAGGTCGCCGGGCGGCTGCGGGTGAGTACGAAGTCGGCCTACCAGTGGAAACGGCTCTGGCAGGCCGGTGGCACGGCGGCGCTGGCCTCACGAGGACCCAGTGGTGCGTCATGCCGCCTGTCGGACAGTCAGCGTGACCGGCTACGGGTCGAACTGGACCGCGGTCCGGCCGCGCACGGCTGGCCCGACC
>NZ_JPHT01000046.1:0-2104 GCF_000733325.1 Frankia sp. Allo2
GCCACCTCCACCGCCCCCAGGCCAGCCCGCGCCGTCCGCCACCAGGCCAGACGATCCCGTCCCCGCACCGGCACCTCACACTCCAACCGGGCAAAATGCTCGTCCTCCCACCGGCCCACGGCCAGGACCCCCCTCCGACGTGATCGCGACACGGTGGTCGCTGTCTTCATAGACGGGCAGTCCCCATTTGCCGATGACACAGGATCGCCAGGTCATAGGTTCTCCGGACAGTAGGAGTGATGAAAAGGCACCCCGAGGCCGGGAAACAGAGAACCGATTCCCTATCTCAACCAGCCCCGGAGGCCATGCGAAGAACCTAACGCCAACCGGCAATCGGAACGAGTCGCGTAACGCAGTAGTTCACCTGACACGCCACGTCCAACTACCACGCCCCGTGGTAGTTGGACGATCTACTGGACCTGCATGAAGTCGGCAAGCTCGCGTAGCTCCGAACTCAGCCTTCGCTTCCGGGAAAGCAGAACCGTACTCAGGACGTCCTTACCCTTGCGCTGGTGTCGCAGCCATTCCGGCGCGGTACGAAGCAGCAGCGTCAGCACACCGACCGCATCCCCGAAGTCACGAAGCGCTGCATGCGCAGCGGCCACATCGAGTAGATGACGGTTGTAGTTGTCCGACCGCCGCCGCTTCCCTGCGCCGTCGCGGACATCCTCCGCTATGCGCAGCACCCCACGCGNATCATCAGCGATGATCAGCGCCTCAGCCCGCTTCATCCGCACGACATTCGGATTGAACGTCGTGAAATACTGATGGTGCCGGCCAGTAATCCCCGACCCGGTGATCCTGGACGCGGCAACCTCGGCAAGCGACAAAAAGTCATCCGACGCATCGACTCGATTGTTCCGCACCGCCGCCGCCGAACCACGCAGCAACAACCANCCCCACGCCGACAGCTCCGCATCACTCGCCACCGACAGGCGCGGCTCCACCCGCGACGCCGTCTCGCGAGCAAGCCGCTCCGCGTCATCGAACCGCCCCTGACGCACAAACAGCCAGGACTGTGAGATAGCACCCGCCGCAGCCGTCAGCCGATCCCCGGAATCGAGAGCATCCCGCATCGCGTCACGAATCGCCGCATAGGCAAGATCGTATTGACGTACCTGAGTCAGAAACCAGCCCGCGACCTGGAAAATCTCCGCCCGCAGCCGCGCCGCCTCCCGACGATCACCCTCATTCTCCGCACCATCGACAAGCCCGTGACTTTCCTCGATCATCACCGGCAGCATCGCAGCCACAGCGCCGAAGTCGTCGGACTGGTAGACCCTGATCGCGTTTGACAGCGCATCTCGAAGCCGAGACTGCGACTCCTGTGCCGATCCACCTACCGGTGACCGCGAAACGCCGACGAGGCCGACAGCAGGCGTGAGAACCTGGCGTAGCGGCAGCAGATTCAGCTTCTCGTCTTCCGTTGCATCAGTCACTGGCCCAGGTGAACGTGCCCCGAACAGCGACGACGTCTCCGTATCCAGCGCACGGGCCAACGTGCGCAGCGTCTCGATCCGCGCGCTTCCACCCTGCTCGATCTTCCGCACCGTCGACACGCTCAACCCAGCCTCGTCGGCCAACCCCTCTTGAGAGAAGCCACGCCGCAGCCGGAGAGCCCGAAGACGAGCGCCCGGATCGTCCACCACTCCGCACCCCTCCCCGAACGTGCCCGTAATCAGGGTACGTGCACCTACAGCGCAACTCACCGACCTGCACAAACAGACCATACAAAGATCGTCGCCAATGTTCTCTTCCTTCTTTTTTCAAGGGCGGCCTTCGGCCGCCGCGTGTGACCTGGCGCACGCGCCGCGCGTCGCCGTGCGTGCCGCGCCTACGGGATCGCCGCACCCGGCCGGGGTCCCGCCTCCCTCCGGTCGGCACCCCGGCCGGAGCGTCGCCCCGTGGGCGCGTCGGCCCGTCGGCGTGTCGGAGCGTCAGGCCCCCCGCCAGAGGGTCCGTGACGACCGTGACGATCGGCGATGCTGATGCCGCTGGTCCACGCCGGTGCTCCAGGAGCCGCGCGACGTCCGCGAGGACGGTGCCGCTGCTGGTTGTTGGGGCTCCGCCCCAAACCCCGGCCCTCACTCTGGAGGAGGGGGAG
>NZ_JPHT01000046.1:3074-28540 GCF_000733325.1 Frankia sp. Allo2
ACAAAAAGTCATCCGACGCATCGACTCGATTGTTCCGCACCGCCGCCGCCGAACCACGCAGCAACAACCATCCCCACGCCGACAGCTCCGCATCACTCGCCACCGACAGGCGCGGCTCCACCCGCGACGCCGTCTCGCGAGCAAGCCGCTCCGCGTCATCGAACCGCCCCTGACGCACAAACAGCCAGGACTGTGAGATAGCACCCGCCGCAGCCGTCAGCCGATCCCCGGAATCGAGAGCATCCCGCATCGCGTCACGAATCGCCGCATAGGCAAGATCGTATTGACGTACCTGAGTCAGAAACCAGCCCGCGACCTGGAAAATCTCCGCCCGCAGCCGCGCCGCCTCCCGACGATCACCCTCATTCTCCGCACCATCGACAAGCCCGTGACTTTCCTCGATCATCACCGGCAGCATCGCAGCCACAGCGCCGAAGTCGTCGGACTGGTAGACCCTGATCGCGTTTGACAGCGCATCTCGAAGCCGAGACTGCGACTCCTGTGCCGATCCACCTACCGGTGACCGCGAAACGCCGACGAGGCCGACAGCAGGCGTGAGAACCTGGCGTAGCGGCAGCAGATTCAGCTTCTCGTCTTCCGTTGCATCAGTCACTGGCCCAGGTGAACGTGCCCCGAACAGCGACGACGTCTCCGTATCCAGCGCACGGGCCAACGTGCGCAGCGTCTCGATCCGCGCGCTTCCACCCTGCTCGATCTTCCGCACCGTCGACACGCTCAACCCAGCCTCGTCGGCCAACCCCTCTTGAGAGAAGCCACGCCGCAGCCGGAGAGCCCGAAGACGAGCGCCCGGATCGTCCACCACTCCGCACCCCTCCCCGAACGTGCCCGTAATCAGGGTACGTGCACCTACAGCGCAACTCACCGACCTGCACAAACAGACCATACAAAGATCGTCGCCAATGTTCTCTTCCTTCTTTTTTCAAGGGCGGCCTTCGGCCGCCGCGTGTGACCTGGCGCACGCGCCGCGCGTCGCCGTGCGTGCCGCGCCTACGGGATCGCCGCACCCGGCCGGGGTCCCGCCTCCCTCCGGTCGGCACCCCGGCCGGAGCGTCGCCCCGTGGGCGCGTCGGCCCGTCGGCGCGTCGGAGCGTCAGACCCCCCGCCAGAGGGTCCGTGACGATCGGCGGTGAGAGTGCCGCTGGTCCGCGCCGGTGCTCCAGGAGCCGCGCGACGTCCGCGAGGACGGTGCCGCTGCTGGTTGTTGGGGCTCCGCCCCAAACCCCGGCCCTCACTCTGGAGGAGGGGGAGGGGCCGCGTACGTCCGCTGATCGCCTCCGCCGCCCGGACCCCCGAGGGGCTACGCCGGAACCTCCCAGCCGGGCAAGGGACGCGCCGCACCCAGCATGGTACGGGCCGTCGGCGCCCTTGCCCGGCCGGAAGAACCCGACGTAGGGCGCAGCCGCCCGACCGACGGAGGAGATCAGCTCAGCCNGGGGTCCGTGAAAGATCAAAAACCGGGTCGGGTGGCGTTGCAGCCACCCGACCCGATCCTGATCATTTCTTAGGTGAACAGCGAGTCGACGAGAGCGCAGCCCACCGGATCGCCCGTATCCACGCCGTCACATACTGCAAGGACGCGGATCCCCGTGCGGCGCAGCATGCCCAGTACCGCCATCCGCCCCGCTTCAGTGGTGGCCAACCGGTCGTAGGCGCCGGAGTGGACGAGCCGGACGACCGCCGCCCACTCATGCAGCCTGTCAGCGGTCTGGTAGACCGTCCCACCGGCCTGCCAGGCCCGTGCCGAGCATGCCGCAGCGAACACCGCTCGCTGATCATCCCGCTCGGTCACGCTGACGTCCTGACGAACGAAGTTCAACGCCCGCGCCAGCCCCGGCATCACGCATCCTCGCCGGATGCGCGGCAAGCCGACACGCCGTCCGACGCCTCAAGCAGACCGAACCACATCGCATCAAGGACCGCGAGGCTGTTCGTACTCGTCACGACGCCGATCATCGCGGACAGGTCACGCAGCGCCGACGCCGCGGCGCGAGGTACGAGGTTCCCGGGCGGACCGGCAAGCGGACCGTCGTCCAGCTCAGCCGCCACCAATGCCAGCGCCTCACGCACCCTGACAATCAACTGATCAACGAGGTAGGCGCTCTGCCGCACCGGATCATCTGGCATAGTAAACATAGGTTCCGCTCCTGGTCTGGCAGGTTGTGGGACTCAGGCCCGGATCGGTGTTCCCGCACCGGTCGGGCCGCTTTCGTTGCTGTACCTACATCATCGCAAACTTTGTATAGGTTGTTGAAGGCCGGAAACGGCGAACGGCCGGCAACCCCAGGCGAGGTCACCGGCCGCCGCACGGTCGCGGGTCTTGCGTTACTCGCTCTTTGTGATCTCTCGCTCGTCTTCCGATCGGTTGCCGTGCCAGATGGACGCATACGTAGCCTGTACCGCNAGATCGGCCCACCAGGTAGCCGCCTCACGATCCGTGCTCATAGCGTCGACACAGACCCGCATGCCGCCCGGAAACACGAGTACCGGCCGACGGACCTGGAAACCCGGTATGACCGGCGGCATCTCGACTGCCGGAGGTTCCGCCGGATGCGCCATCAGCACCACACTAAGATCCGAACGCATGCTGTCCGGCAGCCGAGACTCACCATCTGAGATCATGGGCATAGGTCACGTTCCCTTCCAGGAGGGTGCGAGATCAAGGCCCTGGCGGAGAGGGTAGGAGCTCACCGCCAGGGCCGCCTATTGGGGCACCCCAAGAGTAGCGAGATGCTTGGGGTGCCCCAATAGGCTGTAGCCCATGGGCGAGAACGACCTGTGGACGACGGGCGATATTGGACGACGCCTCGGCATCACGGCCGAGCGTGCCCGCCAGCTTTCCCACCGCCCAGACTTCCCCGCACCGCATATCGATCAAGGTACGGTCCGTCTCTGGCAACCCGCCGACGTCGAGACATGGATCACGCAGTACCGACCGGCAGCCGCCAAGAACCAGCCGCAGCCCTAGACCCCAGCCATGCCGAGTCGTTGCACTTAAGGAAGTGATCTAGGTCACATCTTTCGGTGTACCTCGCGAAGTTAGTGCGCGCCGATGTCGAGGAACTGGGTGACGCCCATCCGGGCGAGCATCGCCNCGGCACGGCGCAGGAACGCCCTGTTCTCCTGGGCGGTGATCCGCAGGTTCGGGAACGCGGCCAGCGCCCTGTCCGCGGCTTCACGGTCCGCCGGGAAGTGGGTCTTCCCGCCCAGGTAGTAGTCGTACATCCGCGCCGGGTGGGCCTGGTCGGTGTTCAGATCCACGGGCTCGACGAATCCGACGTCGCCGAGGCCGTTGACGAGGGCCTGGAGGGAGGGGCTGCCGGTCGCGTCGGGGTCGGGCGGTAGTGGGGGCATGACGTGCCGCTCCTCGTCAGCAGGGGATGGCGGCGCGGGCTGCGAATGGGGCCCGCCCGGTGCGCGGTGTGGGTGGCGGGGTCGCCGCGCCGCGGGTGCCGGCCGAGGGCTGGGTCGGGGAGACGGGCACCAGGCCGGCGGAGGACAGGGCCGGGGTGTCGTGCCAGGTATCGAGGGCTCGGAGACGGTCGGCGACGCGGCGCAGCGTCTCCTCGTCCGTCCGGAACACGACCGGCCGGGCGGGCTCCGGGTAGGCGGTGGGTACGCGGCCGGCCAGCGGCGCCTCGTGCGGGGAAGGCTCGATCACGACGGTGCCGCCAGCGATCCGCGCCCAGGCCACCGTTCCTCCGGACGGCGTGGCATAAGCCCCCCAGTTCTCGGCGAGGGCGTCGACGAGAAGCAGGCCGCGACCGTGCTCGTCGTCGGCCGTGGGCTGCTGGCGCTGGGGCTGACCGGTGGTGCCGTTGTTCCAGATTTCGATCAGGACGTGGTCGAGGGCGGCGCTGAGTCGGATCGCGATGTCATCGCCGGTTCCGGCCGTGATGGCGTTGGCGCTGAGCTCGGTGACGGCCAGGGCGGCAGCCTCGATAGTGCCGGGCGGGACCTGCCAGGCAGTCAGCACCAGCACGGCGTCCCGACGCAGGCGCGGCACCGAGGCCGCCGTCGCGGGGACACGGGCGGCGACCGGGCGCACAGCCTTCGAGGGCAGGTCACTCGGCATCGTTCTCCTTCCTCTCCATCTGGTGGTGGACCGCCCGGCCCGGGGCATCGGGGAAAGACGGTGCAGGCCCCGGGTCGGGCGGCCGTTCAAGGGCTCCGCGACCGTGCGCGGGGCGGAGGGCCTAGCGGTGGTGGTGTTCGGGGCGGCGGGCTCGCAGGATCACGGTGTTCGGGGCGGCGGACTCTTCGACGACCGTGATCTCGACGTCTGCGAACCCGGCGGCGGTGAGCAGGTCCCGCCAGCCGTCGGGCGTGTGATCGAAACGGATCACCGGCGCGGTTCCGCCGTCCGAGAGTCGCACCGTGTATCGGCTGCCGACGTCTGTGCCGGAGCCGAGCGGCGCGGAAGCCGCGAGCAGCCCACCGAGCCGGAGCGCCTGGCAGATCAGTGCGAGCAGTGGTGCGGTCGGGTAGAGGCCCAGCGCGCCGTAGGTGCTGAAGATCGTGTCCGCTTTCGCGCAGCTGGCCAGGTAGCGGGCCGCGTCGACGTGGTGGAACAGCGGCTCCGGCCAGCGGGCCCGGGCACGGAGGATCTGGCTGCGCGCCGGGTCCAGGCCCACACCGCGGGCGCCCCGTTCGACGAGGTGGGCGAGGTTGTCGCCGGCGCCGCAACCCAGCTCGATGACCCGCCGCCCGGCCACCTCGCCAAGAAGCTCGGCTCCAGGGTCCGCGTCGCCGTCGCAAGTCCGTGTCCACCGGAACCGGTGTCGCGCCGGCCGGGTGTTCAACCCATCGGCGGCGATCTTGGCTCGGCCGTGCCGGTCCCATGAGGACACGTTCACGGCGAGGGCATAGTCACCCCCAGGAACAGCGCCGCCTCGTTCAAATGCCGCCGGACGACGCTCTCGACAAAGGGGTCCTGTGACGGGTCGTTGATCCATGTGGTCGCCTGCTCCAGGTACCAGCTGATGATCCAGAGGCGGTGCCAGCCCATCGCCCACGCCGCGGCCGGCAGCCCGGCCCGTGGGGTCGCGGCCTCGGGCGTGCCGCCGGCGCGGATGTAGGACTGGATGAGGCGTTGCAGGGCGGTCAGATCGGCGGGGNCGGNGGNTNCCNNCCNGGAGGNGAGATCGAGCAGGCCCGGGCCGACGAAGGCCCGCGCCCAGTCGAGCAGCCGCCACCCTGATAGGCCGATGTGCACGCTCGTCGGATGGAACTCCGAATGGCACAGCCCGAACGGGGGGGTCTCGGCGCCGTCAGCCAGGTCGAAGGCGACGCCGGCGAGACGTTCGAGGAGCTTGTCGAGACCGGCCGCGTCGACCCACCGGCCACGGGCACGCAGCACGTCCAAGCTCGCCCGTGCCCGACCGGGGAGAGCGGCCAGGGCGGCGCGGTCGAGGGTCGTAAGCCCTGCCGGAGGTGTCCCCGCGTGGACCGTCACGGCGGCCGCGGCTCCGTCCGCCTCCGTCGCGTCGCGCACCGGCTCGCCGAGATCCTCCAGGAGCATCCCGAGGTCATGCTCACGGCGGACCTCCGCCAGGATCCGCGGAATTGGGAGACCCTGCGCCTGCAGATGCTGCAGGACGTCGGCTTCACCGGTGAACGGCTCCCGCGCATGCTTGAAGATCGCGGTCCCGCCCCCGGGGATACTCACCCGCTCGACCGACGAGAGCACCCACGCACGGATCGAGGTCCGCGCAGGCAGGCCCGTCGCCGCCATCTCCACCATGAGAGCGGCCAGCAACGGTTCGGACTCATCCATCACCATCGACGACCCTTCACTCCGGCGAACGAGTAGACGCCGCCACCTGGGAGGCTCAGCAGGCCCGGCTGAATGCCGGGCATGGCTGGCCCTCGTTCCAACGGAGGCGCGACAGGGCGTCCTCGCGAAGAGGATGCGCACCACCTGCGAGCAATCTCGTACTCACTGGTGCCGCTTCCGTCGCATCCATGACACACTCGGCGCAAGTTCCTGCACAGGCCGCAACAGGCAGGGGCGCTGACTGCCCCCAGCGGGGGCATCGACGGCGTGGCGTGACGACGGGGAGGTGGGCGCCGTGCCTGCCGAGGGAGAGCCGGACGGCGCACTCGCCGAGCTGTCCAACCTGCTGCGCCAGCTCATCGCGAGCAAGGGGACCAACAACAGCGAGCTGTCTCGGCAGATCGGTTACCGACGTCAGCAGATCGCCGAAGCCGTCAACGGCCACAACGTCCCTTCGGAGGGCCTTGCTCAGGCGCTCGACAGGGCGTTGGACGCCGGCGGCCGGGTCACCGCCCTACGCGAGCAGGCTGATAGGGAGCGAAAGGCGCGCAGATTCGGCCTTCTCCCGCCGCGCGCCGACCCCGATCTGATCGTGGATCCCCGCGAGGTCCAGCCGGTGTTGGCGCTCGGCGACGAGGCCGACATCATGGGGTGGAACCCGCCGGCCTCATCGGTGGCCGCGGGTCGTGTCGTCATCGTCGACTCGGATCCGCCTTCGGCCACCGCTGGCGCGGCCCGGCCGGCCCGGATCGCTCCCCAGGTCGTGGCAGGGAGGAACGATCTCCATGCGGTGTACGAAGCAGGCCTGTCCGCGCTGTCCGAAGGCGGCGTGGAGATGAAGGCGCGGAAGGCCGCCGAGCACGCCTCCGAAGCCGCGGCCCGCGCTCTCCCGGACCTGAAGATCGACCAGCTAGACGAGGATCTTCGGTATCTGGCGACGAACTACGGCGCGGTCACGCTTCCCGACGCCTATCAGCAGGCGCAGGCGCTGCTGGAAGCCGCGCAGAGGTCGCTCGAACGGACGCAGGCGCCCCGCCAGCTCGCACGCCTCTACCTGCTCGCCGGGGAGGCTGCGGCGCTCTGCGGCTCCGCGTGCTTCGACCTGGCACTGTTGCGGCCCGCCGCGCAGTTCGCCCGCACCGCTGCGCTCTACGGGCAGACGATCGAGTTCGGCCCGTTGCAGGCGTTCGCTCGCGGCACCCTGGCCTACGTCGCCTACTGGCAGGGCCGCCCGGCCGAGGGCCTACGCCATGCCCTGGCCGCGGCGGAGGCGCCGGGCGTCGGCACGGTGGGACGCCGCCGGATCGCCGTCATCGCCGCCCGCGCCTGGGGGCATCTGGGCGACGCGGCCAACGCGCGGGCAGCGATGGCCGAGGCGGAAGCGCTCGACGATCCGTCGGAGCACGATGACCTGCACGACGTCGACGGCGAATTCGGCATGAGCATCGAGCGGGCGCTCATGAGCAACGCCTCGACAGCCCTTCTCCTCGGCGACGCCGTAGCCGCCGGCACCTATGCCCAGGCCGCCCTGGACCGGTACACGGACCTCCCCGGCGAGCAACGTCCACCGATGATCGTCGCGCAGGCTCAAGCCGACCTGGCGAACGCTCGCCTCGTCCAGCGCGACGCCGACGGGGCCGCCGCCGCGCTCGACGCGGTCCTGGCGCTCCCGGTCTCCTGGCGTGGCAATGGGCTGGTGCAGCGAGTGAAATCCGTCCGCCTACGGCTCCTTACGCCGGACCTCGCTCAGGCAGGGGCGCTGCGGGGCTACGGTGACGCGATCGAGGACTGGGCGGCGATGGCGCCCGCACCGGCCGACCTCAGCCGCCCTGCCGCGCCGACGGCGGAGAGCTGAGCTCTTCCCGCGGCGTCGGCAGCCGGGACGAGCGCAGCACCTCCGCCTCGGCCTCGGGGGAGATCCCGTGCTCGCGCCACCGAGGATGCTCCACCGGACGACCGCCAGCCTGCATCCACAGCCAGGTGTCGCGCACGGTCTCACGGATCGGCCGCGTCGACAGGCCCGCGGCTCGCGCCGCTGACGAGTCGACAGCCCACACACCAGCGCTCGTGCGCCACAGCGGCAGCTCCGTCCACTGCCGCACACCGGCGCTCAGGAGTAGCTCGTCGGCGACCCACTCGACGACGCCCTGCCGGCCGGTCACCTCGACGCAGGCGTCCAGGAGGTCGCCGAAGGTCTCGTCGCCCGGCGCGGTGACGTTGTAGTTACCGCTTTGCCCGGCGGCGGCCAGGTCGAGGGCGAACATCGCCAGATCGCGGACGTCGACCGGCTGAATACGGCGAGCCGGATCGCCCGGGCCCAGGATGATGCCGCCGCGGGCAGCCCGGCTGAGCCACCACGGCAGGCGTCCGACATATTCGCCCGGCCCCAGGATGACGCCCGGCCGTAAGACCACGGACCTGCGGTCCCCGAAGGTCTCACGGACCGCCTTCTCCGCGCCGGCCTTCTGCCGCCCGTAGTACCAGTCCGGGCCCGTCCAGCCCGCTGGGAGACGGCCGAAGTCGGCGTCGGCGTCGGCAGGGGCGTCCAGCAGCTCCGAGCTTTCGTCGAGCGGCTCGTTTGGCCAATCCCGGTACACGTTGACCGTCGACACGAAGACGTAGGCACCGGCCACCGGTTCGAGCAGCGTGGCCGAGGTGAGAACGTCCCGCGGCGCGATGTCCGTGGCCGACGTGTCGATAACGACATCCCAGGGGCCGCGTTTCGCGAGAGCGGCGAGGTCAGCCGGGCTCGTCCGGTCCCCGGTGACAGCGACCGCGCCCGCCGGCGCCGCGCCCGACCGGCCGCGCGTGAAGACGGTCAGCTCCCAGCCGCGCGCCAGGATCTCGCCCGCTGCCGCCCGACCGAGAAACCAGGTACCGCCGAGCAGCAGAACACGCATATCCAGATGCTGCCTGCCGGATCACGCCGTCCGCCATGCCTTTGCGTTTCCGGTGGGCCTCGTCACGCTTACCGCGCCGCCGCTGCGGCCAGGGGTGCCTGCCCCTGGCAGTTGCAGTCTTCCCAGGCGCTCGCGGGGCCGGTGTCCTGACGCGAGAGCGGTCCGCGGCTCGGCATCAGTTTGGAGTCGCTCGGGGACCTCGCCTTTGCCCACCAGCGTGCCGACGCCGTCGGCCGGTGAGCCGACCACGAGCACCCAGGAGGGGAGCGAAATGCCTCGGCGACCGCCATCCGTCCGCGCACGAGGGCTCGGCGCTGAACTCCGGGATCTGCGCGTCGCGCGCAACCTGACCAGCCGCGCCGTCGCAGAGAGACTGGGCTGGTCGGCCAGCACGCTTAGCCGGCTGGAGAACGGGCTGCGCGGAATCAGCGTCGAAGACGTCGCCTCGCTGCTCGTCGTTTACAAAGTCACAGGCCCCGGCCGTGAACGGCTCCTCGAACAGGCCCGCGAGGCTGACCGGCCCGACTGGTGGGCGTCCGGCGGGCCCGGACTGCCCCCGGGCCTCACCGCGCTGATCGGGTTCGAGTCCCAGGCGAACCGAATCACGAACGTCGAGATGCTGTTGGTCCCCGGGCTGCTCCAGACCCCGGACTACATCCGCGGGGTCATGGCCAGCGCGGGCCTTACTCCCCACGACGCAGAGGGTCGGGTCGCGGCGCGGCTCGGGCGGCAGGCCATCCTGAGCCGTTCTGATCCGCCCGTGCTACAGGTGCTGCTCGACGAGGGCGTACTACGCCGTCCCGTCGGTGGAGCGGCGGTGTTNGCCGCCCNGCTGCGCTACCTGATCGCTGTCGCGGCACGACCATCGATAACGCTGCGGGTTCTGCCCGTCGACCTCGGCGCCCATCCCGGCACGACCGGGTCGTTCGTGCTCTTCGAGTTCGACCGGGCGCGCCCCGTCGTGCATCTGGAACACCGCGGCGCGGGCACGTTCGTGGACGAGGTCGCCGACACCGCGCCGTTCGCCGCGGCGCGCGATGCTCTCGCGTCCCTGGCACTAAGCCCCGCAGCGTCGTGCGCCGTCATAGCTGACCTTGCCGAAGAGCTCGAGAGAAGGCGATGACGACATGGCGCCCCTGACCGCTGACGGCTCGCGCTTGGTGTGGGTGAAGTCGACGCACAGCGGCGACAAGACCCAATGCGTCGAGGTGGCGGCCCTTCCCGACGGCGGCCGTGCTGTCCGGGACAGCAAGGACCCTGACGGCGCTGCCCTGTTCTTCAGCGATGCTGAGTGGCGAGCGTTCGTCGCGGGCGTGCGCGACGGCGAGTTCGATCACTAGCCGTAGGCTCCCGCGACGATCTTCCACTTCTCAAGCGGATCTTCCACTGGCCGGCAACTGGAAGCCGATCGGGGTAGACGTGGGCCGCCTCGCGGCGCTCGGAGCAGGCTGACGGTGGATTCGCCGGGCATACGGAGCCCACGACGCGCGCTGCGGCGGGGGCGGNCGTGGGNCGGNGGNCGTCGAGGCGCTGGCCGACAACCGGACGGAGCCAGCCGTCGTACGCCGGCGCGTTGGTAGCGGCGAGAGTCAGGCTCATCGCGACCGGCTTCTTGTGAGGAGGACGTAACGGTGCACGAGGTTCCACTTCCACCTGCCGGCTGGCAGGCGGACCTTCTGCCGATGCTGGAGGATCTTGCCCGCCGGGATCCTCGGGTCCGGGACGTTCACGTTCACGGTTCGGCGGCCGGTCCGGCCCGAGATCTGGACTGCTGGTCTGATCTGGACCTCGTGGTGGTGACCGACGACCCGCGGCGCGTCGCTCACGGAGTCGTCGAACGCCTTCTCCGCGAGATGCCGCCGCTGTTCGCCTGCGACGAGAACGAGGCCTCGACCAAGCACGTGACGCGCCTGGTCTTCCGCGACCTACGACGGCTGGACATCACCGTCAGGACGCCCGCCAGCGACCAGCCGCAAGGCCAGACGGCCACCTCACCGCCGTCCGAGGGCGACCCTATGGAGACATTGGTCAACCGCTATCGGTTCGACGCGGTCCTGGCCGCGGTCAAGGCAGCCCGCGGAGACATGCTCATCGGTGCTCACCTCACGCTCCAGCTGGCCAGGCACGTCCTCGTCGCCGCGATGCTGCTGCGCGACCGCGACGCCGGCACCAACCACCATCGTCACGGCGACGCGAAGTGGGACACCTGGGCCCAGCGAGCCGCAGGCGTTCCGGCGCCCTACACGGTGACCGGCATCACCGTGGCCATCCGCTCGTACACCCACATGCTCGACGAGCTGGTTGGCCAGTGGGACCAAGCACTGACTGGTGGTCACGAACCACTCCTGGCCATGCTCACCCATGTCGATTGCACCGCCCGAGGCCCGGACCTCGAAATCACCGGTGCCTGATCAGGTCCTACGTCCACGATCACGCCACGCCGAGCCGACGCCAGAACTGCCACCCGAACCTGGTAAATCAGCACTGCGCCTACTGACATACAGCCAGGGAAGCCGCTGACAGCTCGACACCGATTGGAAGATCACAGGGAACCTACTGCACGTATCTGGGGCACGCGGCGAGCGTCCGAGGCTCATCGGCTAGTCGTATGGGCCCAGAAAGCGTTCGCCGTTGAAGTGGATCAGATGGGTTGAGTCCTCGGCGCACCAAACCTCGGTCTCCCAGGCGATCTGATGAAGGTATTTCTTCATCTCGCGTCGATCGGGAAAGCAGGAGACGTAGACCAGGCCGGGTGTGGCGTCCGCGAACAGCGAGGCAAGTTCTCTGTGGCGCTTGGCGTCGACCGGTCCGTGAGACGACGCGGCCTCCATCAGAACGAGCCAGTCTCGACCCGGCAGGTAGACCACCAGGTCAGGCATCTTGCCGTGCTCGTCAACAGCGACGCCGAGGGCAGCGNGCCGGTCGGCTTCAAAGTATGCCCACTTGGCGTCGGCGTCACCGACGTATAACACTTCGCCGCCGGGAGTGAACCGCGGGCAGAACTCCTCTACCATCTGCTTGATCAGAACGTTCTGCCCGCCAGGAGAGAGCGTAAAAGGCTCGCCATGCGGGAGCGTCACGGGGATGCGGTTCATCTCTCTGGCAGCCGCATACTGCGCTTTCAGCCCTGGCACAGTCGCGAGGTAGTCCGTGACGGCGTCGTCAAACTCTGGCGTGTCATACTTCTGGATCACGGCAAGCGCTTGCGGCGTGACCTGGTAGTTCCATTTCGGCGAGTTGATCGGCCGGTCTGGCTGGTCTGGGTTCTGCTGCACCAGCAGGGCAGCGGCGAACTGGTGGAGAGTGAACCGCCGGATGGTCTCACGTGTGTTGGCAGCGTAGTTCCGGCCGTACTCGTTACGCATCCAGTCCATGATGGCGCGCGTTCCGAGCATCGGGTCGGCGGCAGTTGACCACGGCTCGTCCGGGCGGAGGCGAAGTAGAGCCAGGAGAGTGAGGGCGGATCGTTCGTTGGACCGCTCCGCATCCATACCGAGAGCTTCGAGGACGCGGCTCGCCTCTTCGATCTTGTTGGTGCTCATGCGGCGGCCCCAGCTGGGCTCAACGCCTGCGCCACGATGACGTCGATATCGTCTTNCGGCGGGNGCGCCTCCGGAGCAAGGTGCCCCATGTGTCGGAGTGACCAGCTGTCGGGAAATCGCATGGCCCGGAGGTCGGTGGCGTTGACCTGGGTGTGGCCGGAGAAGGTTCGGAAGAACTTGTCGACCCGCGAGGAGTTGAGCCACATCGAGAGGCCGAAAGCGAGGTCGCGGTCGAGCCCCCCGCCCTTGATGTGAAAGACGTTGACGTGATTCTCGAACGCGACAGGGCCCGGGACGCTCTCGGGGGACCATACGGCAGCCACGATGCGGCGCCGCTCCTCCTTGGATGAGAACCGCTTCACGACGCAGTACCAGCCCTCGGGAACGAGCATGCGCTCGTCCTTCTCAGTGATCGGCGCAAACCACTGGGCCTTGCGAATGTCCCGCGGCCACGAGATGAGACCGTCGCGCACGTTGCCTGGGTAAACGAGCGGTACGCCACGGTCGACGTGGCTGTGGTGGAGGCACTCAAGTGATCGGAAGTCGACTACCCTGCCGGTAGATATGGTCACACCGAGCGATGCAAGGGTGTGTGGTAGCGACATCATCCGTTCGGCTATGGCGGTGTCCTCGTCGTTGGTGGCGATGCGGACGAACCTCTGAGGGTCGTCAGGATGCACGACGTCGGCATATGCCACTTCTCGATGCTGCGCGTCATCCTCGTGACCATCACTGGCCGACAGGAGGACGGTCTCTCGATCACCGTTCTTGGTGCCGGATATGATCACGTTCTCCTGTAGCACGCCGGTGTCCGCGAAGACGGTTGACCGGGACGCGAATACGTGCACCCGGTCGAGCGCGATCTGGTTGAGTAGATATGAGCGGAAGGTCCCGAAGTAGGGCCCATTAGCGAACGACCGCGGCGTGATCGCGACCAGCTGTCCGCCGTCGCGGAGTGCTCGCGCCGCGAGTGCGAGGAAGGCGGCGTAGAGATTCGGTGCGTCCGCTCCGGCCTCCCGGACGGCTGTGCGGGAGGCCGAGGAGGCGGCCAGCTTTGCGTAGGGGGGGTTCTGAATCACCAGGTCGAACCCGGCAAGTCGCTCATCCGCATCAAGTCCGGTCGAGGCCGCGATGAAGTCGGCCTGAACCAGCTCGACCGTCACCCGCCCATCGCCTGCGATCTTGCACGCTTCGAGGGTGTTCGAGAGCTGAGGCACCACGCCCTCGTCGCACTCGACGGCGACCACGTGAACCGCCAGGTTCGGCCGCTCAGCCAGCACCCGAGCGACGAGCGCGGCCGACAGCATCCCCGACCCTGCGCCGGGATCTAGGATCTTGATGCTGCCTTCATCGGGAAGCCGCGGCATGCTCGCGATCAGTGACGCTGCCCGAGCTGGGGTGAAGAACTGACCAAGCGTCTCCTGCGTCTTGGGGTCGAGGACCGCCAAGGCCGACACCCGATTGCGTTCCGCGAGGTCGAGGAGGTCGCTCTGCATGATGCTCATCCTGCCGTACGCGGCATGCGGGGCCACCGCGACCAGCCATGGTCACAAGATGCGCCCATGCCGTGGTCTCGAAGGCTGGACCAACACTCTCTGTCCCACGGTAGCGGAGCGGCGGCGTGAGCGACGGACGCAGAGAAGCACCGCTGACGGGCCCACGGACCGTGCGCAGGCCGCGCCGACGCGGGGCGACGGCGCTGGCGCCTGAGCCTGTCGCGGGAAGGNTCGGGCAGCCATGAACACGACCACGAACACGGACCACTGGCAGCCGCATGCCCGCGCGCTAGCCGATATCGCCACCCACCCCGGCTCCCGCTGGTACCCAGTCGTCGCCGCGGTCCCCCGCCACCACTTCGTGCCGGCATGGTGGGAACGGGACGGCGCCGGGTGGCGACTGCACCACGGCCCGCTCGCCGATGCCTACGCGGACCGGTCGCTCGTGACCCGGGTCGGGCCGGCCCACGCGGACCACAGCGGCCCGGACGCCGGGGCGCCCGTCGGCCGGCCGACGTCGTCATCGACACAGCCATCGCTGCTGCTCTCGATGTACCAGCACGCCCAGCTCGCCGACGGTCTCGACATCGCCGACGTCGGCACCGGCTCGGGCTACGGCACCGCGCTGCTCGCCACCCGCTACGGGGAGCGGCACGTGACCACGATCGACGTCGACTCCTACCTTGTCGACACAGCGGCCAGCAGGCTCGCCGCGATCGGCCTCCAGCCGGCGGCGGAGACAGTCGACGCGACGGGGCAGCTACCGGGCAGCTACGACCGGCTCGTGTCGACGGTCTCGGTCCGGTGGATCCCCCCGTCCTGGCTCGCCGCATTGCGCCCGACTGGCCGGTTCGTGACCACCATCCACGGCACCTGGATAGTCCTCACCGCCTGGAAGAACCCGGACGGGGAGGTCCGCGGCCGGGTCGCCAGAGACTGGGCCGGTTTCATGGCCACCCGTAGCGGCCCCGACTATCCGCCGCCCTGGGCCGACTTCGACGAGCTCGCAAACCGCGAAGGTGAACATGTCGGCCCCGGCCGGTACCCAGTCCTGAACGTCGCGGACGCCTGGGAGCTGTCGACCATGCTCGCGCTCGCCGCCGGCGTCGACGTCACCCACCACTACCTGCGGCCCGACCCCGACGGGCAGCACACTGCGCTGCTGGCCCATCCCGACGGGTCATGGGCCAGAGCCACCGCCGTCGGCGCCAACCGGCCGCTCGTCCACCAGGGCGGCCCGCGCAGGCTGTGGGACCTCCTCGATCGGGTCCGCGACGACTGGCTACGCCTCGGCATGGCCCCGTGGATCGGCGCGAACGCTCTGATCCTGCCCGACGGCGCGATCATCCTCGCTCGAGGCACCTGGCGCGCGACGATCCGCGCGGCAGATCCACCGGGACATGACATCTGACCCGCGGGCACCGGTCGGGCGCGGGCCGCATGCCGAGCGTTCCCGACTTGTCGGGACAAGCAGGTAGGCGCTGTCGGACCGGGCGTCTACGGTGGCGATCATCACCCATCGCGGACAAAGGGCCTTTCCTATGCGCTATCTCGACACCGCTGTCGGCGGGCCTGATCACACCGTCGAGCAGTGGCTGCTCGCCGAGCTCGACCAGGCGCAAGTCTTCGCCGCGCGGACCGGCTACCTGACCGGGCACGGCCTGAAGCTGATCGAGCCGCAACTGGCAGCGCTACTGGAGCGGGGTGGGGAGGCCCACCTGGTCACCGGTGCCCGGGAGGACCAGGTCACGGCTGGCGACCTCGCCGCCTTCACCCGGTTGTTCGAGCCGCACGGCACACGGGCGACGCTGGTACTCGTCGACGACGACCGGGCGATGATGCACGCCAAGAGCTACTACGTCCGCCGGACCGACGGCACGCAGACGGCGCTGGTGGGGTCGGCGAACCTGACCCTTTCCGGGCTACGCGGCAACCACGAGTCCGCGATCGTGCTGGACACCCGGGTCACGCCGGACGCTCCCTGCGGGGAGGTGCTCGCCGCGATCCGGGCGTGGGCAGACACCGACCGGCCGGCCCGGCGGATCACCGAGACGACTCTCGACCAGGTCGTGCTCAACGCACCGCGGGTCGCGCGGGCCACGACCCGGGTCACCGGCACGCCGAAGCTGCCACCAGCCCAGCCGCTTGGCGACCTGATCAATCCCGCCCTTGAGGAGATCGAGGCCATCGAAGCCCGCGACGGCACGCTGATCGGCGTCCCGACCGGCTTTGCGGATCTCGACGAGCTGACGAACGGCCTGCATCCCGGGCAGGTCATCGTCATCGGCGGCCGGCCGGCCCTGGGGAAGTCGATGCTGTGTCTCGACATTGCCCGCTCGGCTTCCATCAAGCACCGGCCCGACCGGCACGATCACGGTCGCCTTCCAAGGGAACTACAGCCGCTTCGTCGACATGAAATGAAAGCGGCGATGGCGGTTCGTCGCGGTTTGGGCAACCTGTCCGGGTGCGAACCGGTCGGGAGCCGGAGTTGGGGTGGGCACCACGTTGGTGCATGTCGCCGTGAATGACTTGGCGGAGTGCTGCCGGTGCTGGAGTTCCCCCCGGGCATCGAGCCTCGGGCGATGCGCCGGATATGGCGGTGGCGCCACGGCGGGCTCTGAGCTGGGCAGTGCCTCGGTGATGCGGCCGCAGAGTGGGTGAGCTGCACAGCGCGGCGCTGCAAGGGCAAGAGGCCGCTGGGGGACCATCGGAGTCCTATCCTCTCGGCTGGTACTCGGGCCGCATGTCTTCGAGCTTGATCGCCGCAAGGATGGCCGGCGTGGCGCAAGCCCGGCAGTAGGTGCGACTCGTTTGGCTGCCTGGGCCGGACAGCACCCAGTAGGTAGGAACCGTATGGGTCTGGAAGCCGTTTTGGAGACGATTCTCGGGGTCGCACCCGGGCCAGGTGCCAAGGATGAGCGAAGGGTTGTGACGAATCACGTAAGCCACGTGAGTCTCCGTCTCGTTTCCTGTGACCTACTCGCCTGTCCACTCGGGGTCGATCAGGATCGGCGGCGCCTTCGTCAGGCCGTACTTGGCGTACCAGCCGACAGTCCAGCGCAGAATCGCGCGCCGGTTGAGTCGCCACTCGTCGCACAGGTCGGTCAGCACCTCGGCGCAGAAATCCTCGCGGAGGTCCGCCAGGGTCTCGTCGGGCCGCGAGCCCACGAACGCGATGGTCTCGATATCGACGTCGAGCGCGTCGGCGAGCACCGCCGCCGCCGTATGGCTGGTGCCGTGGCCGTTGTAGCCCCAGCCGAAGTCACACTCCTCGGGCGGGGACAGCAGGCGCAGCACCTCGGTCTTCTCGCGCGCTGTGGGACCGCTCGCCGGCACTTCGACGAGCACTCGGCTCGGGTGCCACTCGTCTGAGTCCTCAGCGAGTGCGCCTCGTCGCGCCCAGCGTCCGGTCACACGGGAGACGGTCGGCCTTGCGGCGCGCCCTTGAAGGCCGTGGTAGGTCCGTTCCTGGTAGCCCATCTCCACCCCCGCGCGTCGACGGGATCACACAGTAGCGGACTGCCTGCGTCATGTATCCAAATTCGGACAGTTGAGCGCCAATCGTGACGGCTCGTCCCGCCTCGCACCCAACGCGCCGTCCGATCCGTTGGCTGGCTTCTGTGGCCTTGACGCACGGTTAACCGCCTCTGCGCCATCGTCGAAGCGATTGTCGAGGCGTGCGCCGGCACGGACGGATCGGTGACTTGACACGACTGATCACGCCTACGGACGTAAGCGGAGGGCCGAACCGGCTGACGGGTGGACGACTGGTCGCCAGCATCGAGGGATGGCCTGGATCGTGCTCGATGTCGTGGTCGTCCTTATCGCCGCTGTTGCTTTGACCTACGCGCACCTGGGGCTCCGCGCGGCGCGTCAAGCAGTCGCCTCACGAGAGCATGCGCCGAGGGTCCGCGGTTCGGCGGCGCCGCTGCACGCAGAAATTCTGGACGCGGTCGCGCTTCTCGACGGCCTGGCCGCCGCGCTCGACAACGCCGCCGCGCGGTCCCCTGGCGGCGACCGGTTTGCTCGTGAGCATGCGCTGCGGGTTCGTCAGATCCGCGACCGCCTGTGGCCCGAGAGCCGGCCGAGACCCGATGACTACGGTGCCGCGGACGAGTGGGCCTCTGCGCTGGGACGTACATTCCGAGTTGGAGCCACGACCCCGCCGCCAGCATCTTGATCGACTGGCGTGCGGGGAGCAAGTTAGGCGTAGAAGTCCGACTTCTCCGTTTCGTCCGACTTGTCGGAACGCGGAGCCCGAGGTCGATCGTTCCGACCGTGCACGGTCAGAACGCGGCTGGAGGCCGGGGATGGGTGAGCGGGCGACGGGTCGGTGGCGGCGCCATGCGGCGCAGGTCCGCACCGACAAGGCCAGCGCGAGGATGACGCCAGACGAGCGGGAAAAGCTGGAGGCGGCGGCTGCCCGAGTCGGGCTGCGTCTCGGTGGCTACCTCGTCGAGGCGGGCCTGCGCCTGGCGGACCAGGCCGACCCGGCGCCGGTGGTGGTGCCGATGCCGGCGGTGGTGGGTGTGGATCGGGCGCTGCTGGAGGCGTGGGTGGATGCCAGCGTCCTGCTGCGTCAGTACGGGAACCTCGTCAACCAGTCGGTCAAGCTGTGGCATCGCAGTCGGGGCGGTCCGATGCCGGCGGGTCTGGCGGAGGCGGTCGAGCTGACGAATGTCGTGGCCCGCCGGGTCGATGTCCTGGTCGCCGAGTACCGCCGCCGGTGATCGCGAAGGTGCAGCGCGGCCGTGGGGCCGGCCGGCTGCTGCGGTACCTGTTCGGCCCGGGCCAGGCCAACGAGCACACCGATCCGCATGTGGTCGCCAGCTACGCCGGCGGCCCGGAGTCCTCCGCGTTCCTCGAACCGCCCACCCGCCCAAACGGCCGACGTGACGTCTCCGAGCTCGGCGAACGGCTGACCGATCTGGACCTGCTCACCGGCAGCCGCAAACAAGCCAAGCCGGTCTGGCATGTCTCGGTCCGTGCTGCCCCCGAAGACCGCCGTCTTACCGGCGACGAGTGGTCGCAGATCGCCACCGACATGGTGACCCGCGCTGGGCTCGTCGACGAGCTCGGTACCGGCTGCCGCTGGGTGGCCGTGCGGCACGCCGACGACCACATCCACATCGCCGCGTTCCTCGTCGGCCTCGACGGGCGAGCCGTCGCGGCCCGCGGCGACTACTACCGGGTCGGCGAGGCCTGCCGCGCCGCCGAGGCCCGCTACGGCCTGCGCACCACCGCGCCACGCAACCGGACCGGCGACCGGCAGCCGACCCGCGCGGAGACCGAGAAAGCCGCCCGCGCCGGCTCGGCCATACCCGCCCGCGTCACGCTGCGCCGCTCGGTCGAGGCCGCGGCGACCAGCGCGGCCGGCGAGGGGGAGTTCTTCGCCGCGCTGCGCAAGGCCGGGGTGGAGGTCCGGCTGCGGTACAGCAGCGTTGACCCCAAGACCGTCACCGGCTACGCGGTCGCCCTGCCCGGCGATCTCACCGCCGAAGGCAAGCCGGTCTGGTACGGCGGCGGCCGGCTCGCGCAGCACCTCACCCTTCCCCAGCTACGCGCCNGCTGGGCCGAAACCCCCGGCGCCCCGGACCCGGGCGGCCCGGAGCCGGCGGCCATCAGGCAGCTGGGCGTGGCGTTCCCGGGCCGCGCCCAGCGGCGCGCGCTCGCTGCCGCGGCGAAGGCTGCGACCGACGCCACCGACAGCCCGCCCGACCCGGCGGCTGCGGCGGCTGCCGGCGCCCTGGCAGCCGCCGCCGCCCGCGCCGGCGAGCACGGCCGCCCCGGCCCGCTCACCACCGCCGCCGAACAGCTCACCCGCGCCGGCCGCACCCCCTGGCACCGGCCCGCACCGGCGACACCACTCTCCCGGGCACTACGCGCGGCCGCCCGCGACCTGAACGGCCTCGGCCGCCTCCACCACGACGACCGCGACGCCGACTGGCTGCGGCTACTCGCCGCCCTCGCTGACCTGGCCGCCGCCATCGTCGTCTGGCGCGAGGCGGCCGGCCAGCATGAGCAGGCCCGCGCCGCAGCTGCGGCTGCGGCCACCTTCGCCAGGCACTCCGCCGCACCATCGCCTGCTCGGTCAGGTCCGCTGACAGCCGGACTGGCTGGACCCGCAAGGCCTCGGCCCTCGCGAGAGCAGCAGCGCCAGGCGGCCCGCTGAACCGGAGTCAGACGGGTATGAACGACGATTCAGCCCACAGCGCTGAAGTCAATGAGTGAGTGGGGTGGCCATCCAACGGGCGTCATCNCCCCCTGGTGCACGCTCTGCGCGGCCCTGGTGGCCGCGACAGCTCGCGCCGGCTGGCCGGGGCGCGTTGGAGTACCCGGGGACTGCAACCGCCCCTGTCCTCTACGCCGTCGCGGGCAGACTGCAGAGCGACACCGTCCTATAGCGAAGGAATTCTAGAACTCCACGCGGGGACGTTCCCCGAAATCTCGACTAANGAGAATCCGGACATCCGATTCTGGGAGTCCGGAGCGATTGATGAACTCGGCGAACGAGACACCAGTCGTATCCATAAGTTCCAGTGCGCGTTGTAGGAGTACCGGAGCCTCAGGATTCCCGAGGGGACCTGGCTCCACTCTCCGCCATCCTCGGGCAGACAGGGTTTTCCAACCCTGCGCGTAGGTGTGTTCATTCATAACACCGAGTGTCTTAGCTCTGACCAGGAGCGCAGCTAGCGATACGTGCCATTTTGTCTTCAGGCGCATAAAGGCAGGCCAGTCGAGCGAGTCTGGAAGCTCGGACTTGATGTCATCGGCTGGCATAAGAAACGCGGCCGCGAACTCGTGGGCTTGGCGCTCAGTGGCCTTCTCGCCTGTCGGTCCGGTGGCGCCGTGCAAGACCAGGTGGCCTAGTTCGTGGGCGGCATCGAAGCGGGAGCGGTCCCGCAGACCTTTGTCCGAACCGAGAGCGACAACGGGCCTGTCAGGGAAGTCGACGCAGAACGCATCGACTTTCTCGATGCTGACGCGAAAACGCACGACAACAATTCCGTTTGCCTCTAGTAGTCGTACAACATTTTGAACTGGGCCACGTGCGACGCCCCAGTGATGACGGACGTGGGCCGCCGTCTGCTCGATGTCGGCGGAATCAGGTGGCCGTTCTTCGTCGAATATGACGCGTGGCAGATCGAGATCAGGCAGCGCCACGTGCTTGTCGAGCTCCAGCGTGAGTTCACGCGCGAGATGCACGTAGGCGAGCGCCTGTTGGCGATCTCGGGGCGAGGTCGATCGAAGGCTGCGGAAGAACCCGTCGGCCTGTTCGTGGGCAGGGGGACGGGTCGGCGCAGCGAAGAACGACGGCGGTACCCGCAACGCGACTGCGAGCCGGCCAAGCGTGGAAGCGGCGGGCCTGGTGTGCCCGTTCTCGAACTGGCTGACCGAGGCGGCCGTCACGGAGCCGGCGTCCCGAGCCAGCTGTACCTGGGTGAGCCCGCGGAGTTCTCGTGCCATCCGCAGCCTGGTGCGATCGAACAGAGCCGCGATGTCTCCGTGGTTCAGTTGCGGGTCGTTCACCTCGGGTGTCTCCGCGTCAGTCGACGTCGGCCGATCAGCGCACAGCTCTCGATCTTGGTGCTCCACTCGCGCCTTAGGCAGACCTCGGTTACTCGCCGGTCATATCGGCTCGGCTCCAGCATGACACGCCTGGGTGGTGTGTGCCGAACTGGACACCCGTGCCGTCGTGTACTCTACCGGTCGTAGAGAAGATGATGTTCATATCTGAGGTAACCAACCCTGCGCAGAGATCTGGAGCTGAGCCGGTGAAGGTTCAGGAGTGTGTGCTGTCGGACGAGGTGGTCGCCGCCGACTCGTCTGAGTCCGCGTTGTGGGAGGCCATCGTGGTGCCAGCGACGATCAAGGAGCGGCTCCGTAACCAGGCTCTGTTGTCGCTGCTCATGCGCCGTGACCTGCCGTTCGCGGTGACCGCGTTGCACGGGTTGTGCACGCTGTACGGCCCGCCGGGTACCGGCAAGACCACCCTTGCCCGGGGCCTGCCGGCGCAGATCGCCGGGTACATCCCGGGACGCAAGGTCCGACGGATCGAGATCAACCCGCATGGGCTCATGAGCGCCGAACACGGACAGTCGCAGCAGCGGGTCAGCGAACTGCTCGGCGAGTACGTGCCGGCGCTCGCGTCTGACGGCATGCCGACCGTGGTGATCCTCGACGAGGTCGAGTCGATGGCGGTCGCGCGATCGGCAGCGTCGCTGGCCGCGAACCCGGCTGACGTCCACCGCGCCACCGACGCGGTGCTCACTGCCCTGGATCTCAACGCCGCGATGCACGCGCACCTGTTCTTCGTCGCGACCAGCAACTTCACCGCGGCCTTGGACGAGGCGTTCCTCTCCCGCTCCGACGCCGCCATCCTCGNCCCGCNCCCCGAGCCGCAGGCGCTACGGGAGATCCTCGCCTCGACGTTGTTCACGCNCNCCCACAAGTACCCGCCTCTGGGGGAACTGGCACGCTCGGCCGTACTGGACCGTGTCGCGCAACTGGCTCAGGGCCTGGACGGCCGCCGTGCGCGGAAGGCGGTCTTCGAAGCGCTGGCTCAGCGGCTGGACACCGTGCTGGACCCCGGCAGGTTGACCGAGGACGACTTGGAGGCCGCGATCCGCGACGCCCTCGCGGGCACGGACCGACCGGAGGCGTCCCGTGCGGCGCTCTAGGGAGGTGGCGGCCTCTCCTGTCCGCAGCGCGAGCGGAACCTGGACAGTGATCACAAACCTGGTCGCGGACACCGTGGCTCAGGCTCCCGCCCTGTCTCGAGACGAGGCGTTGGAGGCGATGGCAGCCGCCGAGGCCGTCGGGCGGATGCTGATCGCGGCAGGTCACCTGAACAAGCACGCGATCATACTGGTGGCCGGAAAGGTGCACTGCGAAATCACGACGGTGTCCGGCACGGCGGCGCTGACGGCGGAGGAGAACCTCAACGCCGTTCCCGGCGCGGCAGGCGCCACCGAATTCACGATCTACCTTCCGTCTCCGACCCCGCTTCAGCAGCAGGTGAGTGCCGCAGCGGACAGGCACCCTCGGCTATCCACGGCCGTCCCGCCGTCGGAGGCGCAGTCGGAGAACGCCGGACCGCTTGTTGACCTCGAAGCTCTTCGGTGGGACGTGGCCGCACGATGACCTCCACGATCACCTACAACTACACCCGCGCCCACACCGCAACGCACCTGACCGACATCATTCTCGGCACCATCACCGACATCCTCGCTGACCTGAAAATCGACACGACCTTGTTCGGCCGTGACTGGAAGCAGAACGAGGACGCGATCAAAGCGTGGATCGAGGAGGGCTCGCTCGACACGGTCGTCCTTGAGTGTCACCAGCCGTCGGGCACAGTCGCACCGGTGATCGAGTTTCCGGTGTCCTACACCGCAGGCGGGAACGGCAATGCCGAGTTCACCGCATCCCGAGCCCGCGCCGCACGGTTCCGCGCCAAGTTCGACCGGGTGCCAACGGGCACCACCCATCGGTTGATCTGCACCTTCAACGCGCCCCACACCCCGCAGCCAGGGTGGGGCCCCGGCCAGCGTGCGAGCACCGACGGCCTGCAAAGCATCACCTTCGGCACGCTTGGCTCCGCCCCGCGCGCCTCGACTGGCATGCGGTACTACTTCAGCTGACACCGAGAGCAGGAACACGCCCCATGGGGTACGTCGACGACGCATTCGTCAAACTCAGGCACAACCTGGAGATCACCCAGACCGAGCAGAACCTGGCAAAGGCACGGCACGAGGCCATCCGCGACTTCGTCCGGACACACTGGGCCCTCGCCGACGACTTCCTCACCGGCAGCTACCGGCGTGATACCAAGACCAAGCGCCTCAAGGACATCGACATCTTTGTCGTCATCGACGCCCACGGTCCCCAGGCCGGCTTCCGAGACCAGGCACCTATCGAGGTCATCAACGCCCTGGAGACCCTTATCCGCCGGAAATGGAGCGCCGCTGCCCGCGACGGCATGGCCGTCGTCATTCCCTACGGCCCCAACGACGAGGTCATGTCGATCGACGTGGTCCCCTCGTTCAAGCGAAATGGCGGCGGCTACTACATCCCCAACCCCTCAGCAGGCGACTGGATCGCGACCAACCCCAAGCGCCACCACGAGCTGAGCATCGCCAAGAACGCCGACTGTGGCGGCAACTACGTGCCCCTTGTCAAGATGATCAAGGGCATTAACCGCGAGCTTGGCGAGCCCGTGTCGCCCTCCTTCCTACTGGAGGTCATGGCCCAGTCCCTGGTGAAACNGCCGATCGGGCGCTACCAGGACGAGATCGTGCTGTTCCTGGGCACCGCCGCCGAGCGCATCGGCGACGTGTGGCCCGACCCCGCCGGCCTGGGCGGAGACGTCAACGCCGTCATGAACACGACCGAGAAACTCGCTGCGGCGAACGCACTCGACCGGGCTCGCCGCATCGCGGAGACGGCGGTCGACCTAGAAGACGAGGGCCAGGAACGCGCCGCCTACGACCAGTGGAAGAAGCTGTTCGGTGACCGGATGACTAGGCCATGAACCTCTCGACCGATCCCGGAGGCGTCCAAGGGATACCGCCTCGGGCCATCCACGAGCGGCAATTCGACGACGACATGATGCTCATCCAGCGCGCCGCGGCGGCAAGCCACCAGCGCGGCCAACGCCTGGAAGCTGTACGTGTCAGCGCAGCCGTCGTGCTCGCGACTGCGGGTGTCCTGATTACGCTCATCGGACACGGTCGGACTGTCGTCTCGATAGTCGGGTTCTTCTGGTTCGTCGTTTCCGCCTTCTTGCTCAAGGGCCTCGCCGGGAACACCGCCCGCCAGGGCGCCCTGCTCCAGGAGATGTTCGACATCGCCCTGTTTCACCTTCCATGGCGCGCCACGGTCGCGGGCGAGCCAATCGCGGAACCCGACGTCCGCCGTCTGGCACGCAAACTCCGCCGAGGTGGTGCGAAGGACAAGCGCATCACCGCTGGCTGGTACGATCCCACGAACGACGTCCACCACCCTTACGACGTCCTCATAGCGCAGGAACAGAACCTCGCCTGGGACGCTCGCCTGCGCTACCGCTATAGTTACTTCATCGCTACCGCAGCGATTCTCTGGACCGCTGTCGGCGTGATCGTCGGCCTCGTCGCTCCGAAGGCGACATTTCTCGGCGTCCTCCTTAGCTTTTTCGCCCCATCCCTGGCGGCCTACCAAATGGCCTACGAGATCTGGTCGGGCCAACGGAATGTAGCCGGCGAACGCACCCGACTCGCGAAGATTGTCTACGCCGAACTGCGTGACGGATGCCCCGGGCCCGTTCCCGAAACCGAATGGCACCGCCTACGGAACGCGGCCCGCGATGTGCAGGACGGCGTCCTGCGTACCCGCCTGGACACCCAGGGTGACCCGCAAAGTCATTGATGCAGGTCAGCGGGGTTGTCGAGAGTGAGGATGGCCAGGAGCAGGGCGTTGTCGTGTCGGATTCTGCGGATGGTCNGGGCGATGCGGTTATGGNCAGCGAGGCGAATCAGCCCGATGATCAGGTTACGGAGNGTGGTCATGATGCGGGGCAGTGGGCCGGTCCGAACCCGCGAGGCATCCTCACGGAACGTCACATCGCGCACCCAGTGGACCTTGTTCTCGATCGTCCAATGCCCTCGGGCGTAGCCCGCGAGATCAGCGGGTGTGACCGCGTCGAGGGTGAGGCTCGTCAGGACGTGGACCGTGACAGTGCTCGGGATCGTCCGGG
>NZ_JPHT01000047.1:0-24962 GCF_000733325.1 Frankia sp. Allo2
CGGCCCGACCTGATCGCCGGCTTCCTCGGCCAGACCGAACTGATCATCGACCCGGAACCGCCGTAGCCAGACCCTGACCATTCAAGCTCTGTAGTGGTGTCCGCTGCCGAACGTCACATGATGCCGGGCCGAACCGCGGGAGAGCTCGAACCGCTGCGGGCTGTCGACATGGGCCTCGTCCCTGGCAGCGGAGTCCAGCGAGACGAACACCGTGGCACCCGCGGGGACGGTGACCGAGCCCAGTTCCACGTCGGCCATCGCGTACGTCATGCCGGCGAAGCCAGTGCTGGACTGGGCATAACGGAGGATCTCCTCGACCGCCGCCGCGATGTCCGTCCTGCCCCGCTTCAGATGCTCCATCTGCTCCGGATGCCGGAACATCGCCAGGAACCCGTTGCCGATCTGGACGACCGTGCTCTCGTAACCGGCGATCGCGGTCAGCAGGACGGTCGACACCAGTTCCTCGTCGGAGAACCCTGTGCCGTCCTCGTCCCGAACCACGGTCAGGGCACCCAGAGCGCCGTTGCCCGGCTCCTCACGCTCACGGAGGACCATCTCCACCGCGCAGTCGTGCAGCGAACGCATCGCCTCGCCGAGGCACTGTTGCATCGGCGGAGTCCGCTGTCCTGCGGCTGTCGATCAGTCATGATCGAGTGATGCGTCGACGTCGTGCCTGTCCACCGGTTCCGGTGTCGGAGTTCGCGGGGTTCCGGTTCCCACCTGAGGTGATTGTCCTCGCTGTCCGCTGGTACCTGCGGTACGTACTGTCCTACCGGGACGTCGAGGAGCTGCTCGCTGAACGCGGCCTCGAGGTCGACCACGTCACGGTCTATCGGTGGGTGCAGCGCTTCACGCCCTTGCTGGTGGAGGCGGCCCGGCCGTGCCGGCACCGTCCTGGCGGAAGGTGGTTCGTCGACGAGACCTACGTCAAGGTCTCCGGCCGCTGGACCTACGTGTACCGGGCGGTCGACCAATACGGGCAGGTCATCGACGNCCTCGCCAGCACACGGCGCGACCAGGCAACCGCCCGGCGANTCTTCGTTCGAGCGCTGACGTATGGGCGCCGCCCGGACGAGGTCACCACCGACAAGGCCGCGGTCTACCCGCGGGTCCTCGACGAGCTGGTACCCGAGGCCTGCCACATCGACGCCGCCCGGGAGAACAACCGGATCGAAGCCGACCACGGCCGGTTGACAGCACGGCTCCGACCGATGCGCGGACTGAAACGACTGCGGTCCGTCCAGACGATCAGCGCCGGCCACGCGCTGGTCCAGAACATCCGCCGCGGCCACTACGAACTCGGGATCGACACCAGGCCGCAGATACGGCTGGCAGCCGCGTTCACCGAACTCGCCGCCGCTGTCTGACCGACGGTCGTCCCGGCCGCTGGCATGCCCAGCTTCCCCATAATGCAACAGCGCCAGCCTAGATCGTGACGATCCTCAGGAGGTCTTCCAGGCCGGCGAGGTCGGCGGCGTTGCGGGTGTAGATGCTGGCTCCGTGGGCGTGGGCGGTGGCCGCAATCAGCAGGTCCATGGTGCGTGCGCGTGGCTGGCGCCCGACTTCGACGACACGGGCGGCGAGACGTCCGTAGCTGTCGGCGACGGCGTCGTCGACGGGCNGCGGGTCGAACCGTCGTTGGATCGCGCTGAGGCGGGCGAGCCGGGTCGCGCGGGCCTGGGGCGTCCTGGCGACGAGGATGCCGAACTGGAGTTCGGCGATGCTGATGACGCTGACGGCCAGCTCGCCGGGGAGGGGGGTGACGTCTGTGGCGACCAGGACACTGGTGTCGAGGACGCCGCGCGTCATCGGCGCCCCCAGGGATCCGTGAGGGAATTGTCGACGAGGGTGCGGTCCTGCGGCCAGTCGGTGTCCTCCGGCTGCGCGAAGAGATCAGCCAGATCGTCCCAGCGCCGCCACGTACGCGGACTCACCGGGCCGAGGACGGCTGCTGGCCGGCCGGCCACGGTGATGGTGAGCCGTTCACCGGCCTGGGCGCGGCGCACCAGGTCGCTGGCGTTCTGCCGGACCTCTCGAAGCCCTATCTCGTCCACCCTCCGAGGGTAGCACTTGTGCTACCTGCGTGTCGGTGCGCGGATGCTCCGGTACGGCGCGGCATCGGCACTGTTACAGGCGCTGTTGCATTATGGGGAAGCTGGGTATGCCAACGGGCCGGATGTCTGCTGGTCAGAGGGCTGCGGCGAGTTCGGTGAACGCGGCTGCCAACCTCAGGTGCGGGCTGCTGTCGATTCCGAGTTCGTAGTGGCCGCGGCGGATGTTCTGGACCAAGGCGTGTCCGGCGCTGACGGTCTGGACGGAGCGGAGGCGTTTCAGTCCGCGCATCGGCCGGATCCGTGCTGTCAACCGGCCGTGGTCGGTTTCGATCCGGTTGTTCTCCCGGGCGGCGTCGACATGACAGGCCCCAGGGAGTAGCTCGTCGAGGACCCGCGGGTAGACCGCGGCCTTGTCCGTAGTGACCTCGACCGGGCGGCGCCCGTGCNTCAGCGCCCGGGCGAAGAAGCGTCGGGCGGCGGCCTGGTCGCGGTGGGTGCTGGCCAGGACGTCGATGACCTGCCCGTGCTGGTCAACAGCCCGGTACACGTACGTCCACCGGCCGGAGACCTTGACGTAGGTTTCATCCACGAACCACCTGTCACCGGGCCGGTGCCGGCACGGCCGGGCCGCGTCGACCAGCAGGGGCGTGAAGCGCCGCACCCACCGGTACACCGTGACGTGATCAACCTCGAGGCCGCGTTCCGCGAGGAGCTCCTCGACATCCCGGTAGGACAGCGCGTACCGCAGATACCAGCGGACGGCGAGGACGATCACCTCGGGTGGGAACCGGAAGCCGGCGAACTCCGACACTGGGACCGGTGGACAGGCACGACGCCGACGCATCACTCGATCATGACCGGACGGCGGCCGTGGGACAACGGACTCCGCCGATGCAACAGTGCCCCGGGAACTGGCGGCGCGTATCCCGGAACTGGTGCTGCACTACCTCACCCGGCTGCCGGCCACCACCGAGTTCCTCGTCGCCGGCCCGGACTTCGGAGCCTTCGGCCGCCTTCCGGAGGGCCGGCTGCACCGGCGGCCCCGCTACGGCGCGCGGGAGTACCTCGACCTGCTCGGCGCCGCGGACGCCGTTCTGGCGCTCTCGCTGCCGTCGTTTGCCCTGGAACGGGCGGTGTGGACCGATGTGCCCGGGGTGGCCGTCGTCAACGGTTTCGACTTGGCGGACGACAACGGCGTCGAACGTCTGCACGCTGCGATCGGGGAGCCCAGCCCCGCCGTACGCTCGTGGCTGGACGCCTATCCCGGGCCCCTGCCGTCGTACCAAACCTGGCCGATGCGGTGGAACGATCTCGTCCGGCCGACGTGGAGCGGCAACCCGTTCGCGGCTACGATGGTCCACGAGGAAATCCTCGACGAGGAGTCCGTCAGCACGGCTTTGGAGGCCGTGTTGTACGACGAGTCGGTTCGTACGGAGCTCGCCGAAGCGCGGGCCGGATACCGCCGTGCCCTGGCAGCGTTGCCGGCTACCATCGAGGCGTTCCACCAGGTGGCGAGCGTGCACGGCCTCACGTTCTGACCGGTCCGGGAGTACCGCCGGAAGCGGCACCCGAGGGCGGGGCATCGCCCATCGGCGATGCCCCGCCCGGCGGTGGATCGGTCACCGGACGCTGGAGGCCGCTGCGGCACGGTCCAACTCGGCGCGGACCATCTCCGGCGGCTGCATGCCCGAGAACGGCCGGCCGCCGTCGACGACGAGCGTCGGCACGCCGCTCACCCGCAACTCGGCGGCGCGGCGCTGATCGGCGATGACGGCGTCGGCGTAGCGGTCACCGGCGAGCACCGCGCCCGTCTCCTCCTCGGGCAGGCCCACCTCGTGCGCCAACTCCAGCAGGACGAGGTGGTCGGCGACGTTCCGCCCCTCCGCCTGGTAGGCCCGCAGCAGCGCCTCGACGAGCGCATCGGCCCGCTCATGGTCGGCCGCGAAATGGGTCAGCCGATGCGCGTCGAAAGTGTTGACGGGACGCGCTTTGTCGAGGTCGATAGCCAAGCCCAGGTCCGTGCCGAGCTGCTCGATCAGGGCCAGCCGCACGGGCAGCTGGTCCGGTGCGGTCCATGTGGCCATCGCCTCGGCGGCGGTCGGGCCAGGGATGCGCCCCTCGTCCGGTGACAACTGATAGCTGCGCCACCGCAGTCGANCCTCGNCGCGGCNGGNAAAANCCGTCAGGNCCCGCCGCAGCCGGTGCTTACCGATGTAGCACCAGGGGCACAGCACGTCGTAGAAGACCTCGATCAGCACGCCGCTCACCCCCGGAGCAGGACGGCGGTCTTGCCGCGGGCATGGCCGGTGTCGATCCGACGGTGCGCGTCGGCGATCCGGTCCAGTGGGAAGACCTCCGACACGGTCAGCGTCAGTCGCCCGGCGCGGTACAGGTCGGTGATCGCCCGTAGCCGCTGACCCGAGCGCTGGCTGCGCAGGAATCGTACGCCGAGCTCGTCCGCCCGGGCGAAATCCACCAGGGTGCCGATCCGGCTCCGGTCGGCGACCACCTCGAGGCAGGCATCCAGGGCCGCGCCGCCCGCGGCGTCCAGGGCGACGTCGACACCACCGGGTGCCAGGGCTCGCACGCGGTCGACCAGTCCGTCGCCGTAGGTGGTCGGTGTGGCCCCCAGCGAGCGCAGGTAGTCCTGGTTCGCCGGGCCGGCCGTTCCGATCACCGTCGCGCCCGCGGCCAGGGCCAGCTGCACCGCGACCGTTCCGACGCCGCCGGAGGCGCCGTGGATCAGCAGAGTGTCGCCGACGCTGACCTTCAGTTCGTCCAGCGCGGTGTGTGCGGTCTGCGCCGACGCCGACAGGGTGCCCGCCTGCGGCCAGGTCATCCCGGACGGCTTGGAGACGACCTGCTCTGGAGGGACGACGACGTACTCGGCGCAGCTGGCGAGCATGGCCCAGCCGAGCACCTCGTCGCCGATCCGGAAGTCTGTGACGCCGGTGCCGATCTCGTCGACGACACCGGCGAAGTCGTTGCCGACTATCTGCGGGAACCGCAGGGTCTGCCCCGGCGGTGTCCAGCCGGACCGTACCGACGAGTCGTACGCTTGCACGCCCGCCGCCTCGACTCGGACCCGAACCTCTCCCGGCCCAGCTTCGGGTGTGGCAACCTCGACCACCTGTAGCACCTCCGGACCACCGAAGGTGTAGAATGCCGCGGCCCGCATGGATCTCCTCTCCGGATGTTCCGACGCCGGCCCATCAGGGCCGGGGACGTCAGAAACAGCCTGCAATCTCAAGTGCGCTTGAGGTCAAGCAGGTAGTCGTGCTCGACCCGCCGGGACCGGTTGAGTAGCCCCCCGTCCGCGCGGATCAGCACGTCGTGGACAACGCAACTGGGCGCGATCTCGGGCTGGCGCTCACCGGGACGGCTGGTCACCACGAGCACGTAGAAGGTGGACCGCAGGCTCCCGTCCGGGGCCTCGATCAGGTGGATCATGTTGAACCAGTGGCGGCGCTGCACCGGCTCGGTGGCGAAACGCTCCTCGTGGAAAGCCCGCAGCTCGCGTGCGATGCCGTCCCGGGTGTGGGCCGCGGGCCGCCCCGGCGTGTGGCTGAACTCGCCGTCCTCGGTGAAGGTGGCCGCGTACTCGTCGAAGCGGCAGGCATCGAGCGCGTGCATCTGCCGGGCGTAGAACTGCTGGACCTGCGTGTAGACATCGGTGCTGATCGCGGTGGCGGACATTGGCTTCCTCTCCTGATGACCCGCGGCCGGGCCGCGGTCCGGGCTGCGGCGAAACTAATGCGAGTGGGTTGAGAGGCACTCGAAACGGCCGCCCGGCGGCCCATCCGGTGCTCCACGACGGCTCGACCGCGTTTCGAGAGGGCTGCCGCAATGTCGGGGTCGGCCGACCATGGCGGAGTCATCGGAGGAAACATGAGCCAGCAGAGCCAGCCGGTGGCATTGGTCACCGGTGCCACCAGCGGTATCGGACTGGAGATTGCCACCCGGCTCGCGCGTCGCGGCGCCCGGGTGTACCTCTGCGCGCGATCGGCTGACAATGTGGCCGCGACGGTGAAGTCACTACAGGAACAGAACCTCGCCGTGGACGGCCGGGCCTGCGACGTCACGGACGGGACGCAGGTCACCGATCTGATCTGCGCGGTCGTCGACCGGTTCGGGCCGCTGGACATTCTGGTCAACAATGCCGGACGCAGCGGCGGCGGCGTCACCGCGGAGATCGCCGACGAGCTGTGGCTTGACGTCATCAACACCAACCTCAACAGCGTCTTCATCGTCACCCGGGAAGCGCTGCGCGCCGGTGGCCTGGCCGGCCGGGCGGGCGGGCGAATCATCAACATCGCCTCCACAGGGGGCAAGCAGGGAGTGCAGAACGGCGCACCATATTCGGCCGCGAAGCACGGTGTGGTGGGCCTGACCAAGGCATGGGGCCTGGAACTGGCCAAGACCGGCGTCACCATGAACGCGGTCTGCCCCGGCTTCGTCGAGACGCCCATGGCACAGACCGTCCGTGGGACCTACGCCAAGCTCTGGGGCGTCACCGAGGCCGAGGCGCACGACCGGGTGACCGCGCGTGTCCCGATCGGCCGCTATGTCCGGCCGGACGAGGTCGCCGCGATGGTCGAGTACCTCGTCAGTGACGAGGCTGCCGCCGTGACCGCCCAGGCAATCAACGTCTGCGGCGGTCTCGGCAACTACTGAGGTCCAGTGCCGTACCACCGGAGGCAGACATGAAGCTGACCACGGCCGGTTCCACTCTGCAGGCGGCGGCGGAGGTGGCGGCGGTGTCGGCCGCCAAGCACGTGCGTGAGGCGGAGACCGACCGGCGACTCCCGCGTGCGTCGATCGACTCCGTGCTCGCCGCGGGGTTCGCCCGGCACTTCGTGCCCACGCGGTACGGGGGGGACAGTGGCACCTTCGGTGCTCTGCTGCCCGCCGTGGCCACCATCGGCGCGTCCTGCGCCTCGACGGCCTGGGTGGCGTCACTGATCGCCGCGGCCGCCCGGATGGCAGCCTATCTTCCGGAAGCGGGCCGCGCTGCCGTCTGGGCCGGCGGCCCGGNCGCCTTGATCGTCGCGGGGCTGATGCCCGGGGGAGAGGCGGCTGCGGGGGGCGACTCGTGGCGGCTCAACGGGCAGTGGCCGTACGTGAGCGGCGTCGACCACTCGGACTGGGCCCTGGTGTGCGCCCGGGCGGTCCGTGACGGCCGGGACGAGTACCGGTTCTTCGCGGTGCCGCGGCCGGCGTACCGGATCGAACCGACGTGGTTCAACGTGGGCATGCGTGCCACCGGCAGCAACACGCTCGTTCTTGACGACGTGCGGGTTCCGGCGTCCCACTCGGTGTCCCTGCGGGTGCTCGCCGACGGGCCAGCTCCCGGGGAGGACGCGCCCTGCCATCAGGTACCGATGAAGGCGGCCAACGGCCTTACTCTCACCGGTCCACTGCTCGGGGCGGCCCGCGGCGCCCTGCACCGGTGGTGGTCGCTGATCGGACCGAAGTTGCAGCGGCCCGGCCCGGCCATATCCGGCCCGGTGGACCGGCTGGCGTACGACATGGTGCTGGCCCGTTCCGGCGGGGAGATCGACACGGCGGGCCTGCTCCTGGAACGGGTGGCGCAGGTGCTCGACGAGGGCGCGGTGACGCCCTACGAGGAGTCCCGTAACGGTCGGGACTGCGCGCTGGCCGCGGAGTATCTCTCCGCTGCGGTGGACCGGCTGATGCGTGGCTCGGNTAGCCGAGGGCAGGCCGACGGCGAGGATCTCGGACGGTTCTGGCGGGACGTCGTCTGCGGGGCGGGCCACAGCGGTCTCCAGTTCGCCGCGCGGGCGGGTGGCTTCGCCCGCCATGCGGCGGAGGCGGTGAACGACAGGTGACTACTCCACGGGGAAAGGAATTCATGAAACCGAACCGGCGCGTGGTGATCACCGGGATCGGAGTACGCGCACCCGGTGGCGGAGGAGCCAAGAACTTCTGGAACCTTCTGACGGCCGGCCGGACCGCGACCCGGCGGATTTCCTTCTTCGATGCGGGGCCGTTCCGCAGCCAGGTGGCCGGTGAGGTCGACTTCGATGCCCAGGCCGAAGGGCTGACCCCACGGCAGATCCGCCGGATGGACCGGGCGGCCCAGTTCGCGGTGGTCTGCACCCGCGACGCGGTCGAGGACAGCGGTCTGGAGCTGGACCGGGTGGAACCCCACCGGATCGGGGTGAGCCTCGGCAGCGCTGTCGCGGCGGCTACCTCTCTGGAAGCCGAGTACCTCGTGCTGTTCGACAGCGGCCGAACCCGCGAGATGGACACCCGGCACCTGACGCCGCACATGTTCGATCACATGGTGCCCAGCGTGATGGCGGCCGAGGTGGCCTGGACCGTCGGCGCGGAGGGCCCGGTCACCATGGTCTCCGACGGGTGCACCTCCGGATTGGACGCGATCGGCCACGCGCTGCACCTCATCGAGGACGGCGTAGTGGATGTGATGGCAGCGGGCGCGACAGACACTCCGATCTCACCCATCGTGCTGGCGTGCTTCGACGCCATCAAAGCCACCACGTCGTACAACGACGAACCGGCGACGGCCTCGCGCCCGTTCGACCGATCGCGCAACGGCTTTGTCCTCGCCGAGGGCTGCGCCATGTTCGTGCTCGAGGAGTACGAGCACGCCCGGCGTCGCAACGCCGAGATCTACGCTGAGGTCACCGGGTACGCCACCCGGTTGAACGCCTTCCACATGACCGGTCTGAAGCCGGACGGCAGGGAGATGGCCGAGGCGATCCGCACCGCGCTCGCCCAGTCCCGGCTCGATCCGTCGGACGTGGACTACGTCAACGCGCACGGCTCGGGTACCAGACAGAACGATCTACACGAGACAGCGGCGGTCAAGGCCAGCCTCGGTGAGCACGCGCGTCGGGTGCCGATCAGCTCGATCAAGTCGATGGTGGGCCATTCCCTGGGCGCGATCGGGTCCATCGAGGTGGCCGCCTGCGCTCTCGCCTTGCGGTACAGCGTCATCCCCCCGACCGCGAACCTACGGCTGCCGGACCCCCAATGCGACCTAGACTACGTGCCGCGCGTGGCCCGGGAGGCCACCCTCGACACGGTGCTGACGATCGGCAGCGGGTTCGGCGGGTTTCAGAGCGCAATGGTGCTTCGTCAGCCCGGAGGACGGGCAGCATGACGCAGCGGGTCTTCGTCACCGGAGTCGGCGTGGTCGCGCCGACCGGGCTGGGTATCGCGGAGTACTGGGCGGCGACGCTAGCGGGGCGCTCCGGCATCTCGAGATTCGACGACCGGCATGTCGGGGCGCTCGCCGGCCGGATCACCGGCTTCGATGCCGCCCGGCACCTTCCGGGCCGGTTGCTGCCCCAGACCGACGTCTCTACCCGGCTGGCGCTCACCGCGGCCGACTGGGCAATCAACGACGCGGGTGTGCGCCCCGACGATCGGGACGAGTACGACATGGGCGTCATGACGTCGAATGCCTGCGGCGGCTTCGACTTCACCCACCGCGAGTTCGACAAGTTGTGGCACGACGGACCCCAGCACGTCAGCGTCTACGAGTCGTTCGCCTGGTTCTACGCCGTGACGACGGGACAGGTGTCCATTCGGCACGGCCTGCGCGGACCGGGCACGGCGCTCGTCGGCGAGCAGGCAGGCGGGCTGGACGCCATCGGCTACGCCCGCCGGGCGATCCGACGGGGCACGCCCCTGGTGATCTCCGGCGGCGTCGACTCCGCACTCGGCCCGTGGGGCCGGGGCGCGCATCTCTCCAGCGGCACGGTGAGCACCACGGATGATCCGGGGCAGGCGTATCTGCCGTTCGCCGCGGCGGCCTCCGGGCACGTCCCGGGTGAGGGCGGTGCGATCCTCGTCCTGGAGGGCGGCGAGAGCCTGGACGGGCGCGGGGACCGCTCCCGGTACGGCGAGATCGCCGGGTATGCGGCGACCTTCGACCCCGCCCCGGGGTCGGGCCGACCGCCGGGCTTGCGCAGGACCGCGGAACTGGCCCTCGAGGACGCCGGGGTCACGACCGCCGACGTGGGGGTCGTCTTCGCCGACGCCGCCGGCACCGCCGAGCTCGACCGTGCGGAGGCCGAGGCGGTGACCGGGCTGTTCGGCCCCTACGGGGTGCCCGTTACCGCCCCCAAGGCCGGGACCGGGCGGCTCTTCTCGGGCGGCGGCCCCCTCGACGTCGTCACCGCCTGTCTGGCCCTGCGCGAGGGCGTGATCCCGCCGACCCCACACGACGCGCAGGTCGCCGCTGGACATCGGATCGATCTCGTTCAGAACGCCCCGCGCGAGCGGAACATGACCGTCGCGCTGGTGCTGGCCCGTGGCCGGTGGGGCTTCAATTCCGCCGTCGTCGTCCGTGCCTGACCAGATCCTCGCGGACACCGGCACACGCCAGTCACCGATCAGGTCAAGCGCGCGCACTCTCACGAAGGGAAAGACATGTCTCTGATAACCCTCGAGGACCTGAAAAAGATTCTGGTCGAGAACTCCGGCGCCGACGACAGCGGAACCCTGGACGGCGACTTCGCCGTCCAGGAGTTCACCGAACTCGGCTACGACTCGCTCGCCCTGCTGGAGCTCGCCGCCGAGATCCAGCGCCGCTACGGCATCGTGTTGCCGGACGAGCAGGTCATGGAGCTGCGTACGCCGGAGGCCGTGCTCGCCGCCGTCAACAGCGCCGAGCGGCTGCGGCAGACGTCGTGAAGGGTGCGCCTACTGTGCCTACGAAGCACCGGACATCGCATCGAGAAGTGGTGGCGGCCCCGGCGGACCTGGTCTTCGAACTGCTCACCGAGGCTGAACGGTGGCCGGCGATCTTCGGTCCGAACATCTTCTTGCGCTACCTCGAGCGTACGGAGAGCGAGGAACACTNCCAGCTCTGGGCCCTGGTCGGCGGCGAGGTCAAGACGTGGACGTCGCGGCGTGAGGTCGACCGGCACCTGCGGACGATCGGCTTCCGCCAGGAACGGAGCCAGCCACCGGTGGCGGCGATGAGCGGACGCTGGCAGGTCCTGCCCTTGCCCGGTGGCCGCACCGAGGTGATCCTGGACCACGAGTTCACCGCGGTGGACGACGACGCCGCTGCCGTCCAGTGGATCAGTGCGGCCCTGGAACGCAACAGCGTCGAAGAGTTGGCGGCGTTGCGCCGGGTGGCGGAGCTCGGTCATCCGGTCGCGGAAGTCGTCTTCACCTTCGAGGACACCGTCGAGCTCACCGGGTCGGCCGAGGAGGCGTACGACTTCATCGACCGGGCGGACCGCTGGCCGGATCAGCTCCCGCACGTTCGCCGTGTGGTGCTCACCGAGGAGATGCCGGGCATCCAACAGTTGGAGATGGACACGGTCAGCGGCGATGACGGGTCGACGCACACCGCCCGGTCGGTGCGGGTGTGCCTGGCGAACGACAGAATCGCCTACAAGCAGACCCGGCCACCCTCGACGCTTCTCGGGCACAGCGGGGTGTGGATCTTCCATCGGGTGCCGGACGGGCCCGACTCGGTCACGGCGAGACACACCGTCGTGTTGGACCCGGACGCGCTGCGCACGGTGCTCGGCCCGAGCAGTTCTCTCGCCGAGGGACGCCGCTACCTCCGGGACGCGTTGGGGGCCAATAGCCGCCGGACGCTGGCCGGCGCGGCGGCGCCCGTATCCTCCACCGAGGAGCGGGAAGTCCGGTGACAGCGACTCGCGCCGCCGCCAGCGCGGTGGCGGCACGTATGACGGAGGTGGCGGACGGCGTGTTCGCCTATGTCCAGCCGGACGGAGGCTGGTGTCTCAACAACGCTGGCGTGGTGGTGGGTGACGACGGCATCCTGCTCGTCGACACCGCGGCCACCGAGCGGCGCGCGACCTTGCTGCGCACCGCAGTGGACGGCCTCAGTCGTGGCGGGGNGAAGTACTTGGTCAACACTCATTTCCATGGCGACCACACCTTCGGCAATCACCTTTTCGCCGACACGGCGACGATCATCGCCCAGCACGGCACCCGGGCCGAGATGGCGGAGACGGGGCTGGCACTGACCGGCCTCTGGCCGGAGGTGAATTGGGGCAATGTCGATCCGGTGCTACCGACGGTGACCTACCACGACGCACTGACGCTGCACCTGGGCCGCTGCCGGGCCGAGCTTTTCAACGTGGGGCCCGCGCACACCGGGCACGACACCGTGGTGTGGCTCCCCGGCGAGAAGGTGCTGTTCACCGGCGACGTGGTGCTGCCGGGGTGTACGCCCTTCCTGTTGATGGGCACGGTCGCGGGGTCGCTGACCGCTGTCCGCCGGATGCGCGAGACGGGTGCCCAAGTCGTGGTCGGCGGGCACGGAACGATCGCCGGCCCCGAGGCCTTCGACGAGACGGAGGCGTACCTACTGTGGCTGCGGGACGCCGCCGGAGACGCGATGCGTAAGGGGCTGACACCGATCCAGGCGGCCCGCCAATGCTCGGCAGGCCGATTCGCCGGCTGGAAGGACCCGGAGCGGCTGGTCCCCAACCTGCACCGCGCGATCGCCGAGCATCAGGGGGCACCGCCGGCAGCCGCGCTGCCGGTCGAGCCGCTCTTCGCGGAAATGGTGGAATTCAACGGTGGGCACCTCCCGGAGTGCCACGCCTGACCGGCGTGCCAGAAGGTCCTCGACCGACCGCAGCGGGTCTGTTGCATTGGGGGAAGGCAGGGCATGGTTGACCCTGCCGAACGGGTGATCAGATCGCGAGGGTGAGCTCGGTGAACGCGGCTGTCAGCCGTGCGTGCGAGTCGGTGTCGATCCCGAGTTCGTAGTGGCCGCGGCGGATGTTCTGGACGAAGGCATGCCCTGCGCTGATCGTCTGGACAGAGCGCAGCCGTTTCAGTCCGCGCATCGGGCGGAGCCTGGCTTTCAACCGGCTGTGATCGGATTCGATCCGGTTGTTCTCCCGCGCGGCATCCACGTGACAGGCCTCGGGTACCAGCTCGTCGAGGATCCGCGGGTAAACGGCGGCCTTGTCGGTGGTGACCTCGACCGGCCGGCGGCCGTGAGACAGCGCCGCGGTGAAGAACCGGCGTGCCGCAGCCTGGTCGCGTCGTGCGCTGGCGAGGACGTCGATGACCTGCCCGTGCTGGTCAACCGCCCTGTACAGGTACGTCCACCGGCCGGCGACCTTGACATACGTCTCGTCGACGAACCACCTGTCCCCGGGCAGGTGCCGGCACGGCCTCGCCGCGTCGACGAGCAGGGGCGTGAAGCGCTGCACGCAACAGGTTGGCGAACTTCACTTTTTGCGCGGCGGTGGACGAGGCAGAAGCGGCGCGGGTCGTCTAGGAACCGAAATTACACCGTGATGTCCGTCACTTCCAACACACGGAATCAGGTACGCAAGTAGTCGCAGCAACGCTTGACCTGCCCACACTCGGTTGCTTGCTACCGCAAGTAGTCCAGCTCTACCGACGTGGCCGTGCCGCTCGCCGCTTCGCGGGATGATCGATTAGTCGGCAGCGTCCGGCGGCCGGAGGTCCGTACGCGCACCCCTTCCGGGGCGGCTGGCCATCCATGCATCGAAGGTGGACGTCTTCCACCTGGGTCGGTCGGGTACCGAGATGTCGTCTGGCTCAGGAAGTAGTCCTTTGGCGCGATAGTTACGCAGCGTGCCCGGTCTAATGCCGGCCCGTTCCGCCATCTCGCGGTAACCGATCAACGGGTCTTCCGCCACGTACCTACCTGTTCTTCGGAACTATGGGACGCCATGCCCTATAGTTGGTGATGTTGGCGGTTCCGGCGGGTGTTGCACCACCCACCGGAACCTTGATCACAACCTGGGNGAACAGGGGNGACCCGTGTCTAGTATTCCGCCGTCCGGTCGGGGTGGCTGGCGCAACCCGTACGAAGGGCGTCCGTTCGTCACGATCAATCCGCATGACGATCACGGTCTGTACGACCTGGCGATGACGCCGGGCGCGAGCCTGCGCGACTTGGTGGACGTTACGGCGACGCTTCCGCCGGTTCTCTTTATCGATCATTGGCGGGTGAGTCCCGGCGATTCTGCGGTGATCCTGCGGTTCCGGACCTTGCCGGACCTTGGTTCCCTGCTCGGCGGCCTCTGATGGCGGCCGGATGGGTACCGCCGTGCGTCCAGGTGGGTCCGGCGGCGTGGACTCCCTACCAAGAGGCGCTTCACGTGCTGCTGTTGGCTGCTCCGGTGGGTCCGACTGGCGTGCGGCTGCGTGGTGAGCTGGTTCGGCTCGATCCTCGAAGCGTCGTGGCGTTGGCGGACATGGTCCGCGACCGTCGGCCGGTGCGGGTGTAGCTGCGGCGCTCTGAGAGCACTTCGGCGTTCTTGAGGGCTGCGCTGTGCGGCGTGCCTGCTCCCACTGGGCGGCGGGGCTGACTCGGCGGCCAAGAGCACCGGAACGGCTGCGCTCGGCGGCGGCCACGGACACGAACCCCACCGGACACATAACGTATCGTTCCGTTTCATCCATCCTAATCGAGACGAAACGGAAGGATAGGAAGCGTGATCGTTCCGGTGTCTATCGGCCGGTCTCAGGACCATACACCCGTGGGGGCAGGCGATCCGACGGGCACAGGGCCGCTCGTCGGCCTTGCGGCGCTCCGGTTGGGTGGTCGTCGACCCTCGACATGCCGGGGGCTTGAGCTGGTCCTCCGTCGGGCGGGCAGGCGTAGCCCTACCCCAGGTTCCTTCGGCCGTGCAAGGGCACCGACGGCGCTCGACCCCACCGGAAGGCGTGTGCCCTTGCGCGGTCGGAGGGTTCTGGGGTTGCCTGTGGTGTCCGTCCGGCGGGGGAACCAGCGGACGTGCCGCGCCGCTGCCCTCCGGCACCGCCGGCGGTCTCCCTCCTCCGGAGAAAGGGCCGGGGTTCGGGGCAGAGCCCCGTCACATCCCGACACGCATCTCGCCTGTCCCTCTCAAGGCGCATGGCACAGCACAGGAACGCAACGACGCTCCGACGCGCCGAACGGGCGGCCGGTCCGACGCGCCCGGGGTGGGGTGCCGACCGGAGGGAGGCGGGGCCCCGCCCCGGGCGCGCGGCGGGGCGGACGGGGTCCTGTTCGGCGCGGCGCGTGCGGCGCTCCTGCCTCGTTCTGGCTGGCCAACTGGGGTTGCCGCCCCGAAGGGGCGGCCTTGAAACCGTACAGAACATTAGCGATGGCGATCATGCCCTCTGCATCAGGGGACGTCGTGGCCGCCGTTTTGATCTCTGTGTTCCTAAGAAGTCGGTCCCGGATGATCAATTCAGGGTCGAGCGAGGAGGTTAGCTCGGGTACGGTCGCTCAGACGGCCGGGCAGTTCGGTCAACGGGGCCCAGCGGTAGTCAGCGACCTCCTCCAGTTGCAGCGCCACATTGGCGTTGCCGGCTGGCGGATCGATGGCCAGGAGGAAGCGAAGATCGTAGTGGATGTGCTCCGGCTCCCGCTTTGCGGGGTTCGGTGGGATCACGTGTGCGTCCACGTCCACGGGCCGTTCGAGGGCAGGGTTCGCCCAGGCCCGGGGAATCCCTGTCTCTTCGGCCAGCTCACGTAGGGCTGCGTCCAGGAGCGAGGCGTCGTCCGGCTCGATGTGCCCGCCGGGAAGGAGCCATCGGTTCAGGCTGCGGTGGCGGATCTGGAGGACTTGGCGATCAGAGGTGACTGCGACCACTCCGCAGGTCACGTGGCCGGGTGTGGTCGTCCTGGAGGCCAGGGGCGCGTCGCTTCCTCGGGCCGCTTCCAGCAGAGGGGCCAGAGACTCGGCGTCCTCCGGGTGTGCGTCGAGATGCGCACGGATGGTCTTGGCGATGTCGTCGTTCGTGACGGGCATGGGGGTTCACTCCTCGTTGAAGCATCGCAGCCAGGACCGGGCGATGATTTCACGCTCCCGGTTGCCGACCTCGTGTAGGCCCGGCTCCATGGTCTGTCCCGACGACAGCAGCGCGAGGGCCGCGAGGATCTCGCCTTGGACAAGGAAGATGAACGGGCCGACCGCAGCGCCGTGGACGAAGTTGACCGCATTTCCATCGTTGAGCAGATAGAAATGATGGTTCCATGAGGTCATGCGGCTGAGGTGTGGGCCGAGCCGGTCGACCCGGTAGGTTCCGCGGAGCGAGGCGAGGTTCAGTTCGTCGTCCGACGATGTCACGGACGCCACGTAGGAGCCGGGCCGCAGGTAAGTGAAGTCTTCACCCTCCAGCGCCCGGTTGCCGGTGGCGCACACGATGACATCGGCGCGGCCCAGCGCCTCGGACTTTGACCATTTCACCGCGAATCCATGCGACATGGCCTCGACCGCACGCACCGGGTCTGTCTCGTACACGGTGGTGCGGACCGATTTGGCTCGAAGGGTGTTCGCCACGCTACGACCGATCTTGCCGTAACCGATGACGCAGGTCTCACGGCCGTGCAGGATATCCCCGTGCTCTCGGAGAAGCGATTCGGTGGAGAACACGACGGACTGACCCACCAGATAGTCTTCCGGCTGCTTCAGCGGACTGCGGGCTACCGAGAAAACCGGGCAGGGTGGTTTCCCACACGAAAGGTACTTACGGTACCCGTTCTCCGTGTCCTCGACGACTCCCACGATTCGCCCGCTGAACTGCCGACACAGGGAGGTTAGCGCGGGCGCGAAGTAACCGCCGATATCCAACAGGACAAGGTCTCGACCTGCGGCCCGCTCTTCGATGTACGCGAGAACTTTCGCAGGATGGGTGAAGCGATCGCGGTCCAGGTCATCACAGTGGTACCGGCCGCTGATGGCGGCCCGCGTCGTCGGGTCACAGGACTTCGGCTTGGGAAGAATCGATATAAGATCGTTCCCTCGCGCCACCGCGTCCAGGAAGAAGGGCCGGTCGGGCAGCATGTGAGTGATGACGATGGTCGCCACTTCGTGCACCGATGGGAATGCGTTGTTGACTGCCAGGAAGTATTGCTCAATGCGTCTCCTTGCCGAAGGTTCGGCGACGATCGTCGCGGGCGCGGCCCGGTCGAGGGTCAGGCTGCCGTCCATCTCGTCCACGTTCGGTCGACTCCCAGATCAGGAGGGAATTACACAGGGGGGTTGCTGTAGTGCTGATTTTCGTCGAGGGTGCGAGGCGATGGGCCGGCCTCCCCGTTCATCGGCTCGCAGCCACCGACCTTCGTGAAGATCGTCCAGGCGATGAGTTCACACGTCTCTCGCGTGATGCGCCGGGTGATCCGCTGCGTCCGGTCCTCCACCTCCAAGGGGAGAATGACGTCGGGGTCCTGTATTTTCTTGTGTGCCCAGACGTGTGCGTCGTTCCAGGTGGCGAAGGTGGCGATCTGCACACCGTAGCCGTTCAGGACGGCGTAGGGCCGGATGTGCCGGGCGATCACCTCCCCGAGCTGGATCCCCCTCCATCCGTGATCTTGATTATTTGGTTCTTNATCCATTGAGCCTCCTCCGTGATGTTCTCGATTCGTTCCAGTAGCGCGGCGTATTCAAGGGGGTCGGCTGGGGCACGGCTCTCGTAGTCGATGAGCTTGCTTTCCAGCTCTTCTATCGCGGTGACGGCAACATCGCTCTGCAATCGCAGAATCCTTAAAGGAAGATCGCCCGACAGTTGCGGGATACCCGGCCAGCCTCCACTCATCCTTTCCACTGTCCGTCTTCTCCCTCGTTCGACGTTCCGCCTGGAGCGGCACCCGAGGCCGAGGAGCCCACCGCCGTCATCTGAAGAACGGCTTTCCTCGACCCGGCCCCGGGGCCTGGGGCAAGTGTGAAATCAACGATTCGTGATCACTAGACGTGGCACGCATAGGCGCCATGCGTCGTAGGTATGAGCGGCCCGCGGCGCTGGATAGACTGCGTAAGCACGATCCGGGCCTGGGAGGTCACGAAGGGGCGTCACTGCGATGAGTGACCAGGTAGACGATTCTCGCTACTGCCGGTGTGGCACGCGCCTTGCCCGGGACAACGACCGGGGATCGTGTNGGCCCTGCCAGCGCCGGGCTCGGGAACGGGGCACGGCTGCGCCGGAGGTGCCGGCCGGGTTCTGGACCGCCTCCGATCAGCTTCGGGACGCCCTTGATGAGCGGCACATGGGCCGGGTGATCGCGGCCTACCGCAACCACCCTCATCACACTGTTCTCCTGTCTCAGGAGATGGTGGCCGGGTGGATGGGCATCACTCAGACCCAGTTGAGCCGCATCGAGTCGGGTGAGCCGGTGACCGACCTTACGAAGCTCATCCGGTGGGCCGAGGTCCTGTGCATCCCGGAAGACCTGCTGTGGTTCAAGCTCCCACGGCCGCGCCCCAGCGAGGCACCCCCTGCCCCGGTTGGCTCTCCCACCGCATCGGCGGTTCCCNGCNTCCTCNGGGNACCGCTCACAGACAGCGCGGGTCCGCCGGCTGACCCGTACCGGGTGATCGCACACGTAGGGGAGGTGGTCATCGTGGCCATCGACCGGCGCACGTTTCTCGCGGGAAGCGGTGCCGGGTTCCTGGTCGGGGGCGCGGTCATGCCCTTGGCGTCGTATCAGCAGGTTGCACCTGAGGCCATCGAGTATCTGGCGGCTCAGCTTGACGGCTACTACCGGGCCGAGGCCGCGTTGGGGCCGCACACCGTGATTCCGTCGGTGCTGGTGCAGCAGGAACTCATCCGGCAGTTCCTGCGTGTGGCCCGGGGCCCCGAACGGCACGCCCTGTTGCGCACGAGCGTCGCCTACGCGGGCCTGATGACCTGGCTCTACCAGGATGCCGGGGACCTCGTGAGCGCGTCGCACTGGGCGAACCAGGCTCTCGAACTCGCCCACCGGGTGGGAGACACCCAACTCGTCCGACACGCCCTGACGAACAAGGCGATGATCTGTACCGACCAGCAGGATGGACCCGGCACCCTCGATCTGACCAGCGCGGCCCTGACGGACGGGAACGGCCTGTGCGCAAAGGTCCGGGTACAGGCGATGCAGCAGACCGCCCACGGCTACGCCCTCATCGGCGACCGGCGCGGCGCAGACTACGCCCTGGACAAGGCCGCGGCCCTGCTGGTCCGCGTCGATGACGACTACCCGTGGTTCAACGCCTGCCGGCGCNCCCCCGGCTACATCGAGGTGCAGCGGGCCACCTGCTACAACCGTCTCGGCCTCGGCCGCGAGGCCCTGCCACTGTGGGAGCAGGTCATCTCCGCCCTGCCCGCCACGGCCCGCCGGGACAAGGGCGTGTACCAGGCACGGCAAGCCACCTCGCATGCTCAGGCCGGGAACCCGGAGGCCGCCGCCGACGCCGTGACGCACGCGGTCACCGTCGCCCGGGAGACCAGTTCGGCGCGGCTACGGCAGGAGCTCCACGGAGTTTGGCACCACCTCACGCCGTGGCATGACCATGAGACCGGACGACAGGTCAAAGCTCAACTGGCGACGCTGTAGGAAGGAACAACGGGCATGGGACTACGCGACCCGCTACCGGCCGAGGAAGTCACTCGACGTCTGGCCGCGCTGGACGGATGGGTGAAGGCCACCGACCGCGAGGAGATCCACAAGACGTTCCCCGTGGAGTACTACGCCGCGATCGAGGCTCTGGGCACGGTGGCCGAGGCCGCGAAGGAACTGGAGCACCACCCGGACGTCGAACTGCACTGGGGAGAACTGACGTTCAGTCTCACCACCTACAGCGCCGGACAGCGGATCACCGACCTGGACTTCCGGCTAGTCGACCGCATCGAAGCCGTGCTGGCCCGCTACGTCCAGGCGGAAGCGGCGGGATAGCCGAAGAGGCNGACCCAGCGGGCCGAGACTCTCCGGCCCGCTGGGCTCCCCTACAGCACCCGTTGGCCTGGGCGTCTGCCTGATCGGTCGCCGGGGCCGTAGGGACAGATCTTGATCCTCCGGGATAGGTTCGACGGCTCGCCGATTCATTCAAAAAGGTAGAATCTTCGTACGGACATAGGTATAGTAGATGTAGGCATTCGAGGGGCTCCGGTCCCTGCGCCATGTAAGGCAGTACGCCACATAGACGAGCTGTCCACGTTGAGCCGCCTGGGAGCGGCAGGACCGGGCTCGGGCTGCTGCACCGTGGGCCACGTGTCCTCGTGGTTCGCGTCCAGTCGTGTTGACGTTCCGTCTGGGGTGCAGATGTGCCGCATGTGGCGTGTCCTGTCGGTGATCAGGTTCTCTCTCGTTCACGGGTTGACCGGGTAGCTCCGGCTGGCGGCTGAGGTCCGCCGCTGTTGATCTTCCGGTCTTTTTCTGTCTCGTTCTCGTTTCCGTGTGGCGCTGCGGCCGGCCTGTGGGTTCGTCCGGGTCGGGCTGCGCCTGTGCGGTGAAAGGACGCGGTGAATTTCCGTGGACGTGGGCGTGAGCTTGCCCGAAAACCGGCCGGTCGCGGGTGGCTGTTCCCGGCCGATCCGCCTCTCCGGCCATGTCGATCATGTGGATGTTGGTACCGGTGAGGTCCGCCGCGCGTTCACCTCGGCGGGTGAGCCGGGCGGCGTGTTGCATGTGCGGTGCAACAACCGGCGTGAGTCGGCGTGCCCGGCGTGCTCGGCGGTCTACAAGCGGGACGCCTGGCGGCTGGTCCTGGCTGGGCTCGCGGGCGGCAAGGGCGTGCCGGAGACGGTGACCGGGCATCCGGCGTGGTTCGTCACCCTGACCGCGCCGTCGTTCGGGCCGGTGCATTCCCGCCGCCAGTACGGCGGGAAAANCGGTCCAGTGCAGGCATGTCACCCCCGGCGGGGACTGTGCCCGCACGGGAAACCGGCGGGTTGTCATGAGCGGCACCGCGAGGATGATTCCCGGCTCGGTTCCCCGATCTGCCCGGACTGCTACGGCTACGGCCGGTCGGTGGTCTGGAACGCGCTTGTTCCCCGGTTGTGGAAGGCCACGCGGGACGCGACGGAATCGGCGGTGGCGGCGGCGGCCGGNCTGACGGTGGCGGGGCTGCGCCGTGCGGCGCGGTTGAGCTTCGTCAAGGTCGCGGAAATGCAACAACGCGGGGTCGTGCATCTGCATGTGGTGGTCCGGGTGGACGGTCCGGACGGTCCCGGCTCGGCTCCTCCGGCGTGGGCGGCTGGTGAGCTGGTCGCGGACGCTCTGCGGGGCGTGGTCGGGTCGGTTTCGGTGCCTGCTCCCGATCCGGACGCGGCCACCCTCGACGCCGGCGCTGGTGCCGGGGATGGGTGGGCGGTGCGCTGGGGTGTGCAGGTCGATATCCGGCGTATCGCGCTGGATGGGCCCACCGACGTCGGGCGGGTCAGTAACTACCTGGCGAAGTACATCACGAAGTCTGCGGCGGCCGGTGGGGCGTTGGATCATCCGGTGCGGTCGCTGGCCGCACTCGGCCGGCTGGTCCTGGTTCCGCATGTGCGCCGGTTGGTGGAGACCTGCTGGCGGCTCGGCCACGACGCCACGTTCACGGCGGCGTTGGATGCGGCACTCGGCCGGGACTCCGGCGATGTCCCGCGACTGGTCCGCTGGTCTCACCAAATGGGCTTTGGTGGTCACTGGCTGTCAAAGTCGCGGCGGTACTCGACCACGTTTGGTGCGCTGCGGACGGTGCGGCGAGTCTGGTCGCGCACGATCGGTGCGGCGATGTCGGGCCGGGTGCCGGTGGATGCGTTCGGCCGTCCGGACGGCGATCCCGACACGTTGGCCCTCGGGGCATGGACCTACGCGGGGCGTGGTCTATATGCCGGGGATCACGGTGATGATCCACCTGACGGGATGTCGGTGCCGGCGGCTGGATCGGGTTCCGACGTGTGGCTGGCCGGGCTATGAGCAGCGAAGCTTCTGTTCAGCTCTCGCTGTTCGACGACACCCCCGACGATGCCGACACCGGCGCCGATGAGGCGGCCTCTGCCGTGGCTGGCCAGCAGGCGAGCACCGAAGGTTCCGGTAGCTCCTCGACTGTTTCTGCCCCGATGGCTACCGGGGGTGCGCCGCGGAACGTGACCACGGTGCGGGTGGGTGGGCGGGCCGGCACCCGACCGGTACCGGTGCCGGGTTCGGCGCGGTCTCGGCGGGNGTTNTCCGATGCGGCGGNGGNATGGGGGNGGCGTCAGGCGTTGGCGGCTCCGGTGTGGTCGCGGGAGAAACGGCGCCGGGTCGCGGCGCTGCTCGGGCTGGTCCTGGCCGACGATCCCGGCGGTTAGGTCTCTTCNCGCCAGACCGGGTCCAACAGGTCGGGGTCGAACCTGCGGCCCCTGCCGGCGGGGTGAACGACCACGGCGATCAGATGCTCTTTGATGATCGCGCGTTGGCGGGCAAGCGAGTAGGTGTCCCACTCGGCGCGGACATCGGCGGGGCGGGCGTGCGCGTTCGCCGTGGCCACCAAATGATCGTTCCGTCCCTTGAGAAGGGCTTCTTCCTGCTCCCTGAGCTCTTCCATGGTCGGGAAGTAGTCCTTCGGGGAGATCCGCCGGGGCACCGACGTCCACGCGGCCCGGGTCGCGGTGATGCTCTCCTGCACCTCGGCCAGCGCGGCTTCCCCCTCCCACGGGGCAACCTCCACCACGGCGCTCGCGGTCTCCAACTCGATCTTGTTGAACAGCGCCGCCAGAATATGATCATCGGTGTGGGGGCCGTGGCGGGAGACCTTCCCGCACCCTCCCTGCGTCGGCGCGGGGCACCGGTAGATCGCGTGCTTGCGTTCCCGGTACGGCGGTGACCCGAACATCGACCGGCCACACCGGCCGCACGCCACCACGCCGCTGAGCAGGTAGCGGCGGGAGTTATGCCCCTGCTGGGCATAGGTCCGGCCCCCGATCTTGGCGATCACCTGTTCCCACCGGCGTACACCGATGATCGCTTTCCACTGGCCCTTCACCGGGACTTCGATGGTCCGCCCGTCCGGGGTGCGTTCCTTGCGGGTGACGACCTGCATGTACTTCGCAACATGGCCGTTGACGTTGGGTTCCTCGACCCCCCGGCCGCGTAGGCCGCAGATCCGGGGGTTGCGGTAGACCTTCAACACGCTGCTCTTGGTCCACTTCTTCCCCCGGGTCCCGCGGACACCGGCGGCGTTCCACTCGTTCACCAGGTCAATGACCGGCACCCCGGCCAGGATTCTGCGGGCCCCTTCCCGCAGGATCGCGGCCTCGGTGAGATCCAACGTGCGTTTGTCGTCCTTCCAGCCGAACGGACGGCTGCCCCCCACCGGCACTCCTCGTTCGGCGCGCTGCTTGTGGGACCGGCGGACCCGGCGGGAGGNGTCCGCGCTGGCCTTGTTCGCCGCGACCGCCTGCGCGCGGGCGTTCGCCTTCCCGTACTCGGTGGTCAGATCGACNCCGGGCCCGACGATCGGGCGGCCGTANAGCTCNACGACTTCGATNGCGTCTTCCAGNTCGCGTAGGTCNCGGGTGAGACGGTCCAGGTCCCACACGATCGCCCCGTCCAGGAACCCGGACCGCAGATCGGCCAACAATTCAGCGTAGTCCGGGCGGATCACACGAGATCATCGTGCCGTCTTCCAACACGATCGTCTTCTTCTTCCAGGCGGACTTCTTCTCCTGGTAGACCTTCTCGATCGTCGCGCCGTTCTCCTCGGCGAACTCGTACCCGTCTTCGTCCTGGCGTTCTAGCGCGTCATCCCCACCGACCAGTTCCGAGTACCGGGTGTACAGACCAAGTCGCAAACCGTTCAACTTTGCCATACAAAAAGTGTAGTTCGTGCGATCGTTGCACCCACCGGTAGACGGTGACGTGGTCAACGTCGAGGCCGCGTTCGGCGAGGAGCTCCTCGACATCCCGGTAGGACAGGGCGTACCGCAGGTACCAGCGGACTGCCAGGATGATCACCTCGGGTGGGAACCGGAACCCGGCGAACTCCGATGTCGGGACCGGTGGACAGGCACGACGTCGACGCATCACTCGATCATGACCGATCGGCGGCCGCGGGACAGCGGACTCCGCCGATGCAACAGACCCCTGGTGCGGGATCTGCAGGCAGACTACGGGCCGGATCGGGCGCAGCAGTGCTCAGCGGAGCGGGAGTCGACGGACCCGCACGTGGGTGGTGCTGAGCGAAACGACCACGCCCTGTTCGAGATCGTCTTCCAGCGCGGGCAGGTTTGCCAGCAACAGGGCGGCTTGCGCGTCGGGCTTGAGCTGGTCGCCGGAGCGGAGCAGGACGAGCGAGGGAGCGGTGCCGCGGCTGAGCGCGAGCAAAGTAGTGAAGTCGCTGTCGGCGGAGATGATCGAACGTCTCTCGGTGACGGCGAACGTGCTGACCTCGGTGTCAGGGGAACCACCGAGCCCGTGATCGAGGACGTGTGTCGTGTCGATGCCTTTGTCGCACAGCAGTTCGGCGACCCGCGGCGAGAGGTTCTCGTCGACGAGAAACCTCATGCGGCGATGAACGGGCGCTCTTGCGGCATCGTCTCCGCGGCGAACGCGAGAGCTGCGAGCACGTCGTCGCGGGTGAGCGACGGGTAGTCGGCGAGCAGTTCCTCGACCGTCGAGCCAGCCGCAAGCTGGCCCAGCACCGCGGACACAGTAACCCGGGTACCGCGAATCGCCGGCGCGCCCGCCATGATGGCCGGGTCAGCCGTGATGCGGCTGGCGGTGGTCATAACCACGAGTCTACGGCGGACCCTCAACAGGGACGCTGTTGCGTCCGGCGGAGGCTCCCCCCAGGGTTGGGCACCGCGCCTCCCGCAGCATGTGGCCAGACACATCGGCCGAGGAAAGTCGCCGGAACCGCCGTCAGGATACCCGATCAGTGNTCTCCGCATCCGGCTTCTCACGCAGTCCGAACTCCAGGGCACCCGACGCAGCCGGGACGGCTCTGTCGCATCAGCAGAGTCCGNTGTCCCGCAGCTCCCGACCGGTCATGATCGAGTGATGCGTCGACGTCGTGCCTGTCCACCGGTCCCGATGTCGGAGTTCGCCGGGTTCCGGTTCCCACCCGAGGTGATCATCCTGGCAGTCCGCTGGTACCTGCGGTACGCCCTGTCCTACCGTGACGTCGAGGAACTCCTCGCCGAACGCGGCCCCGAGGTCGATCACGTCACGGT
>NZ_JPHT01000048.1:0-20839 GCF_000733325.1 Frankia sp. Allo2
CCCCCACCAACCCACCACCCCCCTCGACCTCCTCGGCTGAGCAGGGGCGTAGCCGGCCGCCCGGGAGACCGATTCCGCGGCCGGTCACCATCGGCCCACGCCCGGTTCGCCCGTCGAGATCCGCTGTACGCTGCGCGGCATGGGATCTGGGCGGGTACGGGTTCGATTCGCGCCATCTCCCACCGGCATCTTCCATGTGGGTGGGGCGCGGTCGGCGCTGTTCAACTGGCTGGTCGCGCGGCGCGCCGGCGGCGACTTCGTGCTGCGCGTCGAGGACACCGACGCGTCCCGCAACCGGCCGGAGTGGACCGACGGCATCATCAGCGCGCTGGACTGGCTCGGCATCAGCCCCGGCGGGTACGAGGGTCCGGTGCTGCAGTCGTCGCGCGCCGACCGGCACCGGGCCGCGGCCGAACGGCTGCACGCCGAGGGTCTCGCCTACTACTGCGACTGCACCCGCGAGGCCCTGGCGGAACGCACCGGCAACGCGCAGCGCGGCTACGACGGATTCTGCCGGGACCGCGGGCTCGCCCCGGGTCCCGGCCGGGCGCTGCGCTTTCGCACGCCGGACGACGGCGTGACGATCGTCGAGGACCTCATCCGCGGCACGCCGGAGTTCCCGAACGAGACCATCGAGGACTTCGTGGTCGCGCGGGCCGACGGGTCGGCGGTGTTCCTGCTCGCCAACGTCGTTGACGACCTGGAGATGGGGATCACCCACGTCATCCGGGGTGAGGAACACCTGTCGAACACCCCTAAGCAGCAGCTGCTCTGGGCAGCGCTCGGCGCGGACGCGCCGCCGGTGTGGGCGCACGTCCCGGTGATCGTCAACGAGAAGCGCCAGAAGCTGTCGAAGNGGCGCGACAAGGTGGCGCTCGAGTCCTACCGGGACGAGGGATACCTGCCCGCCGCCATGAAGAACTACCTGATGCTGCTCGGTTGGGCCCCGCCCGGCGAGGACGAGATCGTGCCCTGGGAAACGATCGAGTCCACCTTCGACCTTGCCGACGTGAAGCCATCGCCGGCGTTCTTCGACGAGAAGAAGCTCAAGGCGTTCAACGGTGAGTACATCCGGCGGCTGAGCGTCGCGGAGTTCATCGAGGCGGTCCGGCCCTGGCTCTCGGCGCCGGCCGCGCCGTGGGAGCCGGCCGCGTTCGACGCGGACGCGTTCGCAGCCCTCGCCCCCTTGGCGCAGAGCCGGGTCTCCGTGCTGTCGGAGATCGTGCCGATGGTCGACTTCCTCTTCCTGCCGGAGGCACCGATCGACGACGCGGCCTGGGCCAAGGCGATGAAGGGGCCGGCGGCGGAACTGCTCGCCGACGTCCACGACCTCTACGACAAGATCGAGTGGGAAGCCGAGACGTTGAAGGCCGGACTCACCGAGGTGGGCGAGCGGCACGGTCTCAAGCTCGGCAAGGCGCAGGCACCGGTGCGGGTCGCCGTGACCGGGCGGAGCGTGGGACTGCCCCTGTTCGAGTCGCTGGAGGCGCTCGGCCGGGAGACCACCCTGCGGCGGCTTGCCGAAGCGCGGGAACGGCTCACCGGCGGCTGACCTCACGCCGGTCCACGACAGCCTCGCGCGCACGCCGGTCCACAACGGCTTCGCGCGGCGGGCAGGGCTGAGCCCGGGTCGCGGCTGGGACGGGCCGCGACCCGGGCTGGGGAGACCCACCAGAAGCCGGGGTTACCTCTGGTGGATGAGGCTGCTTCAGTTCGCCAGCCGGGCGACAAGGACCAGCACACCCCGCTGGGCCTAAGAGATCCTTAAAACGAGCTCAAGACAAGCTGTGATCTTGCCGTCACGAGATGCCTCTCGATAGTGATCATTCCGCGATGTCGGGATATTGCCGCCAAGCGGGAGTCCACCGAACTTAGGGCTCACCGTGACCCTGGGTGGCTGATCCTCGGGGCGTGCGCTGGCGCGGGCTCAGCCCGGACCAGTCGTCCGCCCAGGCCGCCAGCGGTTCCAGCACTCCCTGCAGGCGACGGCCGTGCGCGGTCAGCCGGTACTCGCCGACCTCGTCCACCTCGACGAGGCCGGCCTCGCGCAGCTCCCGCAGGCGTTGGGTCACCTGGGCCTGCGGCGCGTCGAGCCGCGCCACGAGCGCGCGGAACGGCAGGGCCGTCCCGCGCAGGTTCCAGTAGACGGCGAGGGCGAAACGCCGACCCAACAGGTCCACAAGACCGGCGAGGGCGGACGGTGCGCCGTCCGAAGTCTCGGGATGACCGGAGGCGTGCGGTCGTCCCGGCCCGTTCGGCCTCGCCTGCCTCATCGGCATGTCCCGCCGGGACCGCTCATCGGTGGTCTCCGGGGTCTCCGGGGTCTCCGGCGCGAGGGTGCCTCGATCAGCGGGCACCGACCGAACCGACGCCGTTGGATCCGACACCGTTGGATCCGACACCGTTGGAGCTGTGCGAGCCGAGGGGAGCGAACAGCCTGGTCGCGGACTGCCCGGCATGGGCACCAAGCAGGTCCCGGGCNTTCTGGTAGACGGTGGCCGCCTGCGCGGAGACGAGTCCCGCCACGCTCTGGACCTCCGGGCGCTCCTGGAGGTCACGGACCTGCCGCATGATGGCGTCGTAGTGCTCCCGGCCGGCCCGGGCGCCGAGGACGTATCCGAGACCGAGGGCCAGGATGACGCTGGGCCTGATACGCATGTTGCCTCCCAGGAGACCGAGGGACGTGCAGGCGGATGGCCGCCGGCCGCTTGACGTTGTGCCGTCGGGTTGATTCCTACCCCACGTCCAAGACCGCCCGAACCTCAGGTAGGCTGACGACGTCAGATGCACGGCACCCGATCCCGCGTAGCTCAATTGGCAGAGCAGCCGGCTGTTAACCGGCAGGTTATAGGTTCGAGTCCTATCGCGGGAGCATGTTTGCCCAGGTCAGGGCCTATCTTAGCAAGATCTTAAAGATCTTGAAATAAAGATCACCCCAACTTTACCCCCATGATTCTTTTCCTGTCTGGGTCTGTCTGTATGACGTCATCCGTTTGATCACCAGACCCCCTCCGGGTGGCCACCTGTTCCTGTCGGGATGGCCTGGAGGGGTCGTATGGAAGCGCAGGTCGCGCGGTGCGCGGGCCTGGATGTGCACAAGGACGAGATCGTCGCCTGCGTGCGGATGGCCGAGGCGCCGGGTGGGCCGGTCCAGGTGCAGCTGCACACCTTCGGGGCGACGACCGTGGAGTTGCTGGCGCTGCGGGACTGGCTGACCGGTCTGGGGGTGACCCGGGTCGGGATGGAGTCGACGCCTGATTACCGGCGTGTACTGGCGACCGGTCTTCCACATTCTCGAGGACGCGGTCGCCGAGTGCTGGCTGCTCAACGCCCGGCACATGCACAACGTCCCCGGCCGCAAGACGGACGCGGCCGACGCCGCGTGGATCGCCGAACTCGTCGAGTACGGGCTGGTCCGCCCGTCGTTCGTGCCGCCGCAACCGATCCGCCAGCTGCGGGATCTGACCCGCTACCGCAAGGCGCAGATCGAGGAGCGGACCCGCGAGGTCCAGCGCCTGGACAAGGTTCTGCAGGACGCGGGGATCAAGCTGTCGTCGGTGTCCTCGTCGATCCTGACGGTGTCCGGCCGGGCGATCCTCGAGGCGATGATCGCCGGTACCACCAACCCGGAGGTACTCTCCGAGCTCGCCGGCGGCCGGCTGCGCGCCAAGATCCCGGCGTTGCGGGAGGCGCTGAACGGGTTCTTCACCGGCCACCACGGTCTGATCATCGGGGAGATCCTCGCGAAGCTGGACTATCTCGATGAGGCGATCGACCGGCTCTCGACCGAGATCGACCGGGTGATCGCCCCTTTCGAGGCGAAGGTCGACCTGCTGGACACGATCCCCGGGGTTGACCGCCGCATGGCCGAATGCCTGCTCGCCGAGATCGGCCCGGACATGTCGGTCTTCCCGACCGCCGGCCACCTGGCCTCCTGGGCCGGGCGCTGCCCCGGCCAGCACGAGTCCGCCGGCAGGTCCAAGGGCGGCAAGACCCNCAAGGGCTCGAAGTAGCTACGCCTCAACCTGCACGAGGCCGCCCGCGCCGCCTCCCGGACCCGGGGCACCTACCTGTCCGCCCAGTACAAACGGGTCAAGGCCAACCGGGGCGCGTCCAAGGCCAGGGTCGCCGTCGAGCACTCGATCCTCGTCGCCGCCTTCCACATGCTCGACCGAGACGAGCCCTACCACGNCCTCGGCGCCGACTACTNCNCCCGNCGCCGCGNCCCCAACCGCCACGCCCAACGCCTGATCAGCCAGCTCGACGCCCTCGGCTACGACGCGGTCATCACCAGACGAACCGACCAGCCCACCGACACCAAGGCCGCGTGACCCGAGGCAGCGGACCACCACNCCNCCCGNCCCAGCCCCGCCACGGCGCTGAGGCGGCATGCCCCATGTGGGTACGTCCCGATCAACGGTCACCCTGTTTTCCCTTTAGAGGCCCTGCTAGAACTAGCGGGCAGGGGTGCTAGACCCAGTAGCCGCTGGCAGGTGCACGCGGGCCACGGTGTCCCACCGGTAGGCGCGTTCCTCACGGCGCAGTTCGACCAGTGCCACGGTTCTGACCGCGACCCGGACGGATGGAAGCTCCCGGAGGTCTCTGACGGCCGCGATGATCGAATGGGCGTCGGTCGGGCTGTTGCAGTAGGCGATTCCGATGTGGGGTCNGAACCCGTGCGGCTTGGTCACGACCGCGGCGGGCCCGAGTACGGCCGTGGTCGCTTCGACGATCTTGCCCTGGATGGTGACCACCGGTGCCCAGGGCAGGACGCTGAAGCGGACGGCTCCGGAGGACCCAGCCAGCGGCCCCACAGCCAAGGAGAACGGCTCGACCTCGGTCAGCCGTACACACGTCTGCTCCACGGCTCTGTCGACGTCAGCCCGGCCGATCTGATCGGTGAACGCAAGACGTTGGAGCGTCAGATGCAGCCCGTCAGGCGGCACCGGGTCGAGGGCGGGCAGGCGTAGCCGCCGCTGGCACCGGTCGGCAAGGACGTGCAGCTCGGTTGCATCCTCGAAGGTCAGCATCCAGTGGTAGGAGCGGCGGCCGGGTGTCCAGCCCGGCCGGTCCCAGTGGTTTTCGAGCCGGTCGAGACCGGCGAAGCGGTGCCAGTCGTCCGCGACCGGGTCCGCGGTGCGTGCCGTGGTCACCGGTGTGCGCCGGTGGGGAGGGCGAGCGCGCGGGAAGCCTCCGCGAGTTCGGTGACCGGGCCGATCTGCTGCCACGGCTTGGCGCGGGTGACCAGCTCATGGCTACGACGTCGGACGGACTCGATCGGGTTGCCGGCCGTGGCGGTCAGAGCCTCGATGCCCAGGACGGCAGCCTGCTCCGGATCGGGGGAGTGGGACAGCAGCAGCGCGGTCGCGAGGTCGAGGCGGACGAGGCAACGGCTCCACATCGACGGGGATCGGTCTGCGACCTGAGCGGCCATGTCCGCATACTCCCGCGCCTGACCGGGCTCGCCCAGTGAGACATAGGCGGTCGCGGCGTTCGCGGCGATACGGGCGATGCTGTACGGCGCGAAGGAGATGCAGGGCGACATCCCGTCGGGCACCGGATGCTGTTCGGCGAGGTCGAACGCCTCGCCCACGGATCGGCCCACCCCGGCGCGGTCACCGAGCCGACCGAGGGCGCGTGCCTCCCCGTTCACAGCGAGGCGGATCACCTGGGCCGACCGGCCACCGACACGGCGACCCTCCCGGGCGAACTCCAGGGCAGCTCTGTAGTCCCCGGCGTAGTACTCACACAGGCTCTGCGTGCCGCCTATCCATGCCGTGAGGTCGTGGTGACCGACCAGCTCAGCGGTGTGGAGAGCCTCCAGACAGTAGGCGCGCGCGAGTCCGAACCGGCCGGTGTTCACCGCCATGTAGCCGAGTATTCCGGAGAGGCGACCGGCGATTTCGTAGAGCCGTTCACGCTGCCGGGGCGGCTGTCGTCCTTCCAGGAGGTTCTGAACCCGGCGGCGTTGCCTGAGTACCCGTGGTGCGAGTTTTTCCGGGCCGGCCCACTCGTACTCGTCCGCCATGGTCAGGAGCAGAACGTCGAAGTGGGCGAGAACGGCCGTGCTGACGTTGGATGCACCGAGCGTCTCGATCCGCTGCCCGATCTCCTCGACGGAATCCGATTCCTCGGGAAGGGCGGTCTGTTCCACGATGTTCGTCCGTGAGGCCTCCGGAGACTGGACGGCGCCGCGCGGTGCCAGCCCCATCAACATGCGGGCACGGTCGGGCAGGTCGAGCCCATCGGCGACGCGCTCGAACAACTCGAACTCGGCGGCGATTCGCTTGCCGTTGATGTACTTGCTGATATCTGACTGGGCCAGGCCGACGCGCATCCCGATCCCTGGCTGACTCGCCCCGGCGTACCGCTGTACCAGCCGGAAGAGGGAACCGATGTCCCTCATCTGCAGGCTCTCGGCGACCTGGGTCCGATCCCAGAATTCCGCCGGTATGACGAACGCGGACGGATCATGACGCACGTCGACTCACCCCGCCATCTGCCGCCATCTGTAGCTGATCGTAGTCGATGAGAGCCGGTCCAGGGCCGGAAAACGAGTGCTCGGCGCCATGCCTCGAAGCACTGCTCTTCGGGGACTGCGGCATGCCGCCGGGAACTGTCCTGCCGATCCCGTCCGGGTCATGATTACGGACATCGACACGACCTCCCCGATTTACCCACCGGACCATACGCCCGACCGGGGAGGCTCGCGAATCGATACCGGAATCAACGGAGAGCCCGAAAGGACAGTGAGCCATGCTCGCCACGAAACCCGAATACCCCGCAGCTTTCTCGGTGGAAATGAGCGAACCGTTNACGCCCACCTGGAACCGTCTCCCGGGCATCACGGTGAACGGGACCACGGTCACGGTCGAGCCGGACCGGTACTTCGTCCGTCGCAGTACCGCGCCGGTCTGGATGCTCGTCGACTGGGACCTGGTGACCGAGCGCCTGCTGTCGGAGGACGAGACCGAGGAGGCCGCTGTCGAACAGCAGACCTTGGAGTTCGTCCGTGCCTACGGTCAGCGGACGTCCGAGCCGGCGGACGTGCTGCGCACCGCCGACCGGGTCTACCACCACCTGTTCTCCGCCGAGCGGCTGGACGACCCCGACCTGTCCGACGTCACCGACGACGACCTGCGCATCCTGCGGGAGTCCGCGACGCTCGCGGCGCTGAACCGGGTCGAGCTGTCCGGGGAGATCGCCGACATCGGCCCGGCCTGGTTCTTCCCGGCCACCGCCCGCGTCGTCTACGACCTGGACGCGGACGGAGCCGAGCGGGTCGACGACCTGTACCACGGCGGCTTCTTCAACGAGTACCGCCGGGTGGAGGCGGTCAAGGCGCACGCTGCGCTCGGTTTCAGCCTCGCCCGTCCACATTACGATCTTGATCGATGCAGGATCAAGAGAGCCGTCACAGGCGCGGCCACAAGTGGACCACCGAGATCATAAAAGATTCACCTGCCGGTGGGTCGACAGCAACTCCTCGGGTTGCCACGCTGTGCAGCAGAGCCGACACGACGGTGCTGTGGGGGTGACCGGTGCGACTGGCGTCGTTCAACGTGGAAAACCTGTTCGAACGGATCCGGGCGATGGACCTGCCCACCTGGGACGAAGGCCAACCGGTCCTGGCCGCATTCGACCGATTCATCACCCTCGCCCAGCACGAGGTCTATACCGTTCAGAACAAGACCGACATGCTCGCCGACCTGGAAACGATGGAGATCCTGACCCGCACCAGCGAGGGTCGGCTGCAGCTCAACCGGGATCCACAGCCGCGGTGGGCCCGGCTTCGTGAGAACCGCGGGAACTTCCTCACCCAACCCCCCGGTAAGGACGCTGTGATCGACGCGACCGGGCGGCAGGATTGGATCGGCTGGGTCGAACTGGTCACCGGCCCCGTCGACGAGACCGCGATCCGCTCCACTGCCCAGGTCATCACGGACATCAACGCCGACGTTCTCGCCGTGATCGAAGCCGAAAACCGTCCGGCGCTGGTCCGGTTCAACACCAGTCTGCTCGCCGGCCTGTACGCCCACGTGATGCTCGTCGACGGCAACGACCCCCGCGGCATCGACGTCGGCCTGCTGGCCAAACCCGGCCACACGATCGGCTCGATCGTCAGCCACGTCGACGNCCCCGNCCCGGCCCGCCCCGACCGGCCGCTGTTCAGCCGCGACTGCCCCGCCTACGAACTGCACNCCCCCGCCGGCAACACCATCTGGGTACTGCCGAACCATTTGAAAAGCCAGTCCTGGACCTCCGGAAACCCCGACCCGCTACGCCGCCGGCAGGCCCACCGGGTGGCGGAGATCTACACCGCGCTCCGCGACGCCGGCGCCCGGTACATCGCCGTCGTCGGTGACCTCAACAAGCCACCCCCGCCCGCGTTCCCCAGCCTCGAACCCCTCCTCGGCCCCGACAGTCCACTCGTCGACGCCGCCAGCCGGGCCGGATTCGACACCGGCCCCCGACCCGGTACCTTCCAGTCCTGCACCGCCCGTAACCGACTCGACTACATCCTGCTCTCCCCCGACCTCGCCGACCGGATGACCGGCGGGCAGATCGTCCGCACCGGCCTGTGGGGCGACCCCGACAACAAACACCCATCCGCCCAGTGGGTGATCCACCCCAAGATCACCCGAGCCGACCAGGCCGCCTCCGATCACGCCGCCCTTTACGTCGACCTCGATATCNAAAAACNCCGCGGCATCTAGAACACCAGGCGACNCTCTGTTGTGCCGCTGAGCGGACGCCTGCCCCGCCGCTCGATTTGACCCCGCCCCCGAACCATCCGAGGAATCGCCAGCAGAGGTGGGCGATGTCGTGGATGCGTTCGCCCGGTGCGGCGAGGTCCCAGTCGTCGCCGTGGTCGAACGGAACCACGAACCCGGCGCAGCCGTACTCTCGACCGATCCGGCGAGCGGCCCGGGTCGGCGACCGCGGCCGGGTCCGCTCCCACCCGCGGCCTCGACGACTGCCAGGTCCGCGACTACCGGGCCCGGTACGCGCACATCACCTTGTCCAGGCTCGCCTACCGATAGTCGCCCTACAGCACAGTTTATCACTCCAGCCAGCCGCTAGAGATCGCTGTCCGTACGACACGTCGGTGGATGCCACTCGTATCTTCCGAATACTCTTCCGAATACTAGACTTAAGTTATGAAAATAGCCCATAACGCCCCACTGTGAGATAGCCAACACCGTAGAGACTTCAACGGAGGTTGACGGTCACCGGAAGCGCTGGTCAGCCCGCTGCGGGCACAGATTACTTGCTATTAAGCAGCAGCATAATTTTTCTTCTCAACAACCAATGGCCCCTCCTTCCTCGTAGACCTCGCCAGTTGGTTGTGGTTAGACTGACGACCGAGCGATTCCAGGAGACGTTACAAGAACAGTAAGTCGCGGCTTCGCCTACTTGACGGCACGGATGCGACGCATGGCGACACGGGGGGTGCGACAACGTAGCGCTGGAGTGCGCAACGGCCGCTACTGTAACTACAGTAAGCGCGCCCAGGCCGCGCGCATGCCTGGAGAATCACGGCCGGCCCGGCCCTGTCGAATTCATCCACAGCTGATNATGATGATAATCAGAAAAACGATCATTGACGCGGGCATGCACGCCGTTCCACGGAATATCGACGGGCATCGCTGGCATATTTCTAATACCAAAAGGTCGTTGACAGCTCCTACCAGTGATCCGGCCGCATCGCCATGCGGACATTCCCTGCTGGAAAAGGAAGTAGATGACTGCGCAAACCGCACGACGGGTGCTTTTGACGGGGGCGTCGGGCGTGCTCGGTCAAGAGCTCCTGAGCCAGTTGAAAAGAGTTCCTGACATCGAGCCGGTGTGCCTGGTGCACCGCACCGTCCTGGCCGACCAGACGATTACCACCGTGCGCGGTGACATCGCTCGTCCACAACTCGGCCTGGATGGATCGGAGTACCGATCCCTGGTCGACAGCGTGGATGCGGTGGTGAATTCAGCCGCCGTGGTCGCATTCAACGGTACCGAGAGGACATTAAGGTCGATCAACGTCGAGGGAACTTCGCGGATAGCGCAGCTGGCCGCGGCGGCAGACGCACCCCTCTACCATGTGAGCACCGCCTACATTGGCGCCCGCAGCGACGGCGCCGGCGAGTCCGGTGCTCGCTACGCCAGCAGCAAGCGCGAGGCCGAGGACGTAGTGCGCGGCGCGGGGGTCCCCTATGCCATCCTCCGGCCCTCGATCATCGTCGGCCACTCCGATACCGGTGCCATAGCCAGCTTCCAAGGCTTCTACCAGATGGTGGCCAGATTCCTGCACGATAAACTACCGATAATACCCTTCTCCCCGGACTCTCGGATCGATCTGGTGCCCGTTGATTATGTAGCCGAGGCAGTTGTTGCCGCTGTACGTAAGGAGGCGCTNGGCAGCGAACTCTGGCTCGCTAATGGGCCGGCGGCACTGACCCTCACCGACGTCGTTGACATGGCGCTCGATATTGGCCGTGATTTTGGCTATCCGGCCAAGCCCCCGATGCTGATATCCGGTACTGTCCTGGATGAATCCGCCATCACGGATCCGGCACTATACGCGGGGATAATGAAGGCAGTAGCCTATTTCTCTGCATACGTCCGCTCAAGCCTGATACTGCCGACATCGGCTGATGAGCTCGCCGCCCTCGGCGTCCGGCCGCTCCCCGACGCCAGGACGGTCGCGGATCGGAGCATGCGCTACTGGGCGGCCCGCGACGCTCGGTCGAACCAGGGCACGACAAAGATCGACCGAGCGGCCGTTGCTGGGAGCAGCCGGCCGTGACCCGTAGCAGCAGCACAGGGGTCGCACAGACGCGATCCGTCGCGGAGCCCACTTTGGACGTGCTGACCCGGCACGCTCACAACCCATCTGCATACCTGGCGCTGAACGAAGGAAATCTGACGTTCGAGGTGGATGGAATCGACGGCGTCGTCATCTACCGGCCAAGCGGGAGGTTCCTGATCCAGTTCGGCGGAGTCTTCGCGCCGCCGGACCAGCAGGCTGAGCTGCTGACTGAGTTCGTCCGTTGGGCCAGGCAGAACCGCCGTCGGGTGATTAGCGTCCAGCTGATGCCCGAAGATACTGACATCTACCTGCGTGCCGGTTTTGGCGTGAACCAGCTCGGCGCCTCCTACGCCCGTTCACTGGACGGGTTCAGCATGTCGGGGAAACATTTCGTGAAGATCCGGAATAAGATCTCTCGAGCTAATCGGGACGGCGTCCGGGTACGCGAGGTGGCGGCGGTCCGTGAGCGGACGCCGCAGCTGATGGAGGCACTGAACGAGGTGGACTGGGTATGGTTGAAGGCAAAAGGTTTTGGCGTCGCCGAGATCGACTTTATGATCGGCCAACGGGGCGGTTGGGCCGAGCGCAGGCGCCGGTTGTTCGTTGCCGAGCACGCCGGCCGGCTGGTGGGCTACCAGGTATTCTCGCCGGTCTTCGGGCGGCACTCCGGTTGGCTGCATGACCTGAGCCGGCGGATACCGGACGCTCCCACCGGAGTCAGCGAGCTGATCCTGTCCACGGCCGTACGGCAGTTCGTCGGGGAGAAGACGCCGTACCTGCACTTTGGTCTCACTCCCTTCACTTCGCTCGATCCGAAACATCGACTTCCTGGACACAGCCCCTTCGTGGACCGTTTCGTGCGCTGGCTCGGCACTCGCGCCGAGTGGATCTACCCCGCCCAGTCCCAGGTGGCATACAAGCTGAAGTGGCAACCAGACCTGATCCAGCCGGAGTATGTCGCGTTCCAGGACGGCGTCTCGCTCTCCGCCGTCTGGCGGTTGATGCGGGTGACGAAGGCCGTCTCGCTGCGCCGGGGCAGGAAGAGCGTCACACGTCGCCCAGCGAGTCCCCATGAGTGATAAAATTCTTTCTCGCGATGCCGGAAATAAAGATCAAGTCCTTCGCTCCGCCCCGAACGCGGTCCCGAACGGGAGCGGGACGGCGGAGTCGGGGGTGACCGGGTCCGGTCGGGTCCCAGGCCGGCGGCTCCCGCGTTACGAAGCGCGGCCCGTGCTTGTCGCCTGCGTTGTGTTCGCCATCCTCGGAACGCTACGTATTGCCGGCGCGTTCGACGAGTGGCTCAAGGTGTTCTCTATCGTGCTCACCCCGTTCGCGCTGTTCGTCGTGCCGCGGCGAATGTGGTCGGATGTCGGCGTGCAGGCCATATCCTCGCCACGGCAGTTGGCCCGCGGGATCGGGGTGGTGACCGCCGGCTACCTGCTGACCCTCGTCGCCTGCCTGACGCTGCTCGGGCGGGGTGAGGACAACTGGGCGGCCCTGCTGCCCGGCCTCTTCCGCGAGATGTTCCCGGGCTCTCCGGCGCTCGCCTATATCTCCTTGTTCCTCTGTATGGGTTTGCTCGTCCCGATCGCTGAGGAGGTCTTCTACCGAGGCGTGCTGCTGCACGCCGCCTCCCGGCGCATGGGGCTCTGGAGGTCCGTCGTCACGGTCAGTGCCGGCTGGGCACTCGTGCACCTCGGCGATTACGGACTCAATCCTTTCAACCCGCTGGTCCTGGCCGGGATGATCCCCTCGGTCTTCGTGATGGGCCTCGCCCTGGGTTATTGCCGGATGGTGACGGGATCGGTGGTCGGTACGACCATCGCGCAGGGTGTGGCCAACGTTCTGTTCACCATCTGGGCAATCTCGCTCTAACGTGATCGGAGAAGGCGAGATGGCTGCCAGCCAGGACGCGGTCGAGACGAACTCCACCGCGGTTCGCCACGACGTATTCAAGGTGACCGCCGCGACCTGTGGCGCGCTGTTCGTGGACAGCCTGCTCTACAGCATCGTGGTACCTGTCCTGCCGAACTACGCGGACCAGTTCGATGTGGGGTCGGCCGGGGTGAGCCTGCTGTACGCCGCGTACGCGGTCGCCCTGCTGGCGGGGACTCCCCTGATGGGCCGGGTCGGCGACCGGTTCGGGCATGAACGGCCATTCCAGGTCGGTGCCGCCGGTCTGCTGATCTCGACGGTCGGTTTCGCGCTGGCTCGTAGTTATCCCGAACTTCTGGCTGCCCGCACGCTCCAGGGAGTCGCCGCGGCGGCGCTGTGGACGAACGGAATCGCTCTGCTCGCCCAGCGGGTGCGGCCCCCCAGGGCCGGCGGCGCGATGGGAGCGGCGATGTCCAGTATGTCCGTCGGTATGGTCGCTGGCCCAGTGATCGGCGGGCTGCTGGCCGAACGCTTCGGCGACGCGGCGCCGTTCGTGGTGTGCACGGTGCTCACCGCGGTACTCGCCGCCGTCCTGCCGTGGCTGGTCCGCGGCGCCGCGCAGCCGGTACGTGAGCAGCAGCCATCCGGCTGGCGTTCGCTCCTGCCGACCCTGCTCGCTGTCGCCTTCGGAGCGGCGACGCTGAGCATGCTGGAACCGCTGCTCCCGCTGCACCTGGCCGACCGGTTCGGCAGCGGCCCGGCCACGCTGGGTCTGATCTTCGGGGCGGCGACGCTGGCGCACGGGCTCGCCGGGGTGCCGGTCGGCCTGCTTGGGGACCGGCGGCCGGATCTGCCGTTGATCCCGGGCGGGTTGCTGGGGATGAGCGCCGTCCTGCCGCTGCTCCCCAGGTTCGACGTTGGCTGGACGACGGTGCTGCTGGTGACGTTCGCCGTTTGCTTCTCCTTTGTCCTCATCCCTGCGCTGGGGATTCTCACCGCAGCGGCGGAACGGCGGGGGGNCGGGCATGGGGCCATCTTCGCGATGTTCAACATCGCCTATGCCGTGGGGATGATGAGCGGCCCTCTGCTCGGCGCGCTGGGTACCGGCTTCAGCAGCGTCACCACCGCGCTTACCGGCATGGCGGCGGTTCTCGTCCTGGGCGCCGTCCTGATCCTGACCGCGGCGCAGCGCCGCTCCGTCACCTGACGTCCGAGCCAGGATGCCCGGCTGCGGTCGGGCATCCACCTCACCGAAAAGACATCCCGTCCTTCTGCTCGCGATCCACTGGGAGTTGCTATGAGCCGAGCCGGTCTGGCGCTGCGCGCCGCCCGTCTCCTACTCACCCGCGCCGTTGCCGACACCACACCTGATTACGACATCGCCAGCAGCACCTATGACGAGGCGTTCACCGCCCTCATGGGCCCGAACTCGACGGCGATGCTGGACCTGGTGGGGATCGCCCCGGGGATGGACGTCATCGAGCTGGCATGCGGCACGGGTCACCTGTCCGAACAGATTCGGATCCGGCAGCAGGGCCTCGGTTCGCTGCGGGTGATCGAGAAGTCCCCGGGGATGCTGGCCGTCGCGAAGGCCAAGATGGAGACGCTCGGCCAAGCCTCCAAGGATGTCAGCTGGCAGCAGGGCGACATGCTGGAGTTCCTCAAGGCCCAGGCGACCAACAGCGCCGACGCGATCGTCTGCGGTTGGGCGATCTGCTATAGCAAGCCCTCCCAATTGTTCCGCGAGGCGCGGCGGGTGCTCCGCCCNGGAGGNCGGATCGGCATCATCGAGTCCCGCGCGGACGCATTGGCCTCGCTGCGCAAGGCTTTCGAAGACGTCGTCGCGGACGAGCCGACTCTGCTCACCGCGATGGTGCGGGTGGCCCTGCCGAAGGACGCCGAGACGGTGGCCAGGTGGATGCGCAAGGGCGAACTGCGGGTAATCAACCAGTATGAGGGTGAACAGCGCTGGCCGGTGGCCACCGCCGAGGAAGCCGTAGAGTGGGTGGAACGGTCCGGCGCCNGCGCCGGCTTCCGGGACTCGTTCGACATGTCCCGCGAAGACGACGTCAGAGGCAAACTGACAGAGGCGCTACGCAAGCAGGCCAGCCGGCCGGGGGGCCTCACACTCCTCCATCCGTTCGTCGTGGTCGTCGCCGAGACCACACCGGAGCCGGCAGCTCCCGTCCAGCCGGGCGTCACCAAGGCGAATGGGATCCAGTGAACTCTGGGACTGGCNGGATCGGATCGGAGNCGACGCCTTCCCCNTCCNCCCNTCCGGTGCTGGGACGGATCGCCCGGGCCGTGGTCAGACACCCCGTGGTCGTCATCGTCCTCTGGCTCGTCGCTATCGGGGCCTGCGCGCCGTTCGCGCTCAAGCTCTCCGAGGTACAGTCCCGGCAGGGCAGCTCGAAGATCGTGCCCGGCTCGGTCGGCGACGCCGTAGCGCAACGGCTCGTACAGGCATTCCCGCATCACTCCGAGCGGGAAACCCTCATCGTGCTCAGTGCGCCCGATGTGACCGCCGCGAGTTCGCGGCGGCTGATGGGCATGCTGGACGCCTCGCTACAGCCACTCGTCCACGATGGCTCAGTCATGAGCACGACGTCGCCGTACACGCTGCACCGCGACGCTCTCCTGGCCGCGATGCGCCACGTGCTCGCGCCGGCGGGTACGCCGCCACCGAGCACCGAGGAGGCCATGGGCCGCCTGGCCCAGGCGCGGGCCACGGGTCAGGTGCCCGCGGCGCTGGTTCCACTCCTGCAACGGGCCGCACGTACCGACCAGGCGGAATGGCCGAAGCTGGCCGGCACGCTGGCCGAGGAGACGGACTGGGCGGACTTCCCCGTGCCGGTGGACGCCGCCAGCCTGATCTCCGATGACCACAGGGCGTCACTCGTTACCGTCGCCTACTCGAGGCATGGACCTGACCCGGACCTGACAGCGCTGCGCCGCACTGTGGCCGCGGACATAGCCCGGCTGGGCCCGGCCTCCCCGGTGCACGCCGCCGTCACCGGCGAACTGGCACTGATCAAGGACACGTACGACAAGGCCGAGGCCGACAACGCGAAGATGGAGTACGCGGCTTACATCATCATCATCATCGTTCTGCTGCTGTTCTTCCGTGCCGTCGTTCCGGCAGTCCTCACCCTGACGATGATCGGGCTCGCCATGACGATCAGCCAGGCATGGCTGTACGCCGTCGGCAGCCAGGTGGAACTAACCCAGTTCACCACGACAATCATGACCTTCGTCATGCTCGGTGCTGGCGTCGACTACAGCATGTTGCTGTCCTCCAGATATCGGCAGGAACGCCTGGCTGGCCGCGACCCGAAAGAAGCCGTCGTCAACGCCACCATCCACGCCGGTGAAAGCATTGCCCTCGCGGGAAGCACCGTCATCCTCGCGTTCGCCGCAACCCTGCTCTCACCGGTCGACTGGATCCCGCCGCTCGGCTATGGGGGGCTCGCGGGCATCCCGGTGATGCTGCTGGCCGCACTGACGATCACACCGGCGCTGCTGGTTCTGCTGGGCGACAAATTCTTCCTGCTCGGTGTCCGGCCGCTCACGGATATGGAGTCCAAGGGCTGGCTGACCAACCTGCTGCGACGGCTGGCCGTGCTGCCGCGACGGGCACCCGTCGCCGTCGTCGCGGTGTTCGTGCTGGCGACGATCCCCATCATTGTCCTCCTGGGATCCCACCGGCTGACCTCCGACCCGGTCGCGCTGAGCCCGGACACAGACGCCCGCCGCGGCTACAACCTTATCGCCGAACACTGGCAACCCGGCCTGCTGCAGCCGACGACCGTCGTCGGTGACATCGGCGACAACGGTCACCGAGGCGACACTCTCACCCTTGCCGGCTGGCAGCGACTGGACAGCCTAAGCGACGCGATCGCCCGCACTCCCGGCGTGGTCTCCGTTTCGAGCCTGTCCCGCCCCACGGGCACGAAGCTGTCCTGGGAGGACACGTCGGCGCTACCACAAAACGTCCGACAGGACTTTCTGGCCCCGGACGGCGCCCTGCGGCTGTCCATCGTGCTGGCTGGGGACCCACTGTCGGAGCAGGCGAGGTCGACGATCCGGACGCTGACCACGCTGGTCGCCGACAGTACCATCGACAACGCTCAGGTCGGTGGTGCCACCGTCATCGACCAAGAATACGATGCGGCGCTGACATCGTCCTTCTGGAAGATGATCGCCTTTGTGTGCGCCGGCGTCATAGTGCTGCTGACCTTCGCATTACGATCCATCCTGGTCCCGATCCGGCTGATCCTGACGATCGCGCTCAGCAACATTTGGGCACTCGGCGCCACGCTCGCGGTCTTCGCCGGCTGGCTCGATGAACCCGTCATCAACGACCTACCAATCTTCCTGGTGATCCTCATGATGGGTCTCGGCATGGACTACGAAATCTTTTTGATAACCCGGATCCGAGAAATAACCCGGCAGGGAAGCAGTGACGCCGACGCGGTGACGACAGCTATCGTGGACACCGGCCGGGTAATCACCGCTGCCGGCCTGGTTATGGCGGGNANACTGGGGACGATGATGCTCTCGTCAACGTTGATGCTGCGCGAGTATGGCTTCGGCCTCAGCGTCGCGGTGCTGCTCGACGCCACGCTGATCAGGCTCGTCCTGGCGCCCGCCACACTCCTGATAGCCGGGAAGTACAACTGGTGGCTGCCCTCCCTACGGCGCCGCGCCGCCGCCCCGGACGGGCCGGCGTGAGGTAGACGGCGCCATTCCATAACCATTCCGTATCCCGCGTGACACCGCCGTATCCCGCATGACACTAAGATTTACCGGCCAGGCCAGGACACGCCCGACACGGCATACCGGAGTTGACACTTCCTTGCAGGATGCGCCATTATTGAAGAAATTTCAACAAGAGTGCGTTGACCCTTTCCGGCTGCTCTTCATGCGGTAGGTGGCCGGCATTTTCTATGGAGACGAAGCGGGCGTTTGGAAGCCTTGCCTCAAGATTCTGGCCAAATTTTATTGGTATGTAACGATCATCCTTGCCCCAGATCACAAGAGTCTCGTTGTGTACCTTTTCGAGATGCCGGTCGACTTCGCTCCAGTTCAAATTACGTTGCAGGATGTACTGAGCTTTGAGGTTGCGAGAATAAGTGATAGGAATATATATCTGGCGAATCTCCGCGTCAGATACGGCCGATGGGTTGCTGAAGAGATTTTCGTGTATATCCTTCCTGACGTTGCCAAAAGAAAAGAAGTGTACGAGCAACTCGCCTACCAGCGGATACGACAGGTACTTCCAGGAGCTCCCGTCGTGAGCCGCGATCTCCGCCGTCCCCGTAGCATCAATGAGCACTATCCTGCCGACCTCATCAGGGTAAACCTCGGCAAAATAAAGCGCCCAACCGCCACCCCATGAACTCCCAATAAAATCAGCCTGGACAATTCCTTGCTTTGCCAAAAAATCTTTCAGGAGCGTCGCGAATCCGGCCAAGGTGAGCGTAGCAGGATCCTGGTAGGTGGTGAAACCATGCCCGGGCATATCCAGGGCATACACAGTATGCTCCCGGGCAAGTTCATCGATGTTCTTCCGGAAAGAATACAGCCAGGTGCCACCGCCATGCAGGAGAATGACAGGTCTACCAGCGCCTTGCTTCAGATAGTGGAGCCGTGTATCACCTATGTCCATGTATCGAGTTGTNCGTTCCTTCAGAAACGAGGGCGTCTCCTTGAGATTCCGCCCAGGCTCGACGCCGTAGGCAAAAAAGCTAACAGCTAGGAAGCCTAGCAAGAACAGGCTAATAATAGAAAGCATATATATCCTGGCTACAGCACAACTCATTCTTGGACTCCAACTAAAGTGCTAAGCCTGCTAGCTTGAAAAGTCCTGATTCCACACCAAGAAATCTATCCTTAATCTTCTTGCAGAATAGAACACCCTCGCCCACCGTAACACGGTCGGGAACATACTCTTCAGCTCCACCAAGCCCTATAGTGCCAAGGCGCGAGGAATCTCCCGGAAAAATGCCTGAACCGCCTCGGCGTGTCCGGCGGTGAGGCGTCCTCGGTTCTGTAGGATCGGCTTGCTGGATGGTGATCATCCAGCCTTGGCGGCTGGCCGGCAGACGAGGATGTAGCCGGGATGGTTACCATCCCCGTCCCGTGCCACCGCCCTACCCACCGGTCGGTATGGGACGGGGACGGCGCGTCAGGAACTCCAGGAGGGAGAACTGCCGTGGCGTCAGCTCGACCGGTGACTCACCCCGCCAGGCCCGGTGCGACGCGGGTCGAGCCGGAGGTCGCCAGCCGCCAGGACGACCGGGCGTTCCCCACCACCACGGCGCAGCAGCGCCCGCAGTCGCGCCACCAGACTCCGGTCGTCGTCCGCCNCCAGGATGCGCATGTGCGGAACAGGGCCACCCTGCCGCTGAGCGCCAGCCGAATCCCTGCTGAATCTTCGCTCTGAAGGACGGGGCCCTGCGCGCTACGTTTCCCGGTCACGGGCCTCGAGTCGGTCCGCGGGAAGAAGAGCACGAGGAGGATCATGCGGCACGAACACCGGACCCCGGTCGACGTTCTTGCGCTACTGATACGGGACGGCCGCCTGCTCCTGACGAAACGCGCGGGAGGCATCTACGGAAGCGGCTGCTGGGCGCTGCCCAGCGGACGGATCGAGCCCGCCGAGGACGTCGTGACCGCGGTGATCCGGGAGCTCGACGAGGAGCTCGGTATCGGGGTCGAACCCGAGGATGTCGCTTTCGCGGGTATCACGCATGCCCTTCCGCCGGACAGCGACGCTCGTATCGGTTTCGGCTTCCTGGTGTCGCGGTGGAGCGGCGAGCCCACCAATCGGGAGCCAGCCACCTGCTCCGCCCTCGCCTGGCACCCACCGGACGATCTGCCGGCCGACACCCTGGCGTACAGCAGGGAGATCATCCGTCTGCATCTGCGGGCGGAACCGTTCTCCCGGTTCGGCTGGCCGCCGAGTCGGGGAGCGGGCGCACGATCGCGGCAGGCTTTCTCGGCTATCCGGTCCCGCGACCGGTCCACGGGTCCCCCGCCAGACCGAGCTGGCTGATCCAGGTCTGGTAACAGCGGCGGTCGGCGAGCCGGGTCCAGTCGCCGCCCCACCGCTCCATGGCCGTACGGACACCGCACCCGCAGAATGCGCATGGCGGCGACGTGGATGCAACATGCAACAAAACCTTCACGGTTGTCGACCGATAGCAATGGAGATGCTACTTTCAGTTCACACCTTGAGCGTGAGGGGAGAGGGTGACGATCATCGCCATCGCGCCGCATCGAACGCCCGTACGTACCGCCGTCGCGATGATCAGCATCCTCGCTCTCACCACCGTCCTGATCGGCGTCGGCCTGGCCGGATCCGCCGTGGCCGGCGCCTGCCCGACGGCCGGGTCCAGCGACGTGGGGAAGACGGGGAAGATCAGGAAAACCGAGAAAACCTGTCCCGATGGGGACGATGCGCCGCCGTTCGGCTTTCTCGATCTCGCCGACGCATCCCCCGCCGGCATCCGCGTCGCCGGCTGGACCATCGACCCGGGGGACCTCNCCCNCCCCCTGGCCGTAACGATCATTCTGGACGACGTCGCCACCGCCAGTGTCGTCGCCGACCGCTCCCGTCCCGACGTCGCCCGGGCCCACCCGGGCGCCGGCCCCGACCACGGCTTCGACACCACCGTGGCCGCCGCACCCGGCACCCACACCGTCTGCACCGCCGCGGTGAACATCGGCCCGCTCGGCTCCTTCCACCGGCGGAGCCTCGGCTGCGCCACCGCGACCGTGGACGCGCCCGCCGTCGACCACACGCCCCTCGGCTACCTCGACCTCGCGACGCCCAACCCGTGGATCACCGCCGGCTGGAGCAGCGTCCGCGTCGCCGGCTGGACCTACGNCCCCGACGNCCCCGCCGACCCCCTCATCGTCACGGTCACTCTCGACGCCACCACCGCCACCACCGCCACCGCGGACACCTCCCGACCGGACGTCGCCCGCTTCTACCCCGACGCCGGCCCCGACCACGGCTTCGAGACCACCGTCATCACGAGCGCCGTCCCGCACACGGTGTGCGCCTACGCCACGAACGCCGGGCCCGACGGCCCCATCCGGCATCAGCTCGGCTGCGCCACCGTCTCCTGGCTCCCCTGACCGCTGCTGGCCCCT
>NZ_JPHT01000049.1:0-20212 GCF_000733325.1 Frankia sp. Allo2
CGGACCGGCTACTGACCCTCCTCAACCGCAACGACGGCAACGACGGCTACGACGACGACGTCACCCTCCTCCTCGCCCACGCCCGGCGGGGTCGGTGCGGCCGGTTCAGGGGGCGGTGAATGCCAGGGAGACGTTGTGCCCACCGAAGCCGAAGGCGTTGGCCACGGCGGCGCGGACGGTCTCGTGGCGGGCCGGTCCGGACACGACGTCGAGCTTGATCGTCGGGTCGAGCCGGTCAAGGTTGCGCACCGGGGGTATGACGCCGTCGCGGATGCTGAGCACCGTGGCGATGGCGCCCACCGCGCCGGCGGCGCCGAGCATGTGCCCGGTCATCGACTTGGTGGCCGTGACCGCCGGATGGGTGCCGATTGTCTGAGTGATCGCCTCGGCCTCCAGGGGGTCGCCGACGGGGGTAGAGGTGGCGTGGGCGTGTACGAGGTCGATATCGGTGGGGGTGAGGCCGGCGCCGGCCAGTGCGGCCTCGATGGCCCTGCGCTGCCCGGCGGGGTCGGCGGTGACGATGTCGAGGGCGTCGGAGTTGGTGGCCGCGCCGGCGGCGACGGCGTACACGCGGGCGCCGCGGGCGGCGGCGAACCCGGCCCGTTCCAGGACCAGCAGGCCGGCGCCCTCGCCGAGCACGAAGCCGTCACGGTCGGCGTCGAAGGGCCGGGAGGCGGCTGCCGGGTCGCCGTGCCGGGTCGAGAGGGCCTTCATCTGCGCGAACGCCGCCAGCGGCAGCGTGTCGACCGGCGCCTCGACGCCGCCGGCGACCACGACGTCGGCCAGCCCGTGTTGGATCATCTCCATACCGGTGGCGATCGCCTCGGCGCCGGACGCGCAGGCGCTGACCGGGGTGCGGGCGCCGGCCTTCGCGCCGAGGTCGATGCTCACCCACGCCGCCGGGCCGTTGGGCATTAGCATGATCACCGTGTGAGGGGACATCCGGCGCGCACCGGCCTGCTCCAGGATGCGGTGCTGGCCCNGGGTGGACTGCNCCCCGCCGTAACCGGTGCCGATGACGACCGCGAGCCGCTCGGGAGCGACCTCGGGGGATCCCGCGTCCGCCCATGCCTGCCGGGCGGTGACGATCGCCATCTGTTCACCGCGGTCGAGCTTGCGGCTGTCCTTGCGCGGCAGTGTTGCCGCGGGGTCGACGGGCAGCTGTGCGGCGAGTCGGACCGGCAGCTCCCGCGCCCATTCGTCTTCGATCACCGCGACACCCGAGGCACCCGCGACCAGCCCGTCCCAGGTGGCGGCGAGGTCGCCGCCGAGTGGAGTCATCGCACCGAGACCCGTTACCACGATCTTGTCGTAAACCACTAACTACCCCTTCCCGTCACGATGAGGGCGGAACGCCCGAAAGGCGGTTCCGATCCTCGCTCCGGGTCACCTTCCCAGCTCGGGGCGCGGTCTGGACAGCTCCGTCGCTACCGATGTCGGCGGTCAGGTGTTGTGGGACCCCTACAAAGACCCGCGAGCCCTACGAGGGCGAGACGGGCGCCGCCGCGGCCCACGACGTCGGACCGGCGAGGGGACGGTGGGTGAGCGTCGGGGCGCCAGTGGTCATAATTGGATCATAATGCGGTTTCGGGTCGGATCCCGCTTATGCCGCCCTTCCCGGCACATCTGAGCCGGGTGTCTGGTGGTGGAGGACCTCGGTGCGGCGGCCGTCGCCCTCCGCCCGGAGGATGTGGACGCCGGCACCGAGGTCGTTTCCCGGGGCTGGCCGGTGTTCCCGGACTGGCCGGTGGTCCGGGGGCCGGTCTCAGCGGGCCGCGCGGATGGATTCCCGCAGGGAGGACAGGGTCGCCGCGAGGGCGGTCGGTTCGTAGCCGCAGTGTGCCATGCAGTTCGCGCAGCGTGGGTCGCGGCCTCGTCCGTAGGCCTCCCAGTCGGTGGTGTCAAGGAGTTCCTGGTAGGTCTTGGCGTAGCCGTCGCCCATCAGATAGCACGGCTTCTGCCAGCCGTACAGGGAGTAGGACGGAATGCCCCAGGCCGTGCACGGGAAGTCGATCTTGCCTTCGAGGAAGTCCAGGAACAGGGGGGAGTGGCTGATCCGCCAGTTCTTGCGGCGGCCGTCGGCGAACGCCTTGCGGAACAGTTCCTGGGTTTCCTTGACCCCGAGGAAGCTGTCCTGGTCGGGGGCTTTCTCGTAGGCGTAGGCGGGGGAGAGCATCATCCCGTCGACGTTGAGGTCGTTGTTGAGGAAGTCCAACACCTCGATCACGGTCTGAGGGGTGTCGGTGTTGAAGAACGTGGTGTTCGTGGTGACGCGGAAGCCGCGGCGCTGCGCCTCTTTGATGTTGTCCACGGCCTGGGCGAACACGCCCGGCTTGGCCACGGACTTGTCATGGCGTTCCTCGAGGCCGTCGATGTGTACCGCGAAGGACAGGTACGGTGACGGACGCAGCTTGTCGATCTTGCGTGGGATCAGGAGGGCGTTCGTGCACAGGTAGATGAACTTCTTACGTTTCACCAGGCCTGCCACGATGTCCTCGATCTGCGGGTGCATCAGCGGTTCGCCGCCTGCCAGGCACACCACGGGGGCGCCGCACTCGTCGACGGCGGCGAGCGCCTGCTCGACGGGCATGCGCTGTTTCAGCACGTCCGCGGGATGTTGGATCTTGCCGCAGCCCTCACAGGCGAGGTTACATGCGAACAGGGGTTCGAGTTCGAGGGTGATCGGGAACTTGTCCCGTCTGGCGAGTTTCTGTTTGAGGAGATAAGCGCCGATCCTGATTGCCTGGCGCCGCGGAATGGCCATTTTCACCCTCCTGGTGTTGGTCTTCGGTCGCCTGGTGGGTGGAGTCGCGATGCCGCACTGTTCCGGTCAGTGACTGTTCCGGTCAGTGTAGGTGTGTGGTGTTGAGCTGGTGGATTCGGCGTGGGTCGGAGTGGGTGTGGGGTGGAACTGAGGTGGGTGTCCGGTTTGGGCGGGTGGGGGGTGTCGGTGGGTTGGGGGTGATGGGGAGGGCGGTGGTAAGAGCGCGGATTGCGGCGGGGCGACGGCGCCGGAGGNGGCGTGTGGTGTGCCGGGCGGGACGGTCCGGCCGGCCTTCGGCGGGGTGGCCTTGTGGTGGTCTGGACTATCCTGCCGTCTGGCCCTGGGCCAACCACTGCACCCGCCGGATGCGGCAGATGTCTCACGCCATCCGGAGAACCATCCGGTAGGATACTCGGTGTGGTCCTGGGCGGCGGGGCCGTTCCCGGGCCATCCCCACGATGCGGAGGCTAGCGCGTGCCCCCCTCGGCGAACACGGGCTCGAAGCGCCCCCGGTCGCGGCGTGCTCGGGGATCCATCAATGCCCCGGGGATTCTGGCGGGCGTCTTCGAGTTTTGTCGGGACACGCCGGTAGATCAGTTGAGCATGCCCCGCCTGGCCGCGTATCTCGACGTCGGTGTCACCAGCATCTACTGGTATTTCAAGAGTAAGCGAGAACTCCTCGATGCCATGGCCGAGGAAGCACTCGTCTCTTTCTATGAGAGCATGCCTGCCCTCCGCGGTGACGCCTGGGAGGACGTGCTCCGCGAGTTCTTCAAAAATTTCTATGCGCTGCTCGCCGTCGACGACCTGAAATGCGACCTGATTGCACGTCGTATCGGTAGTCTGACCTACCAGGAGACCATCACCTCCTGGCCGCGGGCGGCGGAACTGCTGGCTGGGCTGCGGGATGCCGGATTCCCGTCGTCGCTGGCCTGGCACGCTTTCTTCACGCTCTCGACATACACCCGGGGCTTCCTGCTCACCGAGCGGCCGGCTGAGGATCCGGCCGCGGCGGTCCCCGCGGCGGCGCAGCCTTCCGGCGTCACCGTCCCGGAGGATTTCGAGTTCGGGATCACCAACATCATTCTGGGCCTGCGCACCCTGCTGCCCGAGGACGCGCGCGACCGCGACGTCGCCTAACGCTCCCGTCCGGCCCCGCAGGGCGCCTTCGATGCGGCGTGGGACCTTCGACGGCTGCCGGCCCGTGAGTCGGGGCTTCGGCCGGCTACGGCGATGATCTTCTTGATCGGCGCCCGTCNCCNCCGCGACTCCCGCCGGTGCCACCGAACCAGTGATGAACCAGCAATGGACAGCAAAGGGGCAGAATCGAAGATGGTTGGTCACAGGCGGTAAGTGGAGGTCGGAGCTGGGACGCCGACGGCAGCCACGGTGTCGTCTTGATCGCCGAGAGTTACATGGATCGAATAAGTCGAAGTCGGACGGAGGAATCCGGCATGAAAGCAACATATGAGGCACCGACGCTCCGGGCCGAGGGCTCGTTCCGGCAGGTCACCGGTTTCTTCGGGGGCTGGGGCTGGGGCTGGGGCCACTGGGGCGGCTGGGGCCACTGGGGTGGCTGGGGTCGTTGGGGTGGCTGGGGTCGTTGGGGTGGCTGGGGTCGTTGGGGTGGCTGGTGATCCCGGCTCCCGACAATCCAGCAACCCGACCAGCAATCTGACGATCGGTCAACCCGACAATCGGGAAATCCGACAATGCGGGGAAACCGGGAAACCCGACAACGCGGGGTAACCCGACAATGCGGGGAAACCGGGCAACCCGACAAGTGGGCACCACGACATCCGCTGGCGGTGCTCCTCTCCGGGGCGACGGTGGTGACGAGCCGGCGAACGGTCGTTGCCACCCGCCGTCCGGGTCACGCCGAGGAGGAACACAGAGGAGGCACCTGCGGTGAGGATCGTCTGTGTGGGGGGCGGACCGGCAGGACTTTACTTCGCTATCTCGGCGAAACGCCGTGACGCCAGCCAGGAGATCATAGTCCTCGAACGCGACCCGCCCGGGGCGACCTACGGCTGGGGGGTCGTGTACTGGGATAACCTTCTGGACGTCCTTTTCCGCAACGACCCAGGCAGCGCTCGTGCCCTGCGGGCTGCGTCCACTCTCTGGCAGGAACAGCGGATCAGTCTGGGCGGATCGTCGGCGGCATATCTCACCGGCTACGGCTTCAGCCTGCAGCGGGCCGCGCTGCTCGAAATCCTCGCCCGGCGGGCTACCGATCTCGGCGTCGAGGTGGAGTACCGGCACGAGGTGGACGACCTGCGCCCGTATGCCGACGCCGATCTCGTCGTGGCGTCCGACGGCGCGAACAGCCGGGTGCGCCAGCTGGCCCAGGACGATTTCGGTACCANGGTCGAGATCGGCGGTAACCCGTACATCTGGCTCGGCACCGACAAGCGCTTCGACAGCTTCACCTTCGCCTTCGAACGGACCTCCGCGGGATGGATCTGGTTCCACGCCTATCCGTCCAGCGTCGGCGTCAGCACCTGCATCGTGGAATGCTCCCAGCGGACGTGGAAGGGACTCGGCCTTGATCTCCTGAGCGCTGAGGACGCGCCGCGGATGCTGGAAAAGATCTTCTCTGGTCCGTTGGACGGCCATCCGCTGATCAGCCAGTGCCGCGGCCGGGCGGCGCGGTGGCTGCGCTTCGCCGATGTCACCAATCGGAGCTGGTACCACGACAACGTCGTGTTGATCGGTGACGCCGCCCACACCACGCACTTCGCCTTCGGGTCGGGCACGGCGCTCGCGATCGTCGATGCGGTCGCGCTCGCGCAGAGCATGTACGACAGCGGCGGCGATCTGCCGGCCGCGCTGCGAGATTTCGACCGGCGGGGCCGGGCGGCCCTGGGTCCTCTGCAGGCGGCGGCGCGGACGAGCATGGCCTGGTTCGAACGGGTGGACCCATACCTCGATCAGGATCCGGTGTCGTTCGCCTACTCGATGGCGTCGCGCCAGGGCGAACAGCCGCCGTGGCGCTACCCGGTGCACCGTGTCAGCCAGCACCCGGCCGTGCGCAGGGCGCTGCGCGGACTGAACTCGAGTGCACGGTGGGGCTTGGCCCGTCGCCGGGGCGAACCCGTCGCCCGGAGAAGCGCGGAGGGTTAGTCAAGGTCGGCTGGGGCGTTCGCCGAGCGCCCCGCGGTGGTTGACGGCGCCCTCCNCGGCAGATCATCTTCCGTGAGCTGCCGAAGATTTCCACCGGAAAGATCGAGAAGAACGTGCTGCGTGGCTGGGGCAGCGACCCGAACCTCTGCGACCGGTGAGATCCGCCGGGCCGGGCATGGTCCCGCGCGTCGGTGACGTCGTCGTTCCCGCACGCTGATCGGTTCCTCGTGTCGCCCGTTGGCAGGCCGTTCGGCATTTCCGCTTCATTCTGTATCTATGTGTAAACGTTCGACGACACGACGTCTCTAGGCCCGGGATGGGCGGCGCTGAGTGCGGTTCGACAGTCACTATGCGGGACATGCACCTCACGGACATCGCGGAACTGCCCTATGATCCATGCGAACACCTCACCGGACGGCTCACCCGGGTGTCCTCCGGTGACAATCGCCGCCCTGACGTCGGCCCGAGGATTGCCGGCCCGAGGATGATGTCGGATCTCACCGCGGCGCCGGTATGGATCCCGTGAGCGACAGGACGGATGGAACCGGTATGGCTGAAACTGGTATGTCCAATAGAGCCGGTAGGGCGGGCGTGTCGGACATTGTGGACGCTGCCGATGTAACGGATGTCGCCGATGCGACGGATGCGGTCCGGGAGAACCGCCCGATCGGTCCCCACCGCCGCAGGGTGCTGCGGGGCGCCGGGCTGCTCGGCTTCGGCGGTGGTGTCGCGATCGGGGGAGGCCTCGGGGGAGTCATGGCCCTCGACGGCGGTGTCGCCGTTGCCGCGGAACGTCCCCAGGAGGACCAGTCGGGCGGGACGGACCGCGTCGCCGCGGTCCGTCGTGAGGCGCTGGCCGGGGTGGTGGGCGACGGCCGTCACCAGCCCGGAATCGCCGACCGCCCTCCCGCGCAGCTCGTCTTCACCGCCTACGACCTGACGACGTCCGGCCCGGCCGCGGTCCGCACATCCCTCGCCGCGGTGCTGCGCACCTGGACGGCCGCCGCCGCGGTGCTGATGCGAGGCGAGCCGCTCGACGGCGCTGAGCGGGACACCCAGGGACTCGGACCGGCGGGGCTGACGATCACCATCGGGCTCGGCGCGTCCGCGCTGCGCCGCGCCGGTCTCGACGCGCAGATACCCGCGGAGTTCGCGGACATTCCCGCGATGCCCGGTGACCAGCTCGATCTGGCGCGCAGTGGCGGGGATCTCGGCGTGCAGGTCTGCGCCGAGGATCCGATGGTCGCGGTCTCGGCTTCCCGGCAGATGCGTCGTCTCGCCGCTCAGGATGCCAGGCCCCGCTGGATCCAGCGGGGATTCCTTCGTTCCGCGGCGGCCGCGTTCAACCCCGGGTCCACCCCACGCAACCTGATGGGGCAGATCGACGGCACGGACAACCCGGGACCGGGCACGCCGCGGTTCGACCGGGCGGTGTGGGTGTCCAGCGGGCCGGAATGGATGCGGGACGGGTCCTACCTGGTCTGCCGGCGTATCCGCATGCTGCTCGATGCCTGGGCGCGGCTGGACGAGACGGCTCAGAGCGCGGTCATCGGCCGCCGTAAGTCCGACGGTACCGCGCTCTCGGCACCGCCGGTGGGGCAGGGCGGCGCTGAGACCATCCAGCCGGACTTCACTGCCCGCGCCGCCGACGGCAGTCTCGCGATCGCCGGCAACGCCCATGTCCGGCTGTCCCACCCGTCGTTCCACGGTGGGATCGCCATGCTTCGTCGCGGCTACTCCTATGACGACGGCCTGGACTCAGCCGGTGAGCCGGACGCCGGCCTGTTCTTCGCGGCCTACCAGGCCGACCCGCGTACGGCGTTCGTCGCGGTGCAGCGGACCCTCGCGGCCGGCGACGCATTGAACACCTTCATCCGGCACACCTCCAGTGCCCTGTTCGCCGTCCCGCCCGCGGCGCCCGCGGGCGGCTTTCTCGCGCAGGGGCTCTTCGGCGCCGGCTGAACGATGCCGGCTGAACGATGCCGGCTGAACGATGCCGGCTGAACGATGCCGGCTGAACGATGCCGGCTGAGCGGCGCTGAGTGCGCCCTGCGTGCGGGTGGCTCCGGCTGACGGAAACGCCAGCCGGAGCCACCCGCGGGAGATACCCGTTCGGGAATACCTGGCGGATGCCCGAGCGGGTACGGCCCAACCATGGGCCGTACCCGCGCACTGGGCACGGCTGCCGGCAGGAATCAGGAACAGGATGATCATAGAGCAGGCTGATGCCCGTCAGCAGGCTGACTCCGCCAGGGCCAGGGAAGTCCTCCCGCGATGTTTACAAATATTTCGGTGGTTCGCCACCGTGTATTTGCAATATTCGACAGGCGACGGGCCTACTTTCAGCGGTATGCCTGTGAGTCCTCCCAGCGAAGTGGTGGCGTCGGGTGTTCCGGCCGGTATGGCCGAGGACATGACAATCGCCGAGCAGTACGAATGGCTCCAGACCTTTCTCCGGCGGCGGCCGGTCAGCCGACGCGGGATTCTGCTCGGCGGTCTGGCTGGTGCCGGCGCGGCGAGCCTGTTCGGCACGCCGTTCGGCCGGGCCGCCTACGCCGCCACGAACGACAGTCCCCTGCTCGTGGGCGGCAGGCACACCGCCTTCGGCGCCGATCCGTCCCGGCAGCTTCGGCTGGCGGCGCAGTTGTCGCGTAACCCGGGCCGCGGCAAGGTTCTGGTCGATATCGGGCCGGGACGCGGTCTCGGCGGCACGGTCGAGGCGGAGATCCGACCGCTGCTGTCCCAGGTCCCCCAGGCCGACGGCTCGATTCTCGCCGTCGAACAGTACTACGTGCACGCGGCGTTCGACAATCTGACGCCGGGCCGGGAATACTACTACCGTTTCCGGATTCCCGGTGGGGAAGCCACCCCCGTGCAGGCGGTCCGCACCGGACACCGGAAGGGACGCCATGGCGGCCCGTTCCGGTTCACGATGATGGGCGACCACGGTTCGAACACCACCCCGCCGGGCGATCCGAAAGGTGTGTTCGATGACAATTACTACAAGGCCGACAACGCCCCGATGGTCGCCCACGCGTCGGCTGTCACCGCGGCCATCGCCCGCCAGGACCCGGTGTTCCACCTGCTCGCCGGGGACATCAGCTACGCGGACCCATCGGGTCAGGGAAGGCCGCCCAAGCGGACGGCCGCCGGCGTATCTCCTACCGGTTTCGACAATTATGACCCGACCGTCTGGGACGTCTACCTGGCCGACATCGAGGTCAGCAGTGCCCGCACGCCGTGGATGTTCGCCACCGGCAACCATGACATGGAGGCGCTCTACTCCCCGCACGGCTACGGCGGCCACCTCGCCCGCCTGGACCTGCCAGGCGGGGGGCCTCAGGGCTGCCCGAGCGTGTACTCCTTCGTCCACGGCAACGTGGCCGTGCTCTCGCTGGACGCCAACGACCTCAGTTATGAGATCAAGGCGAACACCGGATATTCGAACGGTGCGCAGACGTCCTGGGTCGAGAGCACGCTGAAGGGCTACCGGAACGACCCGGATATCGATTTCATCGTCTGTTTCTTCCACCACTGCGCCTATTCGACGACCGCGCAGCACGCCAGCGACGGCGGCGTCCGCGGCGCCTGGGCGCCGTTGTTCGACTGTTACCAGGTCGACCTCGTGCTGCAGGGTCACAACCACCTGTACGAGCGCACCGACCCGATCCGCGCGAACGCACCGACCCGCGAGGCGCCCGACGGCTCGACGATCGAACCCGCGAAGGACGGCACCACCTACATCGTCGCGGGCAGCGCGGGACGGCCCCGCTACCAGTTCCAGACCGGTGAGCCGGAGTCCTACCGAGGAAAAATCGTACCGGGCTCGAACGTTGTGCCGAACAGCTATGTCTGGCAGGCCGACGGGACGAAGGCACCGGAGTCCATCAACTGGTCGCGGACCCGTTTCGACGACTACGCCTTCGTGGCTGCCGAGTCCGATCCGGGCCGGCCCGGCGGGTACTCCACCCTGACCATCCGGGGCCTGGACGAGCATGGTCAGGAGTTCGACCGGGTGGTCCTGCGCCGCGCCGTTGCGCACGGCCACTGAGCCGCATCCGCGCACGTGCGGCCCGCCGTCGAGGGACGAGCGGGCCGCACGGCCGGGGCAAAGTGGTCCGACGGGTGGTCCAACGGGTGGTCCAACGAGTGGCCCGATGGCGCCGTACCCGTACCCATTCTCGATGTGCGGTGTGGTCGCGGCATGCCAGGCGCGTCCCGCGGAGTGAAACCGCACACCGGCTCGGAGGTGGCACCTCTCCACGCGGCCTCATCGAGGCCCGCGCGGACCACGAGGCTCCTGACCATCGGATCGTGATTTATGTCCCGGTCACGGGTCAAAAGTCCCCGGAATATGACATCTGAGCAACGGCGGCCATCGGTTCGATGCGCTCGCGTGCGGCACGATGGATCGTGGATCCGTGCGGCGAGCGCGAGAGGAACCGAATCGATGGAGCTGATGGAGATGGCGTCGGTGCGAGTCGACGGGCCGATCGCCGGCCAGGCGAGCCTGATCTCGACGTCTTTCGATCTGGCCTCCATCGGCTATCTGGCGGAGGAGTTCTTCGTGAGCGGAACCGCCGACTCCTATGCCGCGACGGGTCCGATCACCTCTGATGGCAGATGGGACGTGGTGGTCGCCGGTCAGGCGCCGTTTCGGACCCGTCTCATCGTCTACCGGCCTGCCGACCCGACCGCCTTCAACGGCACGGCCGTCGTGGAATGGTTGAACGTCTCTGCCGGAATGGACGCCGCCGCCGCATGGCTCACGACGCATCGGCATCTGCTCCGCGCCGGTTTCGCCTGGGTGGGGGTGTCGGCGCAACGCATCGGCATCGATGGGATCGACACCGCCGAAGGGGCCGGTGTCGAAGCGAGGGCCGTTGCGGACGGCGGTATTGCGGACGGCGGCGATGCGGGCGAAGATGGTGCCGGGGAGCAACGCGGCACCGGTTGGTGGCCGATCGTGCCGTCGCTTAAGAGCGCCGATCCCACCCGTTACGCGATTCTGTCCCATCCCGGTGACGCGTACAGCTTCGACATCTTCCGTCAGGCCGGGGAAACCGTGCGTCGCGGTCTCCTCGATCACCTTCGTCCGGCGCGGATGATCGCCGTGGGCGCATCCCAGGCGGCGTTCTTTCTGGTGACCTATGTAAACACCATCGCGGCGCGGGACGGTGACGGCGGTGACCGCGATAGGAGCCGTGCCGCCGGCGGTGGCCATGGCGGNTTNGACGGNTACCTGATCCAGGGCCGCCCGGGGACCACGGCGTCCCTCGACGGTCGGGGCGGCCCGACCCTGGCCGGGGATGTCCGGCTGCGCACGGACGTCGCGGTGCCCGTGATGGTCGTGCAGAGCGAGACCGACGTCGTCGGCGTGCTTGGCGCCGTGGGCGCCCGCCAACCCGATAGCGACCGGTTTCGGCTCTGGGAGATCGCCGGTGCGGCGCACGTCGACACCTACACGCTCAAGGCTGGTTTCCGGGACGACGGTGCGCTGCCTGCCGCGGAGCTGGTACGCCTTCTGGTGCCCAGCGCCGCCCCTTTCGGCGTCCCGTTCACCGCCGCGATCAACAGCGGACCGCAGCAGCACTATGTCGCCCAGGCCGCGATTGCCGCGCTGGACGACTGGATCCGTTATGGTGTCGCGCCCCCGTCCGCGCCCCACCTGCTAACCGCCGCGACGGATCCAGCGGTACTTCTCCGTGATGCGGACGGCATCGCCCGTGGTGGCGTGCGCACTCCCTGGGTCGACGTTCCCATCGCCGTCCTGTCCGGCCTGGGGCAGAACCCCACCGACGCCTCCGCCATCTTCGGCTCCACCCGGCCGCTGGATTCCGCCACACTCGCCGCCCGTTACCCCGCCGGCGCCGCGGACTATCGCGCCGCTTTTACCCGGGCCACCGACGACGCGATCGCGACCGGATTCCTGCTCGCCGAGGACCGTGAGGAGATCCTCGCCCTCGCGGCCGCCAGCTACCCAGGCAGGTAGCGGTAGCGCGGCTTTAGCAAAGTGGTAATGCGGCGGTAGCGTAGCGAGCGAGACAGCGGACATCGGCCGCCGGGCCCGGCTACCCCTGTTCCTGGCCGGCGAGCAGGTGTAGCGCGAGCCGGGGACAGGCATCCGCCGCCCGACGAGCATGCTCGATCAGCTCCGTGGAGACGGTGATTTTTCGGGTCGACTGTCCGGTCGTCCCGCGAGCCAGCGGATAACCCGCTGGATCGCGGGTCAGCAGCTCGGGTAGCAGCTCGACACACCAGCCGCGGCCGTCACACGCCGTCCAGTCGATCCACAGCCGGGCCGGGCCGGCTGCCGCGCCGGCGTTTGTGGTGTTCATGGCATCTGTGGTGTTCATGGCATCTGTGGTGTTCATGGCATCTGTCTCCCCTGTGGATTCTTCGTCGACGTTGCCTGGTCGGGATGGGTGTGGTCAGGATGCGCACGCCGAGCCGAGGCAGCGGCCCTCGGCGTGCGCCCGGATATCGTCGACGAACGTGCGCAGCGCACTGTGCACGAGGCGGGCCGCGCCGTCCGGGTGGTGGCACGCGCCGCGACCGGCGACCAGGGCGGCGAGGCGCAGCGCCCGGATGGCGGACTGTCCCGGATCGCCAGCCCCCTGCACCGGGCCGCCGGACCCGCCATCCGTTCGGGCCATCCCGGCCACGGCGTCCGCAAGCTGGGGCAGCCCGCTGACGCATGGCCCGCACTGGCCAGCGTTCTGCGCGGCCAGGTACCCGACGATGCGCGCGGTCTCGACGAGCCCACAGCCCCGGGCCGGGAGGACGGCGACCACTCCGGTGCCCGGTGCGGCNCCCCACGGCGCCAGCGCCGCCCGGGACATCGCGATCGTCGCTCCCGGGCCGCCGGGCAGCCACGCACCGCTGTAACCGCCGACCCGGAAGGCCCCGACCTGCTCGGTGAAGCCGCCCGCGAGCTGCGCGAGAGTGCCGAGCGGGGTGCCGAACGGCACCTCGACGACACCGGGCGCGGCGACCGCTCCCGTCACGGTGGCCAGGAACGTGCCCGGTTCCTCGGCGGTCCCGACCGAGCGGAACCAGCTGGCTCCCCACCGGGCGATCAACGCGAGGTGCGCGAGTGTCTCGGCGTTCTGCACCAGGGTCGGACGGCCGTGGAAACCGGCCTCGGCGAGCGGTTGCCAGTGCGCGCGCGGCCGGGCCGCCCCTCCCTCCAGCGCTGCGATGACGGCCGATGCCTCCCCGGCGACGAAGGTCTCCGGCGCCTCCCGGATCTGGACGGTGAACCGGTCCCAGCCCGCGGCCCGCCGTTGGGCCAGCGCCCGCCGGACCGCCGTGACCGCCGGACCGGGTTTGAGATAGACGAAGGCGTCATCGGCCCCGACCGCCTCCGCGGCGAGCTGCAGGCCGTCGAGGACGAGGTGGGGCGCCACGGTGAGCAGGGTGACGTCCTTGGCGCTCTCGGGTTCCCCTTCGGCGGCGTTGGCGACGACCACGGGGTGCGCGCTGCTGCGGTACCGGTCGGCTCGGTGCCCGGCGTTCCGGTGCTGGCTGCCCCGGTGCGTGCTGCCCCGGTGCGCGCTGCCGGAGTGGCTGCCGTCGAGGCAGGTGCCCTCGGCGCTCGCGGCGAGTTTCCGCCAGGTGGGGAAGGCCGCGCCGCCCCGCCCGGTCAGCCCGGAGTCGTGGATCTCCGGAAGTAACCGCCCGGGTCCGCCGCGCCAGGGCAGCGGTCCACACTGTCGGTCGTGCGCGGCGAGGTCGGACGCGGCTGCGGTCAGCAGCCGTCCGGCCGGGACGTGATGCGCGGGGAGGCCGCCCGCGCCGGCCGCGGGCCGTACCGCGTGCATGGCCGCGGGCCAGGGCTCGCGCCCCCACCCGGGCTGGGCCTCAGGGGAGCCGGCGCGGCCGACGTCGCTGGTGCCGGTGGCGATGCTGGTGCCGGTGGGGATGGACGGTTGGGCCGCTCCGGTGGCAGCGCGGATGGTCATGTCTGCTCCGATCTGGGGGTCATGGTTGTGGGCGCCGCCGGTTGGTGTCGCGGGCTGGGGGGCCGGTGTGGGCTGGGGGGCCGGTGTGGGCGGGGGAGGATCCTGAAGGAGGGGGAGCAGCGCCAGGCCGCGGATCCGGCGACGGCGAGCGCGCAGGCCATCGCGACGGCTCGCAGCCACGGCGTGCCGGCGTCGGTGCCCGAGCCCAGGCCGTGCGAGAGGGCGAGTGGCCAGGCGCCGTAGGCGGCCCAGTGCACTGCCCGCCAGGCGCGCACGCCGAGGCGCCGGCGGAGCAGACTGGTCACGACCACGGCGATGAGAAGGTCGGCGGCGACGGTGCCGAGCCCGACCCACAGCGGTCGGTAGCCGGCGCCGAACGGCAGGACCACATCCGCAATGCCGAGCTTCGCGTACGGGTCGAGCAGCAGCGTGCCGATGTGCATGGCGAGGAGCACGACCGCGAGCAGGCTCGCGCCGCGGTGCACGGCGCCGATCGCGAAACCGGGCAGACCCGCGAGGCCGCGACCCGAGCGGGCCACGATGCCGAGGACGACCGTCAGGGTGAGCAGCAGCAGGCACGTGGTGCCCGTGCCCCGGGCGGCGTACCAGAGGGCTTCGGTGCTCATCGGCCGGAACCTCTCGGCCGTGTCGCCGATCCAGCGGACGTGACTCGGGTTCCATCCTCGGCGGGCGGAGCCGTCTCGGCCCGGTCTACCCGGACCCCGGCCACTCCGGCTCCGGCCACTCCGGCTCCGGCCACCTTGGCCCGGCTCGGGGCGGGCCAGCCAGCGGTCGTGACGATCGAGCCGTCCGTGGCGACGAGCCGTGCCGGCATCCCGAGCCGGCGCAGCCAGCCCACCGCCGCGGAACCACGGACGATCGCGGCGGTGCTCGCCGTGTTCGCGTCGAGGCAGCTCGCGGCCGCCACGGTGGCGGTCCGCCAGACCACCGGCGCGGGCTGGCAGGTGCGCGGATCCAGGATGTGGTGCAGGAGCCGCCCGCCGCGCCGCCACCGCCGCCCGAGGGTGCTGGACGTCGCGACCGCGCTCCCGGCGGCCAGGGTGATGGTGCAGGCGGGCTCGCCCGGGCGGTCCTGGACCCGAATGCGCCAGCCGCCCTCCGGCGCGTTCCCGGCGGTGGCGACATCCCCGCCGAGGCTGACCAGCACGCCGGTGTCGAGCCGTTCGGCGACCAGAGCGGCGCAGCGGTCGGCGGCCTGCGCCTTCGCCGTCGCTCCGAGGTCGAGCCGCGCGTCGTCCGGCAGCGTCAGTGTGTTCCCGGTCAGCCGGATCCGCTGCCAGCCCGGCGCCGGCCGGTGCACCACCCGCAGCCGCGGACCGTCCGACGGCAGCAACGTGATGTCCCGGTCGTAGCCGAGAGCGGCGAGCGGTCCGCCGACGGTCGGGTCTACGTCCCCGTCGGTGCGCCGGGCCGCGAGGAGCGCCGCACCGACGAGGTCTGCCAGTAGCGGGCTGATCCGTTGCGGCGTCCCATCGGCGTGATCGAGCTGGTTGATCTCCGCATCGGCCCGGAAACGACTGGCGACCTCGTCAACGGCCGCGAGATGGTCCACGACGATCTCCCGGGCGGCGGCCAGTGCGCCGGGCTCGGTCACCACGAGCCGGGCGGTCGTGCTCCACACCGACCACTCGACCGCCGCTGCCGCGCCGGGCATCTCAGGAACCACCGGTCGACGCGTGCGTGGGACCGTCGGCGCTCCCCACCGTCGTCCCGCCCGACCAGCCGCCGGACGAGGACGCGCTGTCGGAGGTCGACGATGAGGTGGATCCGTTACCCGAGGTCACCGAGCTGTCGTCCGTCGTCGAGGACCAGGTGGCCGCGGATGCGGAATGCTCATGGGCCAGCACGCCGAAGCCGATGGCTCCGGCGGCCGCGACGGCTGCCAGTCCGGCGGTGACGGGGCCTACCCGTCGGATTCCCTGCTCACGTGTGGCCATGGCCGGTGTCCTCCTACCCTGCCGGCGCTCCGGGAGGAGCCCCGTGACTATGAGGGTGGGAGTCGGTCCTGTGTGTTACCTGTGCGTCACCTGTTCGATTGCCGAGGGCGGAACACCCCACGGGCGTGGGGTGGACTTGATGGTGCTGCACGAGCGGACCGACCGGACCGGATCACCCCCACGGGCGTGGGGAGGACCGGTGCAGGTCTTGGTAGACGTCGGGGATGCCGTCGTGGTCNCGGTCGGCGGTCTCTGCTTCCTGGAGCCGGCGGTAGACGCGATTGCGCAGACGTAGCACGACGGCGGCGAGCAGGGCGGCGAGCAGAGAACCCGTCAGGACAGCGATCTTGACATGGTCGTCACGTGCGCTGCCGCTCCCGAAGGCCAGTTCGCCGATGAGCAGGGAGACGGTGAATCCGATACCGGCCAAGACCGCGAGCCCGAGAACGTCGGTCCAGGTCAACCCGTCGTCGAGGGTGGCGCGAGTGAAGCGTGCTACCAGGAAGGTAGCGGCCATGATCCCCAGAGGCTTGCCGACGACGAGACCGAGCACGACACCGAGGGCCGCCCGGTCGCTCAGCGCCGCGCTCAGTCCGCTCAGGCCATCGACGGTGACTCCGGCGGAGAAGAACGCGAAGACCGGCACCGCCACCCCGGCCGACAGGGGCCGCCAGCGGTGCTCGAAGTGCTCGGCCAGCCCCGGTCCCGCCTCCGGGCCGCCGGCACGGGTACCGCGGAGCACCGGCACGGCAAACCCCAGCAGCACGCCAGCCACGGTGGCGTGCACGCCGGAGGCGTGGACCAGTGTCCAGGTCGCGGCGGCCAAGGGCAGGAGGAGCCACCACGAGCGCACCCGGCGCTGGACTAGCAGAGTGAACAACGCCAGCGGCACCAGCGCGCCCAGCAACGGGAGGATCGACAGGTGGCGGGTGTAGACGACGGCGATGATGACGATGGCGAGCAGGTCATCGACGACCGCGAGGGTGAGCAGGAAGGTCCGCAGACCGGACGGCAGGTGCCGGCCAATGACCGCCAGCACCGCCAGCGCGAAGGCGATGTCGGTGGCGGTCGGGATCGCCCAGCCCGCTGAGGCGTCACCGCCGACGTTGACCAGCGCGTACAGCACGGCCGGAACGGCGACACCCCCGCAGGCGGCCAGGACCGGGACAGCGGCCCGCCGAGGGTCGCGGAGGTCTCCGGCGATGAACTCGCGTTTGAGTTCCAGCCCGGCAACGAAGAAGAAGATCGCTAGCAGGCCGTCGGCGGCCCACTGAGCCAGGGTGAGGTCCAGGTGCGCCCAGGACGGGCCGAGCTGGTAGGACAGCATCGACTGGTACGACTCTGACCACGGCGAGTTCGCCCAGCCCAAGGCCAGGACCGTCGCGGCGAGCAGCAGCCCGCCACCGATGGCCTCCCTGCGTAGGATCTCGGCGATCCGGCGAGCCTCGGGCCACGACCTGCGGTCGAACAGGCTGAACCGGCGAGACGGAACTTGGCCCACGGCGGTGCTCCTCACCAAGGGGTCGGGTCACACGTTGCCGACCAGACTTCCCGGCGCACCGAACCCACCGTAGCCGAGTCGGCGTTAACATGCCCCCCATACCAGCCGAAACGGCTAGGCACACCCGGCACGGGGCCGGCAGGGGACCCACCCACCCCGAAGCACTGCCTCACCACGCCGGCTACAGCCTCGCCGAGCAGGCGGTGATCCCGACGCCGAAGAACGCCCTCCCCCTCGCACGGCTGACCAGCAGCGACCTCGTCGAGGACAAGGTCAGCACCTGTCCCGGCGTCGAATCCGTCCGCGTGGTTTGCTGCTTCGTCGACGCGGACAGCTACCGCTGGCTCGACCGCACCCGACGGCACCCGCTACCCGAGAAAGGAAGCCGCCGGGACGGCTCGTTCACCACCAACGACGTCCGTGCCATCCTTGCCCACAGCATCCCCGTCGCCGACGGCGATTGGCGTCGACCTCCATCTCTCACATGATGGCGTCCATACCGAACCCGGGCGGTTCGCATTTGCAACTGTGCCCCGCCCGGTTTCTCTNGTTCGAGCCGGGTGCGGCTTCACTAGCCTGGCCGCGCAAGGTCGTGTATGATGTGAGGTATTACTACTTCGATATCGTGACGACGTCGGAACGCAGCGGGGCGAGGGCCGCTCCGATCTGGCCGGTGGTTTCCGTCGGGACACCGAGGCCGGTCAACGCCGCGAGCAGATGGTCCACCACCGCGTCGAAGTGGGCGTCGGTGAGGCCGAGCGTGGCATGTACCGCGGCCATGTCCCGACCCCGGTAGACCTCGGGACCACCGATCACCGCGGCGATGAACGCTCGCTGGTGTTCCTTGAGACGGGGCAGGTCCCGGTTGGCAAAGAGGGGTGCAAGAACGGGATCGGCCGTCACCCGGACGTAGAAATCGTCGACCGCGGCCTGTACGGCCGTCGCGCCGCCGATAGTGTCGTAGATACTCATCAGAGGTCTCGCTTTCGCAGGAGAGGACCGACCGGAGGTCGTTGACCATGTTTGTTACCGTGGCTGCACTGGTACCCGTCCGCCAGGTTCACTGAACCACGGGCACAATTTCCTTGAAAGAGTCTAATGTCCGCGCGGCAGAGAAAGATGGCAGGCGAACGCGGGCCGTCCGGCTCCTTCCGCTCGCGTGTGGGCAGAAGCTTTACCTGTTGAAGGACGGCTAGGAAGGAGCGCTGTCCTCCTCGTCCGGCGCGAGGAAGGCCCTGGCGAAGATCCGCAACACCGAGGACCTGTGGACACAGGTCGTGGCACTACCGTGAACCCCCCGGGTTCGGGGGCCATCGGCACGACGATCACTCTCACGGCGGCGGTCAGCCGGTGACTGGGGCGTCAGCCGGTGACGGCCCCGGTGGCCGTGTCGACGACGGACACGTCGTTCCCACCGAAGTTGGTGACGNAGACNCGGCTGCCGNNGGGANCCACCGCCACTCCGAAGGGGAGCACGCCGACTCCGATGGCGGCGCTCACGACACCCGCGAGCGGGTCGACCACCAGCACCTGCCCAGTTCGGATGCTGGCCACATAGGCGTGGATGGTCATCTCAGCCCGCATCCCGACGGTCGATGGACCACGACCGAGCGTAGTAGCCGGAACGGCAATGGTTGATCAAACCAGCCGATCGTCGATAGCCGATCTTGCTCCATCTCGAATCGGAAAGACCCAGATGGAGAACGCTCCGTATTCCGCCCCTCCAAGCGGGTGCGGCGCAAGCACCTCGCCATGGCCCAGGCCGGCATTACCGTCGGGGGCAACCGTGCCTTCGGCTGGCTGGCCGACAAGGAAACCAAGGACGAACCGGCGGCGGCGCTCCTGGTCGCGGGGGCGGATCAGATCTTGGCCGGCGTTGGCCTCCACACCATCTGTCGCCAGTGGAACGATCTTGGCATCGCCAGCGCCATGGGCAAGAAGTGGCAAAAACCCGTCCTGCGCAACATCTACCTGTCCCCGCGCATCGTCGGCTACCGGGTGTACGGCCCGACCTCCGTCCCGCTGGAGAAGCGCTACGTGGTGGACGCGGACGGCCAGCCGGTCAAGGGCCAGCAGCAGCCCATCCTGGACCTGGATGTCTGGGAGGCGGTGGTGGCGAAGCTCCGCGACCCCAGCCGGGTTTCCAAGCATGTCCACATCGGCGGACGGAAGTATCTGCTGTCCGGGATCATCTGCTGCGGGTTCCGCGGCCGCCACCTGATGGGCGGCTACGACCGGCGGTGGGGCAAGCACCACTACGCCTGCAAGGCCGTCACCGCGGGCGGGTGCGGCAAGGTCGGCGTCACAGGCCGCCATGTTGATGACCTTGTCTCCGAGCTGGTCCTGGCCTACCTGGCAGGCCGCGACGTCGAGGCCGAGGTGGGCAGGTGGCCAAGGGCGGGCGAGTTGGCCAAGGCGGAGGCCAAGATCGCGAAACTCATGGGTGCCTATGACCGGGACGAGCTGCCCGGCCCGTACGTCTTCCCCCGTGTGCGCGAGCAGGAGCAATCCATCCTGCACCTGAGGGCGGAGCAGGCCGAGTGGCTACGCGCCCACACCGGCCCCAAGGTCACGAACCTGGCCGAGGGCTGGCCCTCTTTGGAGCTGGAGCAGCGCTGGGAGATCATTAGTACCGTCATCGAGGCCGTCGTACTGAAGGCGGCTGACGGCCCAACGAACCGCTTCGACCCCGAACGGGTGGAAGTGGTCTGGCGTCCCTGACGCCCCACCCCGCCGGACGCACCAGTCCGGCGGGGTATTCGTCGTGGATACCCTGACGGGCATGGGCCTGCACCTGTCCGGCGATCCAGAGGCGGACCCCCTCATTACACCCGATGCGTTGGCGCTCCTGGTGGGGATGGTCCTTGATTGGCCAATCGGACAAACAAGGAACGACCGGTAG
>NZ_JPHT01000050.1:0-19013 GCF_000733325.1 Frankia sp. Allo2
CAGCCGGTTCCCGGCCACGGCGTCGACTACAGCGCCCGCGTGGACGGCCGCGGTGGCTACGTCCCAATCGGGGAAAACTCTAGCTGGAAGCGTTTACTTGGGGACCCGGCTGCCCTTGTTCTCGTCGCCGTCCTTGCCGCTTGCCGAGCAGTTGCCCTCGTGAGAAACCCAGGTCGCTCTGAATGGCCGGCGTCGCCACGGTCACGACGCTGCCGTCCTGAACGATCATCAGCTGGAAGATGCGGCGGCGGTGGAAGGCGTGGCTCTCGTGGCTACTGAGCCCGCTGGCGGGCCCGCCGGACCGGCTGAGGGCTCTTCGCTGGTCCGGCCAGATGCCCCTCGATCAAGCGGTTCATCGCCCGCAGGAAGACCTCCCGCTCCTTGGTGGGAAGCGCCGCCAACGCCTCCTCATGGACCCGATCGACGATCTCCTGGCTCCGCGCGGCGATCCGCGCGCCCGCCTCGGTGACCGCGATGATCCGAGCCCGCCGGTCCCTGGCGGAGGGCCGACGTTCGGCGAGGCCGGCCTTCTCCAAGGCGTCCACGGTGACCACCATCGTTGTCTTGTCCATGTCGCCGATCTCGGCGAGCTGGATCTGGGTGCGCTCCTCCTCCAGGGCATGCACCAGCACGCAGTGCATGCGTGCGGTGAGACCGATCTCGGCGAGCGCGGCCGCCATCCGGGTCCGCAGGGCATGACTGGCGTGGTCCAGCAGGAACGACAAGTCTGGTCCGGCGCGGGAGGGTGCCATGGCGGTCATGCCCGCAGCCTAACGACTAGGTCCGTCGCGGATTATCCGTAAGCTTGCTGTCGAGTGGTTGGGGTGACCCAGCCGGCCCGGCTGACCGCGTAGACGGCATGGGCCTCGTCGTGGAGGAACTCGCTGCGGACGTATGCCATGCCGAGGCGTTCGGCGACCCGGACAGACGCGGCGTTGGCCGGGACGATGACCGAGACGACCTCGGTGAGGTCGGGGCGCTGGGCGAACACCCAGGTCAGTGCCGCGGTGGCGGCCTCGGTGGCATAGCCGCGCCCCCAGCGGTCCCGGCGCAGGAACCAGACGGCCTCGATGCCCGGCCAGCCGGGTTCGGTCCACAGCCCCGCCTGGCCGACGAGCTGCCCGCTCGCCTTCTCGACAACCGACCACGGACCTACGCCGGTCAGCACCCAGCAGCCCATGCAGCCGGCCAGGGCATGCCAGACGCCGTCCGGGTCGGTCGGCCGGTGGAAGTAGCGGGTGAACTCGGGATCGGACCAGATCTCGGTGTAGCCGGCGACGTCGTCGTTGTGGATGGGCCGCAGGACGAGCCGGTCCGTCGTGAGAAGGGGAATGATCGTGGTCAGACTCATCGTGTCCGGTAGTTTGCCGGAAGCGTGCGGCACGCCGCGAGAAAGGCGGCGACCGTGGGTTGTGAGGCGGACCGTGGGTTGTGAGGCGGACCGTGGGACCCGCGCGCGAGCCACCGGCTGGATAGCCACGGGTCGTGGCTCTGTTCTGTCTGCTGCACGGAGCCTGGCACGACGCCACGTGCTGGGAGCCCCTCGGAGCGCAACTGCGGGCGCGGGGACATCGGGTGGTGGCACCGGATCTGCCGTTGCACAACCCGGCCACGACGTACGAGGAACGCATCCGCCCGGCGCTCGCCGCCCTCGATGTGGCCATCGTGGCCGCCGGACCCGGGGCGCTCGCGGTACGCCTCTGCCCGCGGCCTGTGCCCCGCGGCCCAGTTCGCCCGGGACGGGTCAGACCATCGCCGGTCGTGTGGACGGCGGCGCCAGGGGCATTCCCCCAGCACAGGCCGGTCGTCGGCCAGGTCCGGGACGAACGGCCCTCGTTCCATCGCCCCTCGGAACGAAGGTCGAGGAGCGGCAGGCCGCCAATGATATCGAACCGCCGAGGGTATCGAGATCGAAGGAGATCACGATGATGATCTGGGATGGGCACACCTGGGGCTGGGGCGGCTGGCTGCTGATGTCGTTCAGCATGGTCGTCTTCTGGGGGCTGGTGATCGGGGTACTGGTTGCTCTCCTGCGCGCGGGCCGCGGCGGCGGGCCGGGTAGGTCGGCCGAACCGCCCGGAGTGGAACGGCCCGGTACCGAACGGCCCGGCGAGCGGTCGGCCGAGCGGATCCTCGCCGAGCGTTACGCCCGCGGTGAGATCGATGAGGCGGAGTACCACCGCCGCCTGGACGTGTTGCGTGAACGGCCCGGCCCGACGGATCTCACCAGGGCTGGCTGACCGTCGGCTGACCGGCGAGATCGGAGAGGGACCGACGGGATCGGGGGAGGGAAGGCGTCGATGAGCCTGAGCAGGCGGCTGGCGTTGGTGTTCCGGGCCAAGGCCAGCAGGATGTTGGACCGCGCCGAGGATCCGCGTGAGGTTCTCGACTATTCCTACGCTCGGCAGCTCGAGCTGCTGGCGCAGGTCCGCCGCGGGGTCGCGGACGTCGCTACCAGCCGGAAGCGGCTGGAGCTCCAGGTCGAACAGCTACGGGCGGCCGCCGAGCGGCTGTCCGGACAGGCCCGCCAAGCGGTCGCCGCGGGCCGCGACGACCTGGCCAGGGAGGCCCTCGGTCGCCGGGCCGGGGTGGCCGCGCAGTTGGAGGATCTGCGGGAGCAGCATGCGTCGCTGCGAGCGGAGGAGGACCGGTTGACGCTGGCGGCGCGGCGGCTGGCGGCCCAGCTCGAGGCGTTCCGGACCAGGAAGGAGACCGTGAAGGCGACGTACACCGCGGCGGAGGCGCAGACGAAGATCGGCGAGGCGCTGGCGGGGGTCTCCGAGGAGATGGGCGACGTCGGCCTGGCAATCCAGCGGGCCGAGGACAGGACCGAGCAGATGCAGGCCAGGGCCGGCGCGATCGACGAACTACTCGCCTCCGGCGCCTTGGAGACGGCGGCCGGTGGCCCGCGCGGCGACATCCAGGCCGAGCTGGACCGGCTGTCCGCGACCGCCGACATCGATCAGGATCTGGCCGAGATCAAAAGCGCCATGCCCGCGCGGGCGATTGGCGGCCGCCCGCCGGCCGACGCCGCTCGACCGGAGGAGCGGCCGTGATCGTGCGCATTCTGGGTGAGGGCCAGTTCGACCTGCCCGCAACCGACCTGGAGGCCCTCAACGAGCTGGATGACGTGCTGCTGACGGCCGTCGAGGCCGGTGACGAGCCGGCATTCCAGGAAGCCTTGACGAGGCTGCTCGAACGGGTCCGGACCCGCGGCCGCGCGGTGCCGGCGGACCAGCTGGAGCCATCGGAGCTGGTGCTGCCGCGCGCCGACACCGGGCTGGCGGAGGTCCGCGGACTGCTCGGCGACGAAGGCCTGATTCCCGGCTCCTGATTTCTGGCGGCCGAGCCCCGACCGACGAGGTGACGATGGTGAGGTGACGATGGTGATGACGCGTGTGCCGCGGCGGTTCGCCCTGGACCGGGGACTGTCGGCCCGGATGGTGCTGACCGTCTTCCTGCTCGGGTTGGTCTACGTCGCCTTCATCGCCGTCCTGATCGCCGTCGGAGTGTCACCGGTCCTGGTCGTCGCGATCGCCGGCGGGCTGCTCGCCGCCCAGTACTGGTTCTCGGACCGCATCGCGCTGTACGCGACCGGTGGGCGCATCGTCAGCCCGGCGCAGGAGCCGCGGCTGCACGGCGTCGTGGATCGGCTCTGCGCGCTGTCCGACCTACCGAAGCCCGTGGTGGCGGTCGCGGACACCGACCTGCCGAACGCGTTCGCCACCGGCCGGACCCCGAAACGCGCCGTCGTCTGCGTGACGACCGGGCTGCTGCGCAGGCTGGAGGTCGACGAGCTGGAGGGGGTGCTGTCCCACGAGCTGTCCCACGTCGCGCACCGGGACGTGGCCGTCATGACCGTCGCGTCGTTTCTCGGGGTGCTCGCCGGTCTGGTCACCCGATTCGGTCTCTACTCCGGGATGGCCGGCGGCTTCGGCCGGTCCGACGGCGGTGACGGCGGTGACGGCGGTGACGATGACGAGGACAGCGGCGCCCTCGTCGTGCTCGTCGTTGTGGTCGTCTCCGCCGCCGTCTACGCGCTGTCGTTCCTGCTGACCAGGGCGCTGTCGCGGTACCGGGAGCTCGCCGCCGACCGGTCCGGGGCGATCCTCACCGGCCAGCCGGCCGCGCTCGCCGCCGCGCTCACCAAGGTCACCGGCGAGATCTCCCGGATCCCGACCCGCGACCTGCGGGCCGCCGAACCGTTCAACGCCTTCTTCTTCGCTCCCGCGCTGGCGAACGGCGTCAGCCTGTCCTCGTTGTTCTCGACCCATCCGCCGCTGGATGCCCGCCTGGCCCAGCTTGCCCGGCTGGCCGCCCAGTTCGGTGAGCCCGCCCAGTTCGGTGAGCCCGCCCAGTTCGGTGAGCCCGGGTAGTTCGGTGAGCCCGGGTAGTTCGGTGACCCGGGTAGAAAGCAGGCCGGATCATGCGGATCCTCGACGTGCTTCTCGGCCGGACCCGGCCCGTCCCGCCGGACCTCGACCGGCTGTTCACGCTCCCAGCCGCCGCCGTCATCCTGCAGGCCGCCAGCTCATGGCGACCGACCGGGGTCGGAGCGGTCTGTGTCAAACCCGCGTCAGGCGGCGCGTTCACCGGGGTAGCGCAGGAGATCGACCGGCTGCTGAGCATGGACGGCGGCCGGTACGAGCGGCGCACGGACAGCTTCGGGTACAGCTGGCTGCTGCGACGGACCGGCGAGCAGGACCTCGCTGGCCTGGTCACCGACCTGCACGCGGCGAATGCCACGGTGCGCGACGCCGGCTTCGGCCCGGCACTGCTGTGCACCGTCGTCGGGTTCACCGACGGCAGCAGGCCGATGGGGCTGATCTACCTCTACAAACGCGGCACCTGGTACCCGTTCGTGCCGGCCGGTGACCAGCGTCGGGACAATCCGGCCGAGCTGGAGGTACGGGAGATGCTGGCGGGNGAGCTCCCGATCGAACCGGACCTGTCCCGTTGGTTTCCCCTGTGGGGAGCGCCCGGCATCGACGCGCCGGGTCGCGACCCCGACACGCACGGGTGACCTCGTCGGCTTTTCGTCCGGTCAGGATCGGTGCGCATAGGCTGCCTGCGCGTGTTCAAAGCGGTGCTCGGTGGTGTGGGCGGTGTCGGCGGCGGCGGCGGCCGTGGCCAGGACGAGCGCGGCGAGGGCAACGGCCAGGGCGGGGCGTGGTTTGGGAGGCGGGTCCAGCAGCGCCCGCGCCCGGNGGGNGAGGNCGGTGTGCACGGCGCCGAGTGCCGAGGTCGGAGTGGTCGGCATGCCGGTGCGGGCGAGGCCGGCGCGGGCCAAGGCCCGGGCGACCACAGCGCGATCTTCGGTGACAGCGGCGGCGTCTTCGTCGGCCCAGCGTTCGACGGCGAGGCGCACGGCGGCGGCGGGTGTCCGCAGCAGCGGGTTGGCGGCGGCGGCGAGGTCGGCGAGCTGGGTGTAGGCGTGGTGGCGGTGATGCAGGTGGGAGCGTTCATGGGCGAGTAGCACGCGGCGTTCGTCGGCGGGCAGCGCGCGCAGCATGGCGGTGGACACCACGATCCGGCCGGTCAGTCCGGGCAGCGTGTAGGCGTCGGGGTGGTCGTCCTCGACGATGACGAGGCCGGTAGGCGACGGTCCGAGCCGCCGGCAGGTGAGTTCCGCGGCGGCGAGGTCCTGGCCGAGGGCGGCGGCGCGCCGGGCGGCGGCGGCGAGCAGCCCGACGACGACGGCGGCCGGCACCAGCCCGGCCGCGGCGGGTAGCGGGTCGTGGCCGCGGATCATGGTGGCCGACCAGTGCCCGACCGCGGTGAGCAGGGGCAGCTGGGCGAGCAGGGTGAAGGCGGCGACGGCCAGGACGAATCCGGTGGCCAACGCGGTGACCAGACAGGCCAGGGTCAGCAGCCGGGTGGCGGCGGCGGGCGGCAACCGCCGGCCGAGCCAGCCGCCGCTGACGGCCAGCAGCAGGTTCGTGGCCAACGGGATCAGCGCGACGGCCGTCATAGCCCCTGCCCGCCGTCCGTCTCTGACCGCGGGTGGTGGCTGGCGAGGATGTCGGCGAGGAGTTGTTCGTCTTCGGGACGCAGATCCGCGACGAAGCGGGCCAGGGCTTCAGCCCGGTTGGCGCCAGCGCCGAGCAGGCGGGTCATCTGGCGGGCGGTGAGTGCGGCGTCGAGGGTTTCCGGTTCGGCGGCCAGCGTGTAGGCGTAGGAGCGGCCGGCGGGCTGCCGGGTGAGTGCGCCCTTGTCGTGCAGCCGGGCCAGCGTGGTCATCACGGTGGTGTAGGCCAGCGGCTCGCCGAGTTCGGCGAGCGTCTCGGTCGGGGTGAGCGGCCGGCCGGCCGCCGCGATCGCGGCGAGCACCTCTCGTTCGAGCGCTCCCGGCTCCCGCCGCTTCGCCATCCGTTGCCCTCCTCGCGGCTGTCGCTTGCGACCACTCACTACTATCGCGTTGATAGTACGAACGGTCGAGTGGTACAGGCCTGCCCTGGCCCGCTGCCGACCATCCGCGTAGCGGGCCTCTCGGTGGCACTGGATCGGTCTCCACCCGGCCCGGCCCTTGCCGCCTGCCGCGCACCCGCGCGTCTACTATTCATCGAGTAGTAGATATCTTGAGGGAGGGACGTATGGCGGCTGGCGTACCGGCGGTGGAGGCCACCGGCCTGGTGAAACGCTTCGGCGGTCTCACTGCGGTGGATCATGTTGATCTGCGGGTGGACGTCGGGGAGGTCTACGGCATCCTCGGCCCGAACGGTGCCGGGAAGACGACGTTCCTGCGGATGCTGTTCGGGTTGATCCGCCCGGACGCCGGGGTGTTGCGGCTGTTCGGTCGCAGTTGGGCCCAGGCCGGCCCGGCGACATTGGACGGGGTCGCGGGGTTCATCGAGAGCCCCCGTTTCTATCCATATCTGTCCGGCCGGAGGAACCTGGAGCTGCTGGCCGGACTCGACGGCGGTGACGCCGACAGCCGGATCGACAGGGTCCTCGACCTGGTGGATCTTGCCGACCGGGCCGGGGACAAGGTCGGCGGCTACTCGTTCGGGATGCGTCAACGGCTCGGGGTGGCCGCCTCGCTGCTACGCGACCCGCGGCTGCTGGTGCTGGACGAGCCGGCCAACGGCCTGGACCCGGCCGGTATCCGCGACATGCGGGCCCTGGTCAAACGGCTCGCCGCGGGTGGGCTGACCGTGCTGCTCAGCAGCCACAACATGAACGAGGTCGAGGAGATCTGCGACAACGTCACGATCATGCGCACCGGCCGGGTGGTCTACCACGGCTCGATCGGCCAGCTGCGGGCCCAGGCGCCGGACCCGTCCCACCGGCTGGCGACCAGCGACGACGACCGGGCGCTGGAGCTGGCCGCCGACCATCCCGGCGTAGCCGTGTCGACTCACCCGGACGGCGGGCTGGCGCTGACCGCCCAGCCCGCGGCCGCGGACGCCTACATCATCGCTCTCGGCCGGGACGGTGTGGCCGTACGGACCCTCGGACTGGAGATCGCGCCACTGGAGTCGCTGTTCTTCATGTTCACCGAACCCGACCGGACCGCCGCCGACCTGCCAACCCAGCAGCACGCCCGCCTCGGAGCGACCCGGTGACCACGACAAGCACAGCCTCCGCGACGACCACCACGCCCCCGGCGACGGTCGGGGCACGTCCGGCCGGCCGCGGCCGGGTGACGAGCGCCTACCGGTGGGAGGTCACCAAGCTTGCCGCCCAGGCCCGCACCCGCGCGACGCTCGCCGTCTGCCTGCTCGCCCCGTGCGTGTTCGTCGTGCTGCTCGACCGCCAGGACCGTGTCCCGAAGGACACCCTGTACGGCCGGTGGGTGCACGCCAGCGGCTTCGCGACCCCGCTGCTCATCCTCGGCTTCGCCGCCCANTGGGTGTTCCCGCTGCTGACCAGCCTGGTGGCCGGGGACATCTTCGCCAGCGAGGACCAGCACGGCACCTGGAAGACGATCCTGACCCGCTCGCACAGCCGCACCCAGATCTTCTGGGCCAAGACGTTGGCCGCGGCGACGTTCGCGGTCCTTGTCCTCGCCGTTCTGGCGGCCAGCTGCCTGGCCGCCGGCGTCCTGCTCGTCGGTCACCAGCCGCTGGAAAGCCTCTCGGGCACCCTGCTGCCGCCCGGCCGGACCGCCGGGCTGGTGCTGGCCGCGTGGGCGACCGCGCTGCTGCCGCTACTCGGCTTCACCGCCCTCGGGATCATGCTGTCGGTGCTCACCCGCAGCAGCCCCGCCGGGATCGTCGGCCCGATCATCCTCGGGCTGCTCATGCAGCTCTACTCGTTCCTCAACGGCGCCGACGCGATCCGCCACCTGCTGCTGGTCACCCCGTTCGACGCCTGGCACGGCCTGCTGGCGGCGCACCCGTACTACGGGCCCCTGGGTCAGGGTGCGCTGGTCAGCGTCGGCTACATCGCGATCTGCCTGGCGGTCGCCTACACGGCGCTGCGTCGGCGCGACATCACCGGAGGCTGACCCCGATGCGACGACCCGCCCTCGTCCGACCTGCCCTCGTCCGACTGACCCGGGCGACGTCCGCCGTCAGCGCCGCGACCGCCCTGGCCGTCGCCCTGGCCGTCGCCCTGGCCGTCGCCCTGGCCGGTTGTGCCACCGACGTCACCCGGCCCCGCGTCGAAAACTCCCTCGGTCCCGTCTTCGCCAACCTCTACACCCACCAGCAGGCCCTGCTCGGTCACCCCGGCCTTACCCCGGCCGCCGTCGCCGCCAAGGCCAGTTGCGACAAAGGCGGCCCCCAGGTACCGGACCGGGGCGCCGGCAGCGACTGGATCTGCCAGCTCCGCTGGACCGACAGCGCCGGAAAGCCCCAGAACGGCAAGTTCGAGCTCCAGGTCCGCTCCAACGGCTGTTACCAGGCCGGCGGCCCATCTAAGCTTGTCGGTCCGCTAACCATCAAGGCCACCACGGGCACCTATGTGATCAACCCGGTGTTCGAGTTCGACGGCTGCTTCGACACCACCTGAATCGCGGGGCGTGGGGAGGCCCGGCCGGCACGGCCATCCCGGTGAGCGGGGCCGGCCGGCCTCGCGTCCCGCCCTCGGGCGCGAACCGATCAACCAGGAGAATAGCCCTTGGACGTAACCTATGGTATTCGTGAAACTACTAGATAGGACTACTGGCGAGGTTGGGCGTGGCTCTGGGCCAACAGCATTGCGTTNAACCACCCGATTTCTATCTCCCAGCCACCCCTAGGAGTGGTGCAACCACCCTTCGCTGGCTGCAAAGTTGTGACCCACTTCACGCAACGATGCAGCGGAGGGCCGATGGGAATCCTGGTCAATATCGACAACGGTGGCACGTTCACCGATGTGTGCGTGACGGACGGTGAGCGCATCGTGCATGCGAAGACGCCGACGACCCCGCACGATTTAACGCAGTGTTTCGTCGACGGGCTGCGGACAGCGTCCGACCGGCTGTATGGCGAGGAGGACACCGCTCGTCTGTTGCGCGAGACGGAGTACCTGCGCTATTCGACGACGTCGGGTACGAACGCCGTGGTCGAGCGGAAGGGCGCACCGGTCGCCCTGCTGGTCGACAGCGGTGCGGAGGAGGACGTCTACGGCATTGCGAACCTGGTCGACGCCTCGCTGTGGCAGGCGCTGGTGCCGCATTCTCCGGTCGGGATCACGGTGGGCGCCGACGGGTCGGTGGGCTTGGCGGAGTTCACGACGGCAATCAACGAACTGTTGGCGACGAGTACCTCGCGGATCGTGATCGCGCTGCGGAGTGCGGCGGCGGAGCGGGCGATCAAGAATCTGTTGTTGGAGCGGTACCCGCGGCATCTGCTGGGCGCGGTTCCGTTCACCCTGTCGCATGAGCTTGTGCACGACGTCGACGACGCGCGGCGGGTGCTGACCGCGGTGCTGAACTCCTACCTGCACCCGGGGATGGAGCACTTCCTCTACGGCGCGGAGAAGGCGTGCCGGGAGAACGGGCTGCCTCGCCCGCTGCTGATCTTCCGGAATGACGGGGACTCGGCCCGGGTGGCCAAGACCACGGCGTTGAAGACGTGGGGTTCCGGGCCGCGGGGTGGGCTGGAGGGCAGCGTCGCCTACGCCTCGCTCTACGGCGCGGACGTGCTGGTCGGGGTGGACGTGGGTGGCACCACGACCGACGTGTCGGTCGTGGTGGACAAGGCCCTGACGGTGCACGCGCACGGCCGGGTCGATTCGGCGCAGACCTCGCTGCCGATTCCGGACCTGAGCAGTATCGGGCTGGGTGGCAGTTCGGTGGTCCAGGTCGTCAACGGTCAGATTCAGATCGGTCCGCGCAGTGTGGGTGCCGCGCCCGGCCCGGCGTCTTTCGGCCGTGGTGGCACCGATGCGACGGTGACCGATGCCCTGCTGCTTGCCGGGGTGTTGGACCCGGACAACTATCTGGGTGGGGATCTGAAGTTGGACCCGGCCCGGGCGGAGCGGGCGTTGCTGACCCATGTCGGGGAGCCCCTGTCGTTGTCGGCGCAGGCCGCGGCGCTCGCGGTGTTGCGGGTGTTCGAGGAGCAGGCGGGGGCCGCGGTCAAGGAGATGATCTCCGCGGCGGGNCGTGAGCCGGGNGAGGCCACGCTGCTGGCCTTCGGTGGCGCCGGTCCGGTGCTTGCCTCGGGGATCGCGCGGGCGGCGGGGATCGCACGGGTGATCGTGCCGCATCTGTCGGCGGTGTTCAGCGCGTTCGGTATCGGTTTCAGCGGGTTGGCGCACGAGTACAGCGTGCCGATGCCGGGCGTCGACGTCGAGGTGAAGGCGGCCCGCGACGATCTGTTGACCCGCGCGCGGCGTGACATGTTCGGTGAAGGCGTGTCCATCGACGAATGCACTGTCGAGACCCGCGGCCGATTCATCGTCGACGGCGTGTTGCGGGACGAGACGTGGACCGACGGGTCGTCTCCCGGGCAGGCCGATCAGCTGGTGGTGCGGGCCTGGTATCCGCTGCCGACCTTCGAGCTGGTGGCCGACGAACACGGCACGGTGCAGCCGGCGGCCGCGGACGGATCGCGTCGTATCCATTTCGCTGACGGTAACGAGCAGGAGATTGCGGTCTACCGTCCGGAGAATCTGGAGCCGGGGCAGGGAGCCGCGGGGCCGGCGCTGGTCGCGGGTGACTATCTGACCTGTCTGATCGAGCCCGGGTGGGGGTTCCGGGTGAGCAGCAACTCTGACCTGATCCTGGAGGCCCAGCAGTGAGCGAGCAGCAGTCCACCGTGAACATCACCGAGTATCTCGCGATTAATCTGGCGACCGAGCGATGGACCTGCCGGGTGTGCGGGCATGACATCGCGAACGCCCGCGAGAACTACAAGACCGGGCTGCTGGTCCACAACCGTGACCCGCGGGAGATTCACCGGCCGATCCTGGACGAGAGCTACGAGTTCACCTACGCCCCCGACCCGGCCTGGTGCCGGATCGTCGAGTTCTACTGCCCGGGTTGCGGGACGCAGGTGGAGAACGAGTACCTGCCGCCTGGTCATCCGCTGACGCACGACCTCGAACTCGATATCGACGCGTTGAAGCGTCGCCACCTCAGCGCTGTGGAGGGCTAGGGACATGCGGCAGGTAAGTGTTGACATCGGTGGCACGTTCACCGACTGCTTTCTTGTTTACGACGACACCTACATCGAGGCGAAGTCGCTGACCACGCACCACAACCTCGCCTCCGGCTTCATGGATGCCCTGGCAAAGGCCAGTGCCCAGGCGGACCTGGATGTGCAGACGGTGCTCTCGACCGTCGACGCGGTGCGTTACGCCACGACCCTCGGGACGAACGCGCTCATCGAACGCAGCGGTCCGGCGGTCGGCATCCTCACCACCGCCGGTTTCGAATCGACCGTGCCGTTGATGCGGGCCCGTGGCTACGGCGACGGGCTGACCGAGGCCCAGCAGTCCGACCTGCCCGCCGCGGACCGGCCGGTGTCGCTGGTGCCGGTGACCCGGATCGCCGGCGTGCAGGAACGCGTCGACTACGGCGGCACGGCGGTGCTGTCCATCGACGAGGACGACGTGCGCCGTCAGGTGCGCAAGCTGGTGGACGAGGGCGCGCAGGCGTTCGTGGTCGCGCTGGTCAACGCGGTGATCAACCCGGCCCACGAGAAGGAAGTCGAGCGGATCATCCTCGACGAGTACCCCACGCACATGCTGGGGGCGATCCCGATCGTGCTGTCGCACCGGGTGACCGGCCGCAAGGGTGAGTACGCCCGGACCATGTCGGCGGTCATCGACGCCTACCTGCACAGCCAGATGTACCACGGGCTGGCGTCGCTGGAGATCGAGCTGCGCCGCAACGGCTACACCAAGCCGATGCTGCTGGTGCACAACACCAGCGGCATGGCCCAGCTGAACTCGACCTCCTCGCTGCAGACCATCCACTCCGGGCCGGTCGCCGGGCTGGAGGCCACCAACTACCTGTCGAAGACCTACCACCAGCCCAACATCATCGCCACCGACATGGGCGGCACCAGCTTCGACATCGGCCTGGTCACCTCCGACGGGGTGAAGTTCTACGACTTCAACCCGGTCATCGACCGCTGGCTCGTCTCCNCCCCGATGACCTACCTGCACACCCTCGGCGCCGGCGGTGGCTCCATCGCCCGCTACGACCGCCTGTGGGAGGCCATCGAGGTCGGCCCGGAAAGCGCCGGTTCCGACCCGGGCCCGGCCTGCTACGGCCGGGGCGGGCGGTTCCCGACCACCACGGACGCGAACCTGGTGCTGGGCTACCTCGACGCGGACAACTACGCCGGTGGCACGATCAAGCTCAGCCTGCGCCGGGCGCAGCGGGCCATCGAGGAGCACATCTGCAAGCCCACCGGACTGAGCCTGATCGAGGCGGCGAAGGCGATCAAGCGCAAGGTGGACAGCAACATGGCCAACGCGATCTTCAAGGAGGTCGCGGTCAAGGGCTATAACCCGAAGAACTTCGTCGCGCTTAGCTACGGCGGCGGTGGTCCGCTGCACGCCTGCGGATACGCCAACACGCTGGGCATCCAGAATGTGCTGATCCCGCCGTTCAGCTCGGTGTTCTCCGCGCTGGGCGCCGGCAATATGAACCAGCTGCACATTCATGAGTACTCGCTGTACCTGATGGTCTACGACGCCACCACCCGCAGGATGTTGGACGACTTCCAGGTCTTCAACGACACGGTGACGGAACTTGCCGCGAAGGGCCGCGACGACCTCCTCCGCCAGGGCGCCGACCCCGCCAACATCCGCTCGCGGGTGGAGCTGGACATGCGCTACGGCAACCAGCTCGCCCAGATCGGGGTGGTGTCGCCGTTCGAGCGGCTCACCTCACACCGCGACGTGATCGAGCTGCTGGACCTGTTCAGCAGCATCTACGCCAAGCGGTACGGCGAAGGCAGCCAGGCGCCCGAGGCCGGTGTGCGCATCAACGTCATCCGCGTGGTCAGCTACGTCGAACGCGACAAGTTCGACCTGCAGCCCACCCAGGCCGAGCCGCGCCCCGCGTCGAACCCCGCCCGGTGGCGGGAATGCCACTACCCGGGCATCGACGGCGCGGTCAAGACTGCCGTCTACGACTTCGCCGACCTCGAAGAAGGCCACGTCATCGAGGGCCCCGCCCTGATCGAAACCCCGAGCACGACCTACCTCGCCGAACCCGGATGGCAGCTGACCATCGGCCGTACCGGCTCCGCGGTGCTCGTTCGGACCATCTGAGCGAGACGTGGGAAGCGAGGTTGGTAACCATGCCAGCCACCATGCAGGCACTGGCGTTTCTCGGCATCGGCAAGGCCGGCGTCATCGAGAAGCCCATACCGAAGCCAGGGCCAACTGACGCGATCGTACGGACAACATCGGCGCTTATCTGCACCTCCGATGTGCACACCGTCCGGGGCGCCATTCCCGTTCCCGAAGGCCGCGCTCTCGGGCACGAGGCGGTCGGTGTCGTCCACGACCTGGGCGCCGCGGTCACTGGATTCGAGGCCGGTGNGCGGGTAGCGGTCGGGGCGCTTACGCCGTGCTTTCACTGCGGCCCCTGCCAGCGGGGTTTCAGTACCCAGTGCCAGGGAATGCTCGGTGGGTACAAATTCACCACGCAGCGCGATGGCAACATGGCGGAGTACTTTCTCGTCAACAATGCGGCCGCCAACCTCGCTCGCATTCCGGCCGACCTGCCCGACGAGAAAGCCGTCTACGCGACCGACATGCTCTCCACCGGGTTCGGTGGCGCGGAGAACGCGCAGCTGCGGCTCGGTGAGTCCGTCGCGATCTTCGCTCAGGGGCCGGTAGGGTTATCCGCCACCATCGGCTGCCGGCTGCTCGGCGCCGGACTGATCATCGCCGTGGAAGGACGGCCCGAACGGCAGGAGCTGGCACGTCGATTCGGCGCGGACGTGGTCGTCGACCCCGCCGCTGGTGATGTGGTGAACCAGATCCTCGATCTCACCGGCGGCGTCGGCGTGGACGGCGCGATCGAGGCGCTCGGTCATCCGCAGACCTTCGAGGACTGCATCCGGGTGACCAAACCCGGTGGCCGGATATCGAATATCGGGTATCACGGTGAGAACCCGGCACCGCTGCAGATCCCGTTGGAACCGTTCGGCCTGGGTATGTCGGACAAGAAGATCCTGACGTCGCTCTGCCCAGGCGGAAGCGATCGGCTCGAGCGAATCTTCACCCTCATGCGTTCCGGCCGGGTGGATCCTACGCCGATGACGACCCATGAGTTCGGGTTCGACGAGATCGAACGTGCCTTCAGCATGATGGAAACCAAGGAGGACGGCGTCATCAAACCCCTCATCCGTTTCGCATAACCAGTAAAACCAGGAGGGCTGGGCGCTGCCCGGCGGTTCCGCCGCGGCCCGCCCGGCCCTCCGCCGCCCGTACCCGCAGCATGCCCGGCAGGCCGCCCGGTAGGCGGGCTGCCCGTTCAGGAGGTTTCATCCCGATGACCACCAGCACCGGCAGCGCCACCGTTTCCAGTCCCCAACAGCCATTACTGAACGAGAGCGAGGCCTTACCCGTCTCGTTACCCGCTCCGCCGCCCCTCAGCCCGCTGCGCGGCAACCCGGCCGTGTTCGGCCTCCCCACCGTCATCGCCGGGGCTTTCGGCCTCGGGCTGGTCGACACCGGCTGGCTTCCGCCCGCCGCGGCCGGCGCGGCACTGCCGATCATCCTGACCTCCGCCGCCGTCGGTCTCCTGGTCGCCGCGATCTGGGCGGCGGCGCTCGGGCAGAACCCCCTGGCCAGCCTGTTCGCGGTGTTCTTCGGGTTCTACGGCAGCTACGCCGCGTTTGGCCTCGGCCTCGGCCACAACTGGTACAACATCCCCGCCACCCAGATCACCAGAACCACCGAGCTGTGGCTGATCAGCTGGCTGGTCACCCTCGTCCTGGTCACCGTGGCCACCCTGCGCCTGCCCAGCAGTTTCACCCTGCTGCTCGGGTTCGCGGACGGCGCGCTGCTGCTGCTACTGCTCGGCACCATCAACACCAGCACCGCCCTCACCCACGCCGGCGGCTACCTGGTGTTCGGCTTCACCGCGGTAGCGGCCTACCTCTACCTCGCCGTCATGTCCGCCGAGACCGGCGGGAAGGGNCTGCCGCTCGGCAAGCCGGTCATCTCCGGATAACATGCTGCGATCCGATGGTCGTAGCTGGCCGGCTAGCGCGTATTGATGGAAAGTTCTTGTACTGAGCCGAACACGCCGTCAGGCTGATGGGAATCAGCAGGGTCGGCGTCATCAACCCCCTCGTCCGTTTCGCGTGGCCTGTGTCGGGCCTGGGAAGCCGCTCGCCCTCGCCCGCCAGGCACGTCTTAGCAGAAGGTGTAGATTCATGAGCCAGCCCGACCACGCTGACGGCAAGTCAGTCGTCGAGAAGTTCCTCGAAGAAANCGTCCTGTTCCTCGGGCCCGACCCCGAGATCATGCAAAGCCACCATCTCGCCCCGGAGTCGCCCCGCGAAACGGAGGCGCTCGCGCGGTTCACCGATCCCGAGCAGATCAACCTGGTGCGGCACAAGCTGCAGACCGCGTGTAACGAGTCCTTCGACATGGTCGAGCAGATGGGCGCGGCGCCCGGCGCGAAGTGGGGCGACCTGATCTCCGGGGTGTGGACGGCCTCGGGTGACCTCGCCCTGTCCAGCATGGGTGGTGTGCTGCTGTTCTCGGTGCTCACGCAGCACCCGGTCAAGTTCATTGTCAAGTACTGGGTGGATGAGCCGACGGTCGGGGTCCGTGAGGGCGATGTCTTCATGCACAACGACGCCCGCTACGGCAACGTCCACAACACCGACCAGAGCATCCTCATCCCGGTCTTCCACGAGGGGCAGCTGATCTGCTTCGCCGGCGCGGTCTGCCACGAGGGGGAGAACGGCGCCACCGAACCCGGCGGTATGCCCTCGGCGGCGGAGTCCCCGTTCGACGAGGGATTGAAGATTTCGCCGATCAAGGTCGGTGAGAACTACACGTTCCGCCGTGACCTCATGACCTTCCTGCAGAACTCGGTGCGCGAGCCGAAGCTGCAGCTGGAGGGCATGAAGGCCAAGCTGTACGCGGCGATGCGGACAAGGGACCGGATCCACGACACCATCGCCGAGTACGGTGTCGACGCGGTCGTCGCCACGTTGCGGCGCACCCTGACCGACACCGCCGACGAGGTCCGCCGCCGGCTGAGGTCGTGGCCGGAGGGCACCGTGCGGCAGAACGTCTTCGCGGACGGGACGCTGCGGGAGAACTGCCTGGTCAAGATCAGACTGGCGATGACCAAGAAGGACGACGAGCTGATCCTGGATTTCCGGGGCTCGTCGCCGGAATTCCTGAACCGGGCCAACAACACGATCCTCTCGTCGATGAAGGGCATGCTGGCCCAGGAGTTCCTGACCTTCGTGTGGCCGGACCTGCCGCGAAACCAGGCGGTGTTCGAGCCGATGACTGTTCTCACCGACCCGCGGTCGGCGCTGAACTGTTCGCCGGAGGCGCCGAACGCGCAGAGCATGATGACGTTCTTCCCCTCCTTCACCGCGGCCCAGCTGGCGACGCCGAAGCTCCTCTACAGCGCGGGTGAACGCTCTACGGACGTCATCGCCGGCTGGTTCAACATGATCGTCACGTTCATCTACGGTGGTGTCACCCAGCACGGCGAGCTGGTGGGCAACGTGTGCGCCGACCTCAACGGCATGGGCGGGGCCGCGCGGTCCAACCGGGACGGCGAGCACGCGGTCGCCCCGATCTTCGCGCCCATGGCCGACATCGGGGAGCAGGAACTCATCGAGGAAGAAGTCCCGATTCTCAAGATCGTGCCGAACAGGGTAATGCGGGACAACCAGGGCTTCGGCAAGTTCCGCGGCGGCCAGGGCTACCAGCAGATCGCCACCGTCAAGGACAGCGCCATGTGGGGCTTCATGGCGTGCAGCATCGGCTCGAAGTTCCCCAGCTCGCACGGCATCTTCGGCGGCTACGGCCCCGGCACCTACCCGCTGTGCAAGATCAAGAATGTCGACATCTTCAAGGTGATGGACAACCAGCGCGAACTGCTGCGCTACACCGTCGAGGAACTGATGAACGAGCGTCCGTTCCCGGACGCGACCTACTCGACGCATCACATGGGCATGCAGTTCGAGCTCGCCGAGCGCGGCGAGCTGTACATGCTCACCCAGGGCACCGGCGGTGGCTACGGGGACGTGCTCGAACGCGATCCCGAGCTGGTGGCTTCCGACTACCGCGACGGCCTGGTGTCCATGGACACCGTCCGCGACATCTACCACGTGGTGCTCAACCCCGACACCGCCGTGCTGGACGCCGAGGGCACCACGGCGGCCCGGGAGGCCGAGCGGGCGGCTCGGCTGCGGCGGGGNAAGCCGNATGCGGNGNTCGTCAAGGAATGGGAGACCGAGACGCCTCCGGCCGACGTGCCGTTCTTCGGCTCCTGGGGCGACCCGCGGGTGCTGTTCCGCGGCACTCCGCAGGACACCTGCCCCGCGGACGCGATCGTGCCGGTGATGATGCCCGACCCGAAGGACGTGCGGATCGCGCAGCTGGAGGCCAAGCTGGCGGAGCTGCAGGACTGACGGTGCAGGGCTGACGGCGCGGGCCTGATGCTGCGGGACTGATGAGGACGGCGGGAGAACGATGAACGCTGTGGACGACTGGATCCACGCCAGGCGCGACACCCTGACCTGGCTGGACTGCGACCGGTACGTGTGGAGGGTCTTCGCCGGCGCCCCCGAGCGCTGGTATGACGACCCGGCCACGCTGGTCGCGGCGAGTGCACAGGCACACCGGTTACTGCGGTCCGATGTGTACGGTGTCAACGTTTCAGGTCCGTTCTCCCGCCACCTCGTCGGCGATAGCGAGGCCGCTGCCGTCTGTGCGGCGTTGGAGCTGCCGGCGCCGCGCCGCGTGCTGGCCGACACTCTCGACGCGCTGCTGCACCAGTTCGGCGATCGTGTCGACCTGGTGCTGGACTGCCCGTCACCGCGCAGGCTGCTCGCGTCCGGTGCGGGGATCGACTTCGACGCGCTCGACGACGTCGCGACCGGCCTGCTGGAGGTGATCCGCTCGGTGGCGGACCGGCCGGTCCGGGGGCTGCAGATCACCTGTGACACGGCGGGCGGGCCGGATGAGGACGAGACCGACGCCTGGTCCAGTCTGCTGGCCGCGGCCGGGCACTACGGCTGGATCACCGCGGTCCGACTGAACGGCGTGACCGACCCCGACCAGCTCGACCCCAAGCTGCCCGGTGACCTGCTGCTCCTGCCGCACCTGCCAGCCGGCGTCCTGCCCGATGATCGGCGCTACGGCGGGGGNCTGCCAGCGGAGGNGTGGAGCGACACGAGCGAGGCCGCCCGGCTGCTCGACGCCGCCGCCAAGCGTGGGTTCCGGTTCGGTGAGATCCCCACCGAGGCCTCCCCGGAAATCGTGCTGACCAGGCTCACCGCCCTGGCCGCGGGCACGCACTGAAGGGATCCGACGTGGACGACGTGGAGATCGTGGGCTGGGGTCATACCCCGTTTGGCCGTCTGCCCGAGGAGACTCTGGAGTCGCTGATCGTTGCCGCCGCGCGGGAGGCG
>NZ_JPHT01000051.1:0-18607 GCF_000733325.1 Frankia sp. Allo2
GGGTGAGGCGTTGGATGCCCTGGTGGAGCTGGGCGACACTGAGGGGGTCCGGGGTGGACGCGGCGATGGCGCGGGAGATCTGCGCGGCGCGGCTGGTGGCGCCAGTCGTGGCGGTGCTGGCGGCAAGAAGGATGCCGGTGCCGAGTAGGTCACGGCGGCGCGACGGACTCACCTCCTCGCGGGGCGGCCCGCTGCCGGGCTCCGCCTGAGCGGGAACCATGACGGGACGTGATGGTCGTAGTGGACGCTTCCGTGCTCGCCAACGCCCTCGTCTACGCCGACGCCCGACTCGCCCGCACCGCCACCCGCTACTGCACCATCCACCTCGTCGAATAGGCGCGTGTCTCACGTCGGGTATTGCTCTAAGGGCTAAGCACAGACGAGCAACCGAACCGGCGCCAGCGGCCCGCGGTACGCACCGGGACGCAGGTGCAATGGAATGGCAGCTGCCACCATGCCGCATTGATCGTTTTCGTCTATCGTCGCGGAACATGAACAGCGGCCACGAGCATGAGCTCCCCGCCCAAGGGCACGGGCACGGCGGGCACCCGCGCGGCGGACGGCATGACCACCACGCGAGCGGGCGGTGGACGCGGCTTCGTCACGGCCTGTCAGACCTGGCCGGAGGGCACAGCCACGACCCGGCGGACCAGATCGACGACGCGTTGGAAGCCGACACCGCCGGCCGCCGCGCCCTCCTGATCAGCCTGGCCGGTCTCGGGCTGACCGCCGCCCCGCAAGCCGCCGTCGTGGCACTGTCCGGATCGGTCGCGCTCCTCGGCGACACCCTGCACAACGTCGCCGACGCGCTCACCGCGGTCCCCCTGCTCATCGCCTTCACCGTGGCACGCCGCCCGGCCACCGCCCGGTTTACCTACGGCTACGGCCGCGCCGAGGACCTCGCCGGCCTCGCCGTCCTCGCGATGATCGCCCTGTCGAGTGCGCTCACCGCCTGGGCCGCGATCGACCGCCTCCTGCACCCCCAGCGCGTCGGCCATCTGGGAGCGGTCGCCGTGGCCGGGCTCGTCGGCTTCCTCGGCAACGAGATCGTCGCCCGCTACCGCATCAGGATCGGCCATCAGATCGGCTCCGCCGCCCTCGTCGCCGACGGCCTACACGCCCGCACCGACAGTCTCACCAGCCTCGCGGTGCTCCTCGGCGCGGCCGGTGTCGCGGTGGGCTGGCACTGGGCCGACCCCGCCATCGGCCTGGCGATCACCCTGGCGATCCTCGGAGTCCTGCGCTCCGCCGCTCGCGTCGTCGGGGCCCGGCTCATGGACGCCGTCGACCCCGCCGTGGTCGCCGAAGCCACCAGGGCGCTCCTGCACACCGAGGGCATCGAGGCCGTCCGCGAACTGCGGCTGCGCTGGATCGGCCACACCCTGCGCGCCGAAGCCGACGTCACCGTCGATGCGAACCTGNCCCTGACCGCCGCTCACGACCTCGCCCACGCCGCCGAAGCCCACCTGCTGCGCCGCATCCGCCGCCTGTCCGCCGCTACCATCCACACCAGCCCCACCCNCCNCCACGCCGCCACGACGGTCCCCTAAGCCGCACCGCCGATCATGCTCGGTCACGGCGCCGCCGGATCGGTGCCCCGTGCCCAGCTCAGTGCCCCGTGCCCAGCTCAGTGCCCCATGCTCAGCCCGCCGTCCACGGGGATCAGCGCACCGTTGATGTAACCGGCCTGCGGGGAGGCGAGGAAGGCGACGAGGGCTGCGACGTCCTCGGCCTCACCCATGCGGCCACCGGGGACGCCGGCGGTGAGCTGCTCCCGCTGCGCCTCGGTCAGCGCGTCGGTCATGTCGGTCCGGATCGGCCCCGGAGCGACCACGTTCGAGGTGATGTTGCGCGGAGCCAGCTCGCGGGCGAGGGAACGGGCGAAGCCGATCAGGCCGGCCTTGGACGCCGCGTAGTTGGACTGGCCGGGGCCGCCGACGGAGGCGACGACGGAGGAGATGAAGATGAGCCGACCACGACGCAGCCGCATCATCGGCCGGGAGGCACGCTTGGCCACCCGGTAGGCACCGAGCAGGTTCGTGTCCACGACCTCCTGGAACGCGTCCTCGCTCATCGTCGCCAGCAGGGTGTCCCGCACGATCCCGGCGTTGGACACCACGATCTCCACCGGCCCGAGCTCGGCTTCGATCTCCGTGAACGCCTTGTCGACGCTCTCACTGTTGGCGACATCCAGACGGACGCCCAGCATCCCCGCGGGGGCGGTGCCCCCGCGGCTGGCGACCGCGACCCGCTCACCCGCGGCCGTCAGGGCGGCGGCGCAGGCGGCGCCGATCCCCCGATTACCACCTGTTACCAGTGCGACACGACCCTCATTTGCGCCCATGGGTCGGATGGTAGCGGCCACCGCGTCGAATCCCGGTGTCCGCCGACGATGAGGCCTCAACCGCCGGCCGGCATCGGCTCGGCCACCCTCGCGGTCCTCCCTGGTGTCGCCCCGAACCGGTCACGCGGACCGATCGCACGGGCGGGACGATCCGGGGGGACGATGCGCACATGCGTCTGATGATCCGAGTTCAGCCGGGCGCCGGGCGGACCGCGGTGGGCGGCCGGCGCGAGGACCCGCTGCACGGCCCGCTGCTGATCGTCCGGGTCACCGAGCCTGCCGTCGACGGCCGGGCCACCNAAGCCGCCCTGCGGGCCCTGTGCGCGGCGCTGCGGGTGCGCCGGGGAGATGTCCGGCTGGTCCGCGGCGCGACCGGCCGGGTCAAGGCCGTCGAGGTCGAGGTGGCAGCGGTCGACGAGCCCGCGCTCCGGATCCGGATCGACGAGCTCGGCCGGGACGGCTGACCGCCGGGGCGGCAAGTCCCGCCGCGGCAGTCCTGGCAGGGCGGTTCCGGCATCACCGGGCTGACGCACGACGGCCAACGCCACCGCGATGGAACGCGGATGCTGAAATGGTACGGCCACCGTGGTGAAGGTGGGATACCGACGCGGACACACCATGTGACGGCGACGGGCGCCGCCGATCCGGCCGGCGGCGCAACCTCCGACCGGCACCGCACCACCGCGCGTCCGGACTTTGGGAGGTCGGAGTCGTGGGACGTAGGCCGGTCATGCGCAGGCCCGATGTCAGACCGGTGGAGGCGGCGCACACGCGCTCCGGCCGGGGGGATATGATCATTACACCAGACGACGCCGCGGGGCCGGTCCCGGCCCGGTCCGTGGATCCGCCCGTGCCGGGGACCGACGGTCGGGTCACCCACGACGACCGGGCCGAGGGCGGCGGTCCGCCGGGAGACGCCAGCCCCCCGACCGGACCGACGAACGGAGACGACGTCGTGGGAACCCAGACCTCGCCGACCGCGGCCCGGGCCATCCCGGGGCCCCCAGACCCGGCCATGCCAGACCCGGCCATGCCGGGGCCGCCCGGTGGCGTACTCGACCTCGCCGCGCTGGCCGCCGTGGAACGGCGGCTGCGGAGCGTCGCGGCCCGGATCATCGACGGGGACGAACGCGCCGGGCAGCGGCCCGCGGTCGCCGCCGAGTCGGAACGGGCGGCCGTGGCCTCGGTGTCGAGCATCGCCACGGTGCTGTGGTTCGACGCCCTGCGCGCCGAGGACCGCGTCAGTGTGACTCCACGCGCCGCCCCGCTGATCCATGCCGTTCATCACGTCCTGGCGCACGCCAGGCCGACGGCCGAGAAGACGGCAGCCGAGAAGACCACGGCCGCATCGCCCGTCCCCGCCGTCTACCGGCTCCCCCACGTCCGGCCGGGTGAGATCCGTCCGAACGGGGTCCGTTCCGGGCCCGATGGTCGGCCGTTGCGTGCCCTCGGCGCCGGCAACATCGGACCGAGCGGGACGGTCTGGGCGGCGTTGGCACGCCGTTATGCCGGGGAACGCTTCGACCGGACTCCCCGGGGTCGGCAGATCTGTCTGATCGACTACTCCGAGCTGCACGACCCGACCGTCTGGGAAACGATCACCGATGAGCGGGTCGCTCATCTCGGCGAGCTGTTCTGGGTGGTGACGGTGTCCGGCTCCGCGCCGACCGGACCGGTCGGCGGCATCGGCAAGCCCGCCCGCGCGGCGCGCATGTTCGAAGCCGCCGGTTGGCAGGTGCTCACCGTCCGATACGGACGCGTCCTCGAAGCGCTCTTCCGGGCTCCCGGCGGTCACGCGCTTCGCAACCGCCTCGACCAGCTCCCGATGGGCGAGTACCGCGCGCTGCTGCAGGCCCACGGAGCCGACCTGCGCCGCCGGCTCGCCGGTCCCGGTGCGTCCGGCGCCGGCATCAGCCGCCTGCTGGACACCCTCACCGATGACGAGATCCATGCCTGCCTGCGCGATCTCGGTGGCCACGACCTTCCCCTGCTGATCGACGCCTTCGACGAAGTCGCGGCGGACCGGCCCACGGTCCTGTTCGCCTACACCAGCGACGAGCTCGCCCGGGAGGAGCGCTCCCACGACGAACAGACCCACGGCGAACAGACCGCCGACCACGCGTCCGCGGCCCCGTCCGCCGGACCGGGCACGCCGCCGGCCGCCGGCGGTGGCACCCGCCCGGTCCTCCGGCCGGGAGACGACGCCGCGGCCCACCGCCTCGCCCGGCACGTCGCCGGTTACCTGGACCGGGTGCCGGTGCCGCTCGGCGCGGCACCACCCGTGCCGACCGACTCCGACCACCGCTTCCCGGCGTGGATCTCCACCCAGGAGGCATTCGGCGGGATGTTGCGGGACCTACCCCGGCTCNCGCCCCAGGCAGCCACCGCGGTGCTGACCATCAGTACGCGCAACGCCGACCCCGTCCTCGCCGGCTGGCTGGCCGCGGCGGACCGGACCGATGGGGAACAACCGGGCCGGCACGTGGCCGGAGGCCTGTCGGCCACGGCCTTCGGCGGGGTGCTGGCCTCGCTGGGAGTGGCCTGGAGCCGCCAGGGTCTGCCGCTGCTGCCCATCGGAGTCGCCGACGAGGTGGCGGCCGGACGGGTACTGCCCGGCTGGATGGCCGGCGCCACCGCGGACGCCCGATCGATGCTCGCCGTGGCGGACACCGGTCTCGACCCGGTCGTCCGCAACCTGGCCTGGAACGGTGGCAACGTCGTCCCCGCCCCGGTGGCCGCGACCTGGGAACCGGCCTTCGCGCACGATCTCGCCTGGTGCCTGCTGGCCGGCCTCGGCGGGCTGGCCCGCCTCGACGGCACCTCCTGTGTGATCCGGCTCTCCGCCCGCCAGGTCGATCAGCGCCTCGCCGAGGTCCCCGTGGACGCGCTGGAACGGCACCGACGCCGGGCCCTGGTCCTCGCCGGGGGGTACCGGCTCCACGAGGGCGGTCCCGACGCCGCGCTCACCCTCGTCGGGGTGGGTGCGGTCATGCCGGAGGTGCTGCACGCCGCAGCGGAGCTACGCGCCGGCCTCGGCCGGGAGATCACGGCCGTGTGCGTGACCTCCCCGAACGCGATGTTCCACGCGCTGCAGGCCCGGCGCGGGTTGGCCGAGGGTTCCGACGCCCTGCTCACCGAGGTGTTCCCCGCGGACCGGCGCACCCCGATCGTGACGGTGGTCGACGGGGACCCCCGTGCCCTGAGTTTCCTCGCCGGCGTCCACGGAGATCCCATCTCCGCCCTCGGTTCGAGCGCGCCGCTGCCGGAGGCCTCCGGGCCGCCGGGAGGGCCACCGGGAGGGCCACCGGGGGACACCGACCCGGGCTCATCGGCCTCCGGCGCCGGCGGCCACGCCGGTAGCGGCAGCCTTGCCCGGCGGGACACGGCCTCGTCGCGGGACCACCGTCGCCGCCCACCGGTGGAGCTGGACACGATCGTCGGAACGGCCCTGGACCTGCTGGACGAGACGGCAGGCTGATCCGGGCCAGGGACCCCACCGTACCCGGATCCCGGGACCCCGGCCGCGCCCGGACCCCGACGGCCCGCCGTGCTCAGATCCCGACGGCGTGCACGCCGCCGTCGACGTGGACGATCTCGCCGGTGGTGGCCGGGAACCAGTCCGAGAGCAGCGCCACGCAGGCCTGGGCGGCCGGCGTGGTGTCGTGGACGCTCCAGCCGAGCGGCGCCCGGCCGTCCCAGACCTCCTCGAACTGGCTGAAGCCCGGGATGCTCTTGGCCGCCATGGTCCGCAGCGGGCCGGCCGCGACGAGGTTCACCCGCACGCCCCGGGGTCCCAGATCACGGGCGAGGTAGCGGGTGGCGGAGGCGAGGCCGGCCTTCGCCACGCCCATCCAGTCGTACGACGGCCAGGCGACGGACGCGTCGAAGTCCAGGCCGACGATCGACGCCTTCTCGGCGAACAACGGCAGGGCGGCCCGGGTGAGCGACGCCAGCGACCAGGTGGAGATCTGCAGGGCGGTGCCGACCTCGGACCAGGCCGCCTCGACGAACGGCTTCCCACCGAGCACCGATTCGGGCGCGAACCCGATCGCGTGCAGCACGCCGTCCAGGCCGTCAACATGTTCGAGCACCTGTCCGGCCAGCCCCGCGAGATGCTCTTCGTCGGTGACGTCCAGCTCGACGACGGGCGCCAGGGTGGGCAGTCTCTTGGCGATGCGGCGGGTCAGCGACANCCCCCNCCCGAATCCGCTGAGGACCACCGCCGCACCCTGCTCCTGGGCGATGCGGGCGACGCTGAATGCGATCGAGGCTTCCGTGAGAACACCGGTGACGAGAACGCGCTTACCTTCGAGAAGTCCGCTCATGGGCTGCATACTCCCAAACATCGCCGTCCCGGTAGCGACACCGCTGCCGGGAAGTCGTCCCCGCCGTCAGCGGCGGATGCCGTCGCCCGCAGCCCGTCCACCGTTGCCCGCCCACCACCCGCCCGCTCGGCGCTAGGGCGACCGGGCGGCCTGCAGCCGCCGAGCCGTGCGGATCACCGGTTCGACGAACCGGGCCGCCAGCGGGCCGAGGACGGCCATCAGCAGCACGTAACAGGCGGCAAGCGGGCCCAGCCGGGGTTCGAGGCCGGCCGCCACCGCGAGGCCCGCGATGACGATCGAGAACTCGCCGCGTGCGACGAGGGCGGCCCCGGCCCGGAACCGGCCCATGGTCCCGATTCCCGCCGAGCGGGCGGCCCACCATCCCGTCATGACCTTTGTCGCGACTCCGGCGATCGCGAGCAGGGACCCGGTGAGCAGCGCCGGAGGGATCTCAGCGGGATCGGTCTGCATGCCGAAGAAGACGAAGAAGACCGCCGCGAACAGATCGCGCAGCGGCCGCAGGACCTCCTCTGCACCCTCGGCGACTGGTCCGGACAGGGCGATGCCGACGAGGAACGCACCCACCGCGGCCGACACCTGCATACGCTGGGCGACCCCGGCGACGAACAGGGCCAGCCCCAGGGCCCGGAGCAGCAGGATCTCGTCGTTGCGGTGGGCCTTCGGGTTGAAGACCAGCCGGGTGACCTTCTCGCTGTGCCGCAGCGCGATGTAGAGCACCGCCACCAGGACTCCGAGCGCGATCGCCACGGTCAGCGATCCGCGCACGAACGTGTGATGGGCCAGCAACGCGGTGAGAACCGGCAGGTACACCGCCATGGCGAGGTCCTCGAGCACGAGGACGGACAGAACAACTGGCGTCTCCCGGTTACCGAGCCGCCCGAGGTCCCCCAGCACCTTCGCGATGATCCCCGAGGAGGAGATGGCCGTCACCCCACCCAGAACGACCGCCGCCGTCGGGCCCCAGCCGAGGAGGAACGCGGCGACGACCCCGGGGGTGGCGTTGAGCGCCAGGTCGAGCACCCCGGCCGGCGCCTGTCTGCGCAGCCCGGACAGCAGCTCGTCGGCGGTGTACTCCAGACCGAGGGTAAGCAGCAGGAGGACGACCCCGATCTCCGCGCCGACCCCGATGAACTCCTCGCTGGCACCGAGCGGCAGCAGGCCACCCCGGCCGAACGCCAGCCCACCCACCAGGTACAGGGGAATCGGTGAGACACTGATGCGCAGCGCGAGATGCCCGAGGACTCCTAGGCAAAACAGAATCCCGCCGAGCTCGAGGAAGGTCGTCGCGGTGGAGTGCACGCGGTCCCGACTGCCCTCCCTGCCCGCGTCAGCCGTTGCGGAGCAACATACCGACGGATGCGGTGTTCTCCGGCGTACCGACGACAACGACGACGTCTCCGGCCTCGAATCGGAAGTCCGGCCGCGGGGATGCGAGCACCTGCTGGTCGCGGACGACCGCGACGATGGAGGCGCCGGTGCGGGTACGGGCCTGGGTGTCCCCGAGCTCGCGGCCCACGTAGGGCGAGCCGGGCAGGATCACGATCTGCTCACCGACGAGCCCGGCGAAGGCACGGTTGAGGTCGGCGAGCTTCTCGACGATGCGCGGGGCACCGAGCAGCTCGGAGAGCACGTCGCCCTCCTCCGGCGTCAACGCGATGGACTCACGCGAGGCGTCCGGGTCGTCCGCGTCATAGATCACGAGGTCCCGGCGCCCGTGATGATGGGACACGACTCCGAGCCGGCGGCCGCTGCGCGTCGCGAAGTCATGCCGCAGCCCGATGCCAGGCAGCGCGGTCTCCTCGATCTCCACAGCAACCTCTCCGGCGCTCCGATGGCCTGCCTTCCCACGAAGGCCCAGATGACCAGCCCCATCACACAGTAGTCAACCATCCGCGACCGCGCCTGGACGGTGTGCCCGCCCGGCCCCTNCCCCACGGAGCGCGGGGATCCGCGGATCCGCGCGCTCCGTCGGCGTGTCGGCATCACGACACGTATCGGTCGAGGAGGTCGAGGAGATCCCCGCCACGATGTTCTTGCGTGACGCGTTATGACGGAAGAACGTCGCAGTAGGACAATGCCGCAGTAGAGCAGCGTCGCAGTAGAGCACCCTCTCCTCGCCCCGCCCACGATCCACTCAGGAGGGTTACCCGACGTGCTGACCCGAAGCGCCCGCCTGTTCCGCCGGATCGCCCTGACCGTACTGGGTCTCGGCGTCCTCGGCCTCGGGATCGCGATGTTGGCGCTGCCGGGTCCGGGATTCCTCGTCGTGGCGCTCGGGTTCTTCATCCTGAGTCTGGAGTACGAGTGGGCGCGCAGCCGTTTCGAGCAGGCCCGACGCAAGGCCGCCGACCTCGCCGATCAGGCGGCCGCGAACCGGTTCTCGTCGGCGTTCACGATTCTGTTCGCGCTGGGGATGATCGCTGCGGGAATCGCGTGGATCGTGGTCGACACCCTTCCCGCGTCCTCCGGGTGGTCCGGCGGAAGCCTGATCCTCAGTGGGCTCGTCATCCTGACCACCATGATCGTGAGTCTCTGGCAGACGAAGGAGGCCCGCGATGCCGGCCGGCCCACGCCCGCCGAACTCCTCGCCCGGCGGGAGCTGGAGAAGAGTCGATCCTGATGGGCGAAAATCTACTGGCCCTGGGTGACCTGATTGATTCCGAGTACGTGCGGCTGGGCGTACACACACTTGTACAGGGCCGCGCGGTCGGCGGTCGACGCCTTCGCGACGTCGTACCGCAGCGGATAGATCCGGCTGGTGGCCAGCTGGTTGCGGTCCTTCGGCAGCTGGATGGCCCTGCCCACCGAGGGGCACGCGGCGCGCACCGCGTCCTTCTGCGCCTCGGTGGCTCCCGGGGCGAAGTACACGACGGCCTCCTGTTGCGGCGGCGGCCCGTCCAACGTCGCGTAGATCCCGAAAACGATCAGGCCGATGGTGGCGAGTACCGCCACGACGACCATCGTCCGGCGCCGAGGGTCGGCCAGGTAGCGAGCGGCACGGGCGGCAGCAGGTGACGACGGTGGGGCCACGTGGTGAGTCCTGTCACATCGGGGAAGGAAATCTGGTCCGGACGACGGCTGGAGCACCGCCATGACCGGACCCCCAACGTAGTCCGCCGAGCGGGTCCGTAAGGTAAACGCCCTCATGAGGCTTAGCGACCTCCGCCACGGGTGACCGCCGGCCCGCCGCTGCGCGGCGTGCTCGTACCGGTTCACCGTCGACCGGCGGCGCTGTGCCCGCGATCGCGCCCAACGGCGGGCGACCCCGATGACATCGACCTCGATGATCATCAATTATTCGACGATCATCGATCCAGCGATGATCACAACCAGTGGACCATGGGAGCGAGGAACAGGTCGTGCCATCCCTGATCGAGGACTACGCGCTGATCGGCGACACCCACTCCGCGGCGCTCGTGTCGCGCACCGGGTCGATCGACTGGCTGTGCCTGCCCCGATTCGACTCGCCGTCGTGCTTCGCCGCCCTGCTCGGCGACTCCGAGGCGGGCCACTGGAAGATCGCTCCCGTCGAGCCGGTCCTGGGCGTCAGCCGGCGCTACCGGGGCGACACGCTGGTCCTGGAGACGGACATGACGACCGCGTCCGGCACCGTGCGCATCGTCGACGCGATGTTTCCCCGCGCAGGCACGCACACCGTGCTCCGCCTGGTCGAATGCCTCGAAGGCGCGGTCCACCTGCGATCGGAGACCCGGTTTCGCTTCGACTACGGCTCCATCGTGCCGTGGGTCCGCCGGGTGGACGAGCACACCATGTCGGCGGTGGCCGGGCCGGATGCGGTCACCCTGCGGACGACCGCCCCGATGGAGGGGCACGACATGGCCACCTACGCCGACTTCCACGTCGCCGCCGGCCAGTCGGTACCGTTCTCATTGACCTGGACCCCCTCCCATCAGACTCCCCCGCCGTCCCACGACGTCCGGCGCATGATCACCCTCACCGAGGCGTGGTGGTCGGACTGGATGGCGGGCTGCACCTACGACGGCCAGTGGCAGCCGGCCGTCCGCCGGTCGCTGATCACCCTCAAGGCGCTCACCTACGCCCCGACCGGAGGGATCGTCGCCGCCGTCACGACCTCGTTGCCGGAGCACATCGGCGGCGTGCGCAACTGGGACTACCGGTACTGCTGGCTTCGGGACGCGACGATCACGCTGCTCGCCCTGCTCGACGCCGGGTTCACCAGCGAGGCGACCGCATGGCGGGAGTGGCTGCTGCGCGCGGTCGCCGGTGACCCCTCCCGGGTACAGATCATGTACGGCGTTGCCGGGGAACGCCGGCTGCCCGAATACGAGATCCCGTGGCTACCGGGGTACGAGAACTCCGCCCCGGTGCGGGTCGGCAACGCCGCCGTCGACCAGTTCCAGCTCGACGTCTACGGCGAGGTCCTCGACGCCCTGCATGTCGCGCGGGTCGCGGTCGCCAACCGTCGCCAGACCGTGCCTGGGCTGGCGCTCCCCGGCGGGCAGACCATCACCGAGAGCCATGCGGACGACTCCTGGCCGCTGCAGACCAAGCTGATGGACTTCCTCGAGACCGGCTGGCGGAAGACCGACGAGGGCATCTGGGAGGTGCGCGGCCCCCGCCGCCACTTCGTCCACTCGAAGGTGATGGCCTGGGTCGCGGCCGACCGGGCGGTACGCGGGATCGTTGAGTCCCGGCTACCGGGCCCTGTCGACCGCTGGTCGGCGCTGCGGGACGAGATCCACGCGGAGGTCTGTACCCGTGGGTTCGACTCCGAACGCAACACCTTCACCCAGTTCTACGGCTCCAAGGAACTCGACGCGGCGCTGCTGTACATGCCGCTGGTGGGGTTCCTGCCCGCCACCGACCCCCGCGCCGTGGGAACAGTCGCCGCCATCGAGCGGGAGCTGATGGAGGACGGGTTCGTCCTGCGGTATCCGACGGCCGAGGACGGCGCGGTCGACGGACTGCCCGCGGGCGAGGGCGCCTTCCTGGCCTGCACCTTCTGGTTGGCCGACAACTACGCCCTGTCCGGGCGGGTCCACGAGGCTCAGGAACTGTTCGAACGCCTGCTGTCGTTGCGTAACGACGTCGGGCTCCTCGCGGAGGAGTACGACCCCAGGCTGGGCCGGATGACGGGCAACTTCCCGCAGGCGTTCAGCCACGTCCCCCTGGTCAACACCGCGCGGACGCTCACCGACGCGCTGCGCGGCACACCGCGCTCGCGCACCGACCGGGCCCACCCGCCCGGCCACTTCTTCGGCTGAGCCCGCGGGACACCCGACTGACTACCGGCTCGTAACATACCGTGCACGCCGATACTGGATTCGTACGATCGGCGTGATCGGGATTCACGTTTTCGACGGACGGACAGGGGACGGGCGTGGTAGGTCGCATCGCGGTGATCGGCGGTGGAATTCTCGGGCTGGCGGTCGCCCGTCGGCTCGGGCAGGTCGAACCGGGATCGGCCGTGACGGTGTTCGAGAAGGAACAGGACATCGCCCGGCATCAGACCGGCCGCAACAGCGGCGTCGTCCACGCCGGTCTCTACTACGTCCCAGGTTCGCTCAAAGCGACCCTGTGCCGCCGTGGGGTCGGGCTGCTGCGGGAGTTCTGCGCCACGCACCGCATCCGGTACGACGAGTGCGGCAAGATCGTGGTCGCCGTCGACAACAGCGAGCTCGAACGGTTGGCCGAGATCGAGAAGCGGGCGACGGCGAACGGCGTACCGCGGACCCGGATGCTCGACGCCGACGAGCTGCGGTCCGTCGAACCCCACGCCCGCGGGGTCGCCGCCCTGCACTCACCCACCACCGCCATCGTCGACTATCCCGGGGTCGCGCGGGCCCTGCGTACCGAGATCGTCGCCGCTGGCGGGGCCGTGCGCACCGGAGCCGAAGTGATCGGGGTGGAGGATCGTCCAGCCGGCGTCCACCTTCGCCTCACGGTCGCCGGAACCGCGCGCGCGCGGCCCAACGGCAATCACGAGATGGCGTCCCGCAACGGTGGCCGGGTCGCCGTCGTCTCCGAAAGCGTCGGGCCGTTCGACCTGCTGATCTCCTGTGCCGGGCTGCAGTCGGATCTGGTGGCGACACTGACCGGCGAGGACGCCTCCCCGCAGATCGTTCCCTTCCGGGGCGACTACTGGCTGCTGCGCCCCGAGCGGCGTGGCCTCGTCCATGGGCTGATCTATCCGGTTCCGGATCCGCGATATCCCTTCCTCGGTATCCATCTCACCAAGCGCATCGACGGGGAGATCCTGGTCGGGCCGAACGCGGTGCTGGCCACTGCCCGAGAGGGGTACACGGTCGGCACCGTCCAGGGCGCTGACCTGCGACGGACGCTCGCCTGGCCGGGGTTCCACAAGATGGCGAAGACCCACTGGAAGACCGGCGCCAAGGAGATGCTGCGCACGGCGAGCAAGCGGGCCTTCGTCGCCGAGGCCCGGCGCTATGTCCCCGAGCTGCGGGCCACCGACGTGGTTCGTGGCCCCGCGGGAGTCCGGGCCCAGGCCGTCGCCCGCGACGGTAGCCTCGTCGACGACTTCGTCCTGTCCCACAACGGGCGGGTCGTGCATGTCCGTAACGCGCCATCTCCCGGCGCGACGGCGTCGTTGGCGATCGCTGAGCACATCGTCAGCAAAATCGTTCCTGAACGGGCCAGCTGACCGGCCTGAGAAACCGACAAGCCCGAGATTGACAATCCCGCGGCAACCCGTGCATCAAACCCGACGCGGCCGCCCACCAGGCCACGGCAGACGCTGGGATGGGCGAAGCCGGTCGAGGTTTTCAACGATTTACTGGCGAAGCACGCGTCGCCGTGACCGCTTGATTCCACACAGGTATTGGCGGCTCTCCGCAGTTCAAACCAGTCGTGGAAGTCGGACAGCTCCCGGGACACGGTCCTCCCCTGTCCTCGAGCGATCAACCCGGACCGGGTCCAGATTCCCTCTCGCTCCTTGAGGCCGATGTGACCTCTGGTCGAGGATGGCGCAATGGCGTGGTGGGACCGGCCGCCCGGAGCGGAGGCTCCCCCGCCCCGGGCGGCGCGTCCGAAGGGACCGGACACCGGTATACCGCCGTCGGGATGCGTCGACGGCGGTATACCGGCAGACCCGCGCAGGGCCGCCGTTCACACCGTGTAGGGACGCTTCTCCCTGGCCTCCGCGAGCGCGACCGCCCACCACTCGAGTTGCCTGATCAGGGTCTGGGCAGCGGTGTTGCAGCCTTCGGGATCCTTGGGCGTGCCATCGGCGTGGAACCGGTCCCAGGCACCGTGGAAGCTGACCGTATCGCGGATGGTGACCGCGTGCAGCTCGGCGAAAACCTGGCGCAGGTGCTCCACCGCGCGCAGGCCGCCCGCCTGGCCGCCGTAGGAAACGAAACCCNCCGGCTTCGCCTGCCACTCGGTGTAATGCCAGTCGATGACATTCTTGAGAACGGCCGGGTAACTGTGGTTGTACTCGGGGGTGATCACGACGAAGGCGTCGGCCGCGGCAAGCTGCCGGGTGACGTCCGCTAGCTCCGCGACTTCTGGACCGCTGGAGGTACCCAGCCTCTCCGGCAGCCTGACGTCATCGAGATCGACGACGCTCGTGACGATCGAATCGTGGGCGGATACCTGCTTGATGAACCACTGGGCGACCACCGGGGCGAAACGTCCTACCCTGTTGCTTCCAATAACTACCGCGAGGTTGGTGGGCTGATCGAGCATGAAAGTCCCCTATTCCGCGGATCGGCGAGATCCGCTCTCGCCAGCAGGCGCCCGGAACTCTAAAACCTCAACCATGATTGAAGTCAAGGCCCCCGGACAGTGGGGCGAGCTGCTGTACGGGCGATACACGGGAAAGATGAGCGACTCGGCCCGGGGCCGCTGCGACAGCATCCCGAACGCCACTTCTCGGCTCCGTTGACCTCAACCATGGTGGAGGTTGCAGGCTCTGTGAGGTCACCGCCCGTCACCAGATGCAGCAGGGCGCTTCGAGGGAGAGTAAGGATGCCAGCACTGGCCGCGCCCACCCAGGGGCCGGAACTCAGCCGGACGGCAACCCGGGTGGTCCTCGTCGGGCTCCTGGCCGGTGTGTTCATGTCCGCTCTGGACAGCACGACCATGGTCAGGTAGTTGGCTGCTTGACGCTGCCTCCGGCCCTGGCCAGCGGTCCCAGCTGGTCCAGCGCGCGCAGCGTCGCGTCGGCGTCGGTGATGGTGAGCAGCCCGAACAGGGCGCGACGGACACCACGAGCGCGCAGCCTCTCGAGCGTGGCCTCGTCGGGATCCATGAGCGGAACGGTCACCGGTGGCGTCGCCACCCCGGCCCGGTCCGCCTCCTCGGCCAGCTCGTCCAGGCCTTGGATCAGCTGGTCGACCGGAAGGGGTGGAGTGAGCCAGCCGTCGCGCCCGGCGATGATCCGGCGGAAGGTCGTCGGGCCCCATCCCCCGATCCAGACCGGCGGATACGGTCGCTGCACAGGCTTGGGCCACTGGAAGACCGGATCGAAATCGACGAAGCGACCGTGGAACTCCGCCTCCTCGGTGGTCCAAAGCGCCTTCACCGCGGCCAGCCGCTCCCGCATCAGCGCCATTCGAGTCGCCGGGTCGGTGCCGTGGTTGCGCATCTCCTCACGCAGCCAGCCGGCGCCGACGCCGAGTTCGAAACGGCCCTCGCTGACCAGGTCCAGGCTGGCCGCTTCCTTCGCCAACAGGAGCGGGTCCCGCTGGACCACGAGCGCGACCGCGGTGCCCACGCGCAACCGGGTGGTCGCGGTCGCCGCGGCCGTCAGACTGACGAAAGGATCAAGATTTCGGTAGTAGTCGCGGGGAATCTCGCCAAGCTCGGGGTGCGGTGTCTCCCGTCGGGCGGGGATGTGGGTGTGCTCGGTGACGAACAGTGATTCGAAGCCGCGCTCCTCGATCACCCGGGCGAGCTGAGCAGGCCTGATCTGTTCGTCAGTGACCGCGGTGAAGATCCCGATATCCATGCGTCGCACCGTAGAGTCTGCCATCAGTGTCAGGGTCAAGAGCGAGGGCTGGAGGCTGGTCCTGATGTTGATCGGCGAGCTGTCGACACAAACCGGCGCCAGGGTGCGGTCCTTGCGCCATTACGAGAAGAACGGACTGCTCGTGGCGGAGCGCGGCGCCAACGGCTACCGCCATTTCCCGGAGTCCGCGGTGGAGACGGTGGCCCGGATCCAGGTGCTGCTCGGCGCCGGACTGTCGGTGGCGACGATCCGCCAGGTGCTGCCCTGCACCATCGACGCGACGCCGCGGATCGTGCCGTGTGCCCAGCTGTCGGCGACACTGCGCCGCGAGCTGGACCGGCTGGAGCTACAGGCCGCGTACCTCGATCGCGCACGTTTCCTGATCTCGACGATGCTCGCGGCCTGAGCGCCACAGGAAGTAGCCGGGCCTCCGGGGCGCAGAACCCGTCAGCCGCCGATACTAGTGGACCTAACGCACCACGATAAGAACCGGTCAATCTTGGTTGCTGGCCCTGAAATCACCGTCCGGCCGGTCGCCACACGTGCCCCGAACAGGGACGATGCTCGGTGACCACGCCGACCGGAACATCGCCTACCGGGTAGAACACGTGTTCCGAACACCTGGCGGTTCCGGGCACTTCCGGGCTTCCTGGTGACCGTGCGCGTTGGGCACCGTGGTCGCGTCCACCCTCCTCTTCCGCCTCTGAATGTGCCCGTGCTCGGGTCGCGGTCGCGCCGAGGAGGGGTGATGGTCAGAACGTCCGCACCCGGGGGCGATGTACCCGCGGTCAGTGCGGCTGATCGAGCTGACTGGCGACGAGCGGGAACTCTGCCTTCAGGAGCGTTGCCAGTTGCTCCTGAAGCTCGCGCAGCGCGGTCGTGGCGATGCGCCACACGATTGACCAGTCGACCTCGAAGTACGCGTGAACAGCGATGTTGCGGAAGCCCGTGACGGACCGCCACGGCACATCCGGCCAGCGGTCGCGGATCTCGGGCGAGACTCGACCGGCTGCCTCGCCGATCACCAGGAGCTTCTGCAGAACGGCGCTCTGGATCAGGTCGCTCGCCAGGAAGGCGGCCTCGTCGACGTCCTGGACGAACGTCGTCGCGGCAGCCGCCGCTTCGATCATGTCGACGAGGTAGAGCTCGTNACGCCGCATAGAGGACCCGAGCCTCCGCGAGTACCCGGTCGCGGATGACCCACTTCAGCCGGGACTTGGGTACCAGGTCGACGTGCCGACCGACGATCTTTTCGAGCTCGTCCCGAAGATCGACGATCTCGAAGCCAAGCTTCGAGTCGGGCGCCAGCACATACAGCAGGTCGACGTCCGAGGAGTCGGTGTCGTCGCCACGAGCCACCGAGCCGAAGACGGAGAGCTCGGCGACCCCGTAGCGTCGGCACACCTCGGCGATCCGGCTGTCACGAAGGTCGACGGTCACCTCGCCATTATCGCCTCCAGGCAGCCACGACCGCACGGCTCGGACACCGCCTCCAACGAGGTGACCTGACCCCGTCCGAGGAACAAGAAGGCCGGGGCGACCAGCGGTGCGCCCAAGAGATCACCTTCCGGACGGGTCACGCGGCACACGTCCGGGGCTACGAATTCTTGTTCGGGGAGGTAGCGCGTTAGCCAACTGGCGGCATCTCATGCCAGGGTGACCATTCGGACCAGGCTTCCCAGTTGGGACGGTCATCGTCGGCGAGCCAGTTCCATGCGTGGGGCTTTGCGACCGGCCCCGCTCGGGGCGGCCGCGGCGGATCAGCGAGCTGGAGCGCGCCGAGCTGACCCGTCGCGGCCTGACCGGGGACATCTCGGCCTCCAGCGTGCGACGGATCCTCGCGGAGCATCCGGTCAAGCCCTGGCGCTACCAAAGCTGGATCTTCCCGCGGGACCCGGAGTTCACCGCGAAGGCCACCGTCGTCCTCGACCTTTACCAGGGCCAGCCGCTCGGCCCGAACGACCGGGTGATCTCCGTGGACGCCAAGCCGTCCATCCAGGCCCGCGCCCGGATCCACCCGACCGCTCCACCCGCCCCGGGGCGGGTCATCCGGGTCGAGCACGAGTACGAACGCCACGGCGCGCTCGCCCTGCTCGCCGCGCTCGACGTCCACACCGGACAGATCACCGCCACTACCCCGCCGACGAGCGGCATCGCCCCGTTCATGGCCCTGCTCGGCCAGATCATGGCCCAGGACCGGTACAAGAAGGCGGACCGAGTGTTCGTCATCGTCGACAACCACTAAGTTCTGCGCGAACCGCTGGTCCGATCTCTTCGACCTGCCTGTTCTGCCTTCCACCCACAAGCCGGATCGATCGATCAAACCTATTTGCCCAGGTCAGATGCCAACTACACGGCGTAGTGGACCATGTGTACCAGCATCCGAACCGNTNGATCTTGGTTGCTGGCCCTGAATTTACTGTCCGNCCGGTCGCTACCCGGGCTCTCACCAGGAAGGATGCCCAGTGACCGCACCGGTCACTATGTCATCTAGCGAATCGAACACATGTCCCGAACTCCTAGTGGTGTCGGACGCTTCGGCCCGTCTCGCGACCGTGATCGTGGGTGTCGTGGTTGGGTCGACGGTTTGTGGTCGGGTTCGGGAGATGTGATGCGCCGTGAGGTCGCACTGAGCGCGATATGACCCGGTCTGGTCAGGCGACGTCGAGCCAGGCGCGGAGAGCCTGGCGGATGACATCGCTGGCGTTGGTGTGCTCGGCTTGGGCGCGGGCGCTGAGCGCGGCGCGCAGTTCGGGGTCGAGGCGGACGGGGACCACCTCGCCCGGGGCGGAGCCGAGGGGCCGGCGTCCGCCGCGGCGGTGGAGGTGGGCGACGTCGTAGCCGGTCTCGGCCTCGGCGGCCAGGTCCTCGACCAGCTCGTCGGTCACGGGTACGCCGCCTGCCGTCCGGCGGGCGGTCTCCTTGTTCGTCATCGTGCGCTCTCCTTGGTCACGGCAGGAG
>NZ_JPHT01000052.1:0-18272 GCF_000733325.1 Frankia sp. Allo2
GGTGGGAGCATGCCGAGGCGATGCTCGGTCCCAGGTGGGCGACCTGGTCAGCCGCCATTCCCGAGCCCGACAGGCCCTGCGGCGAACGCCATCGCGTGGTGCTGACCCGAGGGCTGGCCTGTCTGCTGCGGATGAGGCTCGTCCGGCCGAGCTACCCGTTCCTGACCACCTACGGGCCGACGACGACGTTCGCGGTCGTCCGCGACCTGGTGAGCCCGGAGTTGTTCGCCTGCGCGGCCGACGCCGCGCGGGCGTGTGGCGGCCATTCCGAGAACGTGCTCAGGAAGGCGCTGAACGTCCTGACCGCGATCGTGATCCATACCGGTGGCAGCCTGAACGAGGTGACCACAGGCGACCTCCTCGCGTTCCAGTCAGCCACGGCGCCCAGCCGCGGCCGGACGCGTGACGGTTCCCACCTGGCCTGGCAGATGATGGTCGACCTGGGCGTCTTCCCACCGCACTCCACGCTGCACGCCGCCATGCGCACCGGCCCGCAGAGCACCGCCGAACTCGTGGACCGCCACGGCATCGCCGACCGGCAGATCCGCGAGTTGCTGATCCGCTACCTCGACGAGCGGCGTCCCGCGCTCGACTACAGCACCTTCCGCATGCTCGTCGGCCGTCTCGCCGGGGCGTTCTGGGCCGACCTCGAACGCCATCACCCCGGCATCGACACCCTCAATCTGCCACGCGAGGTCACGGATCCCTGGAAGGAACGGCTGCGTTTTCCCCAGAACGGCGGCAGCCGCCCGACCCGGCAACGACACATCGACACCCTGATCACGGTCCGCGCCTTCTACCTCGACATCGCCGAATGGGCACTGTCGGACCCTTCCTGGGCGCCTTGGGCGTTCCCCAGCCCGGTGCGCAAGAGCGACACCGCGGGAGTCGTCAAACAGCGCCGCGCCACAACGGCCTCGAACTCGGCGACTGCGGACGCCCCTACGGCACCCCCTGCATCCACGAACACGCCTGCGTCCGCTGCCCCATGCNCCGCGTCGNCCCCCGCCAACGCACCCGCCTCGAACAGATCATCCGCAACCTCGGCGAACGCATCGAGGAAGCCAAAGCCAANGGCTGGCAGGGCGAAGTCGAGGGCCTCAAGACCAGCCTCGAAGCCGCACAGCGCAAGCTCGCCGGCCTGGACCGCGCAGCCCGCAACACCTCCAAACCAGCACCACTCGGAATGCCACCAATCCCACCCAAAATTTCAAGATCAAAATCCGGATAAGCGGGTGCCTGGGATATCCCGCGAGCTTGGTGGGTGCAGCTGGCCGAGGACGGGCGTCTGGTGGTGCCGCTGCGGATCCTCGGGCTGACTCGAACGGTCGTGTTCGAGCGGGCCGGAGCGGTTCTACGGAGCCGGTCGGTCGTGGAGGACGGGTTCATGCCGATGCGTGCTCTCGGTGCCGTTCGCGAGCAGAACATCCGGGTCGGTGCCGGCCCGGACCTGACAATTCGGCTCGATGACGATCGCCCGGTGGATGCCTCGGCGTTGCGGGGCGCGTTGGATCACCCTGTGGCGGCGTGCTGGACCGGGGTCGCCGTCCCGTGGGGCTGGACAGAGCATCTCGATTTCTGGCTGGCCACGCTGGAGGGCTTCTGCCGGCTCCTAGTGTCGCGGGCTGCGGTCGATGACGGCCGACTGATGGCGCCGAAGGGACCGTGGGGAAGCATGGGGATTGTTGAGGGCGGGACTCTGGCCTATCTCACGACGCGGCCGAGTCCTACCGGCGATGCGAAGATGCCCAGCTACGAGATCGGTGCCTGCGGCTACGGCCCGCGGGGCGGCGAGCTGGCGTCCCGGCTCGCCGAGCGGGTCCGCGACTGGGACCGTGACGGTGGGCAGGGCGTCCGGCTGTGGATCGAGGCATATCCGGCTGACGCCGTCCCTCCGGAGATGCCAGGTGTGCTGCTTGCGGTCGACAAGCGCGACAGTCGGGTTCTCGTCCGGGTGGCCGAGCAGGTACCCGCCGCGGTTTGACCGCCTCGGCCGGGCAGGGTCAGGACAAGAGCAGCAGGGCGTCCCAAGTCGTGCGCAGGTCCTCGGGCATGGGGCACCCGGCGTACTCGGCGAGAGCGAGCGCCGTTCCGGCAGCGCCAGTGAGGAAGCCGGGCCGGACGGTGGCCGCGTTCCCGGCGAGGTGGGCGAAGCCGAAACGGCGCGTGGGGTCGAACGCGCCGGAGGGGTGCACGGTGACAGCGTCTGGGTGACGGTCCGCTGAGGCCGCTGATGACGTCGTAGACGTGCCATGGAGTGCTCACCGGCCGATGGGTGAGGGCGGTGCGGTGGTACCCGGCGATGATCAGCGAAGCGGCCAGGCCAGCGCCGGCGTGGTACACGCCAGTGGGGTGGGCGCCTCGCGGGGTCTGGCGGGCTGCGTGGGTCCAGTGGTTCGCCGCGGCTGTGGCGAAATCAGGGTGGACGGCCGCCAGCCGGGCGTGCAGCAGTGCCGTCCCGGGCAGGCCGTCGGCGAGACTGGCCGCGGCCTCGGCCGGGAGAGCGGCCGTGACCGTCTCGGGGCGCAGGAGCCGTTCGGCGAGGGCGGTCAGTGATACCGGGCTCTGGACGCGGCGNGAACGATCTGCGATGAGTCGTTACTCTTTGCAGCTAGGCTGTGACAGCACCAGTCCAACTGTGACAGCCGGAAGTCACGTTGGTTGGCCAATCCGGCGCTTGCGGCTCCTGGACCCGGGCGGCGGTCAGGAAGCCGCCGACGACGACACGCCCAGGTCTGGACATCACGAGCGTCGGTCCTTCAGGACTGATGTGGCTATGCCAGAGACCGATGGCAGGCATACACAACACGCATAGACATCGTCACCTGGAGTCCTAGTGGGTGTCGCTGCAAGTTCGTCGGTTATGCGGCGAGGTTGAGGCGGCTGGCGGTCTTCAGCAGGTCCGCACGGGTGTACTTCCAGTCGAACCGGGTCGCGGTCTGGTTGTAGAGCGTTTGGAAGCCCATGACGCGGGCGGCGAGCGCGTCGAGGTCGGCGAAGTCGGCGAGGTCGCCACGCTCGATCGCCTTGCGCTGCAGGATCGAGAAGTACACCTCTACCTGGTTGAGCCAGGACGCGTGGACCGGCAGGTGGACCAGCGTCGCGGTCGGGTGGGCTGCGCGCATCCGGTCGATGGAGGCTTGGCCCCGGTGGGACGAGCCGTTGTCGACGATCCAGAACACCCGCCGCGCCGAGGCGTACGGCTCGCTGTTCATGACCTGGGCGGCGAGCCGGCCGAAAGGGACGATCCCGGTGGTGTCCTCGATCCGGCCGATGACCTGGGCGCGCTGGACGTCGTAGGCGGCGAAGTAGGCCACCGTCCCGCCGCGTTCGTACTCGAACTCCACCCGCGGACCGTGGCCGGCCCGAGCGGCGCCGGTCAGCCAACCCCGCCAGGCCCTCGCGGGCGAACCGGCCCCGCCACTTGCTGACGGTGTCCTCGCAGACATCAAGCTGAGCGGCGATCGCCGCGTTGCCCGCTCCACCGGCCGCCGCGAGCACGATCCTCGCGCGCAGCCAGGCACGGCGGAGCACGGTCGCCGACCGGACACGGCGGGCCAGCTCGGCGCGGACGTCGTCCGTCAGAATGATCGCGGTGGCACGGCGAGACACTCCCGATGTCCTAGCGGGCAGGTCACACCGGCCCACCGCCCCGGCCCCGCCCACAGGCAACCCGCCGACACCCCCGGCCACAATCAGGGCTGTGGCCGGTATCCCAGAATCGACGAAGATCTCCCTGCGGCAGCGGCTGGTCGAGCACGCCACCGGCAGGTGGCCCAGGATCACCGCGCTGTCCACCCGCTACCGCGGCCCGTTCGTCTACGTCACCGCGACCGATCCCGACGGCGACGCCCAGCCACTGTGCCGGCTGCGCTACGTCGGCTACGCCAACAACTGGGGCTTCGCCATCTGGCGAGCCAGCCACAACGACTACGCCGACTCCATACTGGCCGACGGATCCCCGACCGGCACCGCCGAAGCCGCCCTCGACCTTGCCGCCGGCCTCTACCTACCCGCCACCGCCGATAACCGACGAACTAACGGCGACGCCCACTATCTGGGGCTTCGGGAGATCCGCCTGCCCGCCACGATCTGGGATCAGATCCTCGCCGCGATTCGGTCCCGTGCGGTCACGGCCTCGACCGGTGACAGCGCGGGCTCAGATCTGCAAGGGCTGCGACGGGCACGGGGTCCGGGTCACCGTCCACGCCACGGTCCTCGGCCACCCGGAAAAGTTGATCTCGTGCTGCCCGTGGTGCGCCGGCACGGCCGCACCATCTGCACCGCCGGTCAGCGTGGGTGCAGGGTTCGTTCCAGGCTGTCGAGAAGGGCGCGGGCGGTGAACGGCTTCTGGAGGTGGGCGACGCCGGGCGGGAAGCCGGCCACGGACTTCTCGGCGCCGGCGGCGTAGCCCGACATCAGCATGACCGGCAGCTCGGGGCGGGTCCGACGGAACTGTTCGATGAGCTGGTAGCCCGTCATGCCGGGCATGATCGCGTCGGTGAGCAGGGCGTCGATCCGCGTCGTCCCGGGACCGAACCGGTCGAGGGCCTCGGCCGGGGAACCCGCCTCGTGGACGAGGTAGCCGGACCGTACGAGGATGCGCGTGGTGACGGCGCGCACGGCCGCGTCGTCCTCGACGACGAGGATCGTCTTCCCCTGCCCGCGGGTGGCGTCGTCCCGGGTGGTGTCGTCCCGGGTGGTGTCGACGGGAGCGGGCCCGCTCCTCGCCGTGGCGGGCAGCAGGATCCGGATGGTCGTCCCCTTCCCGACCTCGGACTCGATGTCGACCTCGCCGCCGGCCGCCTTGACCACCCCGTAGACGGTGGCGAGGCCGAGTCCCGTCCCCTCACCGGGTCCCTTGGTGGTGAAGAAGGGTTCGACGGCGCGACGGATCACCTCCGGGCTCATGCCGCACCCGGTGTCGGCGACCGCCAGGCAGGCCCAGCCGCGCTTCGGGCGTTCTTCCGGCGACGGCCGCCCGTGCGCGGCCGGGCGGTCCGCGGGAGACGGGCCCCGGTCCCGGTCCAGGTTCGCCGTGCTGAGGGTGAGGCGGCCGCCGTCGGGCATGGCCGCACGGGAGTTGACGACCAGGTTCATCACCACCTGTTGGATCTTGCTCGGGTCGATCGTGACGGGGTGGAGATCGGGATCGAGGAGGGTGACGATCTCGATGTCCTCGCCGATGGTGCGTCGCAGCAGGTTCCGCGTCCCCTCGACCACCGCGTTGAGGTCGAGGGTCTCCGGCTTCGACGACTCCTGCCGGCTGAAGGTGAGCAGTTGACGGGTCAGTCCGGCGGCCTGGTCGGCGGCACGGCTGATCTCGTCCATGTCGGCCCGGCACGGGTCGTCGTCGGGAAGGGTGTCGAGGACGATCTCCGCATAGCCGGTGATCACGCCGAGCAGGTTGTTGAAGTCGTGCGCCACGCCGCCCGCGAGCCGGCCGAGGGACTCCAGCCGCTCGGTCTGATCCAGCTGGCGTCGCAGCCGCTCCCGTTCCTCGTCGGCATGGACCTGCTCGGTCACGTCACGCAGGATGCCCTGCACCGCGACGAGGTGGCCCTGGTCGTCGTGGACGCCGACCACGCGTTGCTCCGTCCAGACCTCGACGCCCTCTCGCGGGTGCCAACGGACCCGCAGCGGTTCGGGGTTCGCCGTGCGCCACGAGCCCTTGAGGGTGGGCCGGTCCTCCTCGTCGACCAGCGAGAACAGGGTGTCGGGGCGGCCGCACAGGTCCTCGGGCGGGTAGCCGGTGATCATCCTGATCGCCGGGCTGACGTACTCGACCTCGGCCCGCGGGCACAGCCGGCAGCGGAAGAGGACGTCCGTCGCCTGCTCGGCGAGCAGCCGGAACCGCTCCTCGCTGCGTCGTAGGGCGGCCTCGGCCTGCCGTCGTCTCTGCCGGTCGTCGGCCTCCCGCAGTTCGCGCTGCACCGCGGGGACGAGTCGGCTCATGCGATCCTTGAGCAGGAAGTCGTGCGCGCCGGCCCGCATGAGTGCCGCCGCCGTCTCCTCGCCGACCTGGCCGGAGACGACGATGAACGGGATATCGAGGCCGCTGGCGCGCAGCTGCATCAGGGCCGCCTCGGCGCCGAACGCCGGCATGTGGTAATCGCAGATCACCAGGTCCGGAGGCCGGGTACGGAGAACCGACGCGGCCGCCTCGGAGTCCTCCACCCGATCGGAGGTCACCTCGAAACCGCCGCGTCGCAGTCGTTCGATGACGAGCACGGCATCGTCGTCGCTGTCCTCGATCATGAGGACGTGAATGCGTGGCATCATGCGCACCTGTCTCGCCGTCATCTAGCCGGCCGTCACCCAGCCCGCCACCACCTACATCTCCGGCCGCCGCTCAGCCAGCTGCCGCTTCACCCTTCCGCGGCGGGNGAGGCATCGGCATTGGCACCGGAATCGGCATCGCTCTGGGTGTTCTGGGTGGACTGCCGGTTGAGCAGCAGCCAGTACATTCCCGCCGTCCGCACCGCCTCGGTGAACTGGCCGAAGTCGACCGGTTTGACGATGTAGCTGTTGACGCCGAGATCGTAGCTGGCCACGATGTCCCGTTCCTCGTGGGAGGAAGTCAGCATCACCACCGGCACGGTCCGAAGGGCCGGGTCGCCTTTCAGTCGTTGCAGGACCTCCAGGCCGTCGACCTTCGGCAGCTTGAGATCGAGTAGAACGACCTTCGGATCCCTGTCCGGCGACCGGTCGGCGTAGGGGCCGGTACGGAAGAGGAAGGCGAGCGCCTCGGCTCCGTCCCGGAGAACCTCGATCGAAGCCATGATGTTCTTTGTATGCAGCGCGTGCAGGGTAAGTTCGATATCGTCGGGATCATCCTCCACCAGCAGAATGTTCGGTCTTTCGATGTTCACGCCGATACCTCCTCGCTCAGAGTGAAGAAGAAGGTCGCGCCTTTCCCCTGCGCCGCCTCCGCCCAGATCCGCCCGCCATGGCGGGCGATGACGCGCTGGCACAGCGCGAGACCGACACCCGTTCCCTCGAACTGTTCCGAGCGGTGCAGCCGCTGGAACACCCCGAACAGCTTGTCCGCATACCGCGGATCGAAACCGGCCCCGTTGTCGGCGACGTAGAAGACCACCCGCCCGTTCTCGCGGCGGCTGCCGATCTCGATGCGGGCGGGGTCACGGCCCCGGGTGAACTTGACCGCGTTCGACAGCAGGTTGGTGTAGACCACCTTGAGCAGCACCGGGTCGGCCACCCCACGGGGAAGATCCCCGACGGTGATCCGCACCGGGCGGCCGGCGCGGTCGCCCTCTTGCTCCGCCAGCACCGCGGACACGATCGCCGCCGGGTCCACCTCCCGCTTACTCATGGGCTGCCTGCCCAGGCGGGAGAAGGCGAGCAGGTCGTCGATCAACGCGCCCATCCGGTCGGAGCTGCGTTGCACCCGGTCGAGATAGCCGCGGGCCTGCTCGGGCATGTCCTCGGCGTACTCGTCCATCAGGATTCGGGAGAAACCGCTCATCGACCGCAGTGGCGCCCGCAGGTCGTGGGAGACGCTGTAGGTGAAACTGCCGAGCTCGTCGATGGCCTCGTGCATCCGCTTGTTGGCCTCGACGAGGCGCGTGTTCGCCTCCGCCAACCGGGCGTTCGTCCCCGCCAACCGCTCGTTGGCCGCGGCCAGATCGGCGGAGACGCGCAGTCTTTCGGCATCGGCATGATCCAGCCGCCGGCAGATCCCGACGGTGACCGCCAGCAGCATGACCACGGTATAGGAGACCACCAGGGCACCCCGGAACGCGACGCCGTAGAACCCGAGCCGCCACAGCGCCACCGCGGTCGTCCCGACAAGGACCGGGACGATGACCGTGGCCGGCAGCAACTGGCGGGCGACGCCCCCGCCGGCCCCGGAACTCGCCAGGATCGCCAGCGGGGTATAACCCAACCGCGCCAGCGTCGCTCCGACCGACAGCACCAGCGTGGCGACCGCCGCCGGGACGGCGACCCTCGTGTAACCGGAAGTGAAATCGACCCCGTACAGATAGCTCAGCAGCACCGTAAAGGAGATGAACCCCGCGACGCAGACCAGGGCCTGGGCCACGTACCTTCCTCGCCACCGGCGGGNATCGAANAGTAGCAGGGNGNGCGACAACAGCGCCAGAATGGCCGCGCCGAAAGGCACGATCCGCCCCGGATGAGACTGCGAGGCTGTGGCCTGGTCGATGAAGAGAAGTTCGTCTATGCCGAAATTCCGATCCACGGCCGACTCGACGAGAGAGAGTCCGGAGATCGCCAGTGCAAGGGCGGCGGCCCCCTGTCCCGCCGCCCGGACGGCGGTTCGCCGCCGGCCGAGTCGGCTCCACAGCGAGAACCCGAGCAGCAGACCGCAGACGGCTCCGTTTGGTTTCGTCGACGGCCAGACGGGTTTGATGCTCGTGAGCACGTGGTTGTCCAGGGTCCAACCGAGTAGCGTGACCGCGGCCATCACGATCGTGAACACGGCGGCCCAGGATGCGACGGTCTCAAGTCGCGACGCGTGCGCACCGTCGCCGGCGGGCCAGGCCGGTGTCCCGCTGCCCGCACCCACCCGCACCGGCTTGGCCGGTCCGCGACCCTCTGGGTTCATGGCTCTCCTAGCGCCCGAACACGATCGAAAGATTCGCTCTTCGTGAGAGGTCATGACCGTTGCGTGATACCCGCGATCGCCGCCCTCACGCCGCCATCCACCAGCGACCACCTCCCCGGGGAGGTCTTGGGAACGGTGGATCGCCCCGCTGGGCGAGGTCGGGTAGAGCGCCCAGCCGAGGAGACGCCGGCTGACTGACATGATCAGCGGGCCGGTGGTCGGGGGCAGGTCCGCCAAACTTCAGGAGGACTACCAGTCCTCGATCGATTTGCTGCGGAAGGAAACCGGGAAGACGATCCGGTTCCAGCGGGCAACCGACTACGCCGCCGTCATCGAGGGGCAGCGCAGCGGCAAGGTCGATATCGCGCTGTACGGGGCACTGTCCTATCTGGTCGCCCGCACCTCCGGAGTGCGGGCGACGGCGGTCGCCGCGGCGCTCGCGGAGAAAGGTGGTTCGCCGGGCTATCGCTCCTACGGCGTGGTGAAGACCGGTTCGCCGATTCACGACCTCGCGGGTTTCAAGGGTAAGAAGGTCTGCCTCGTCGACCCGAACTCGACCTCGGGCTACCTCTATCCGCGGGCTGGGCTGATCGACGCCGGGGTGAACCCCGACAGCGAGATCACCGCGGTGCTGGCCGGCACGCACGATGCGTCGGCGCTCGGCGTGGCCAAGGGGCAGTGCGACGCCGGGTTCGCCTACGACGCGATGGTCGACAAGAAGCTGATCGAGAAGGGTCAGCTCAAGGCCGGCGAGCTGACCACGGTGTGGAAGTCCGACCTCATCCCCGGATCACCGATCGCGATCAGTGACGACCTCGATCCCGCGCTCAAGGACAAGATCGCCAAAGTGATCCAGGAGCACATGAACATCGACTACCTCGAGTCCCATGGGTTCTGCACACCCGGTAAGTGCATGGTCGACGAGTCCGGCGACTGGGGTTTCGTCAAGGTCGCCGACACCTTCTTCGACCCGGTGCGGCACGTCTGCGAGGTCACGAAGGCCAAGAGCTGCACGGCGGCGGAGTGAGCGCCGTCCGCTTCGAGGGGGTGACCAAGCGGTTCGGCCAGACGCTCGCCCTCGACGAGGTGTCGTTCACCGTCGAGCCCGGCGAGGTGGTCGTCCTGCTGGGGCTGTCCGGTTCGGGCAAGTCGACGCTCCTGCGGCACGTCGACGGCCTGCATGGGGCAAGCGCGGGCCGGGTCATCGCGCTCGGCACGGACGTCGGCCAGGCGCGGGGCGCGCGGTTGCGGGAGCTGCGTCGCCGGATCAGCTTCGTGTTCCAGCAGTTTCACCTGGTCGACAGCCTCTCGGTGCTGGAGAACGTGTGCACCGGCGCGCTCGGCAGGCTGCGTGGCCTGCGGCTGGGTCTGGTCACCTATCCGCGGGCGGTGCGACTCGAGGCGCTGGAGCACTTGGAACGGGTCGGGCTCGCGTCACAGGCGTTCCAGCGCGCGGACACGCTGTCGGGCGGGCAGCAGCAGCGGGTCGCGGTCGCGCGGGCACTCATGCAACGCCCGGAGATCCTGCTCGCGGACGAGCCGGTTGCCTCCCTGGACCCGGAGTCCTCGGCGCAGGTGATGGGCCTGATCCGCGAAATCGCGAGCGAACGGAACCTGACCGTGCTGTGCAGCCTGCACCAGGTCGAGCTGGCGCTGTCGTGGGCCGACCGGATCGTCGGGTTGCGCTCGGGCCAGGTCGTGCTGGACAAGGCTGCGGGCGACCTTGACCACCAGCAGGCCGTTGCCATGATCTACCGAGCCGGCCCGCTGCGGGCCATCGCGTGACGGGGCGAACCCTCGCCCGGCCCAGGACCGATTCGGTCCTGGGCATGGCCGCGCTGCTGGGGCTGCTCGGCCTGGCCGGGTGGGCCTTCGCCGCGCTGTCGATCAACGTCGCGACGCTGATCGACAGCGGGCGGAACGCGGCCGACTTCGCCGCCCGGATGCTCCCCCTGGACTTCCCCACCGCGGGGGAGCTGCTGCGCCTGACCGGCCAGACCATGTCGATCGTCATCTGCGCCACGCTGCTGTCGGTGGTGCTCAGCACGGGGCTTGCGGTCTTGGCTGCCGGGAACACGGCGCCGCACCGCGGTGCACGGTTCGGCGCGCGGACAGTGATCGTCGCGGCCCGCGCGGTGCCGGACGTGGTGCTGGCGACCGTGTTCTTTCGGCTGTTCGGGTTCGGCGCGCTGGCCGGGGTTCTCGCGATGGGACTGCATTCGGTCGGCATGGTCGGCAAGCTCTACGCCGACGCGGTCGAGCAGATCGACGAGGGCCCGCGTGAGGCCATGCGCGCGGGCGGCGCGGGCCGTGGGAGCTGGTGGCCGGCGTGCTGCCGCAGGTGCTGCCCGCGTTCGTGGCGACCGCGCTGCACCGGCTGGACATCAACCTGCGGGTCTCGGTCGTCCTCGGCTTCGTGGGTATCGACGGGCTCGGCCGCGCCATCGCGACCGGCTGCTGATCGTGTGTGTGCGGGGCATCCCCGATCTGGTGCTGGCGATCGTGTTCGTGGTGATCACCGGGCTCGGTGCGGTCGCCGGGGTGCTCGCGCTGGGCGTCGGTGCTGTCGGGCTGCTCGGCAAGCTCGTCGCGGACTCCGTGGAAGAGGTCGACCCGGGTGTCGAGGACGCGCTGCGCGCCACGGGATCGAGAACGAGCAGCTGCCCCGACCGGGCGCCGAGCTGCCGATCGAGTTCGCGCTGCTGTCCTTCGAGGGCAAGCTGCGGGCCGCGGGCGTGACGACCGTGTTCCACGGCATCTCCTTCGAGGACACCCACCACGACATCCCGCGCAGCGTGGGCCAGGCGGAGAAGACGTGCGAGGCGATCGATGCTTATACCGGCGGGCTCGTCGACCACCGGATCCTGTACCGGCTCGACGTGCGCAGCCCGGAAGCGCTGTCCGCGCTGGCGCGGCGGTTGGACCAGGTTCCCGACGGCGCCCTGGTCTCCCACGAGGACCACACCCCGGGCCAGGGCCAGTACGCCGTCCGCGAGCACTACGAGCGCTATTTGATGGGCAGCCGCGGCATGTCCGACGCGGAGGCTCGCGAGCATGTCGACCAGCTCATCGCCGACCGGGACGGCAGGCTCGACATCCGCGAGGAGGCCCTGGTCTGGCTCGCCGCGCGCTCGGCGCGAATCCGGCTGCTCGGGCACGATCCCAGCTCGGCCGCCGAGATCGCCGAGCTGCGGGACCGCGGCTGCGCGGTCGCCGAGTTCCCCACCACGATCGAAGCGGCGGAAGCCGCCCGCGCCCACGGACTTCCCGTCGTCATAGGCGCCCCGAACATCCTGCGGGGACGTTCCCACAACGGCAACGCCTCCGGCCGTGACCTGGTCGGCCGCGGCCTGGTGACCGCGCTGGTGTCGGACTACCTGCCCTCCGGTCTGCTCGCGGCCGCCATGCTGCTCGCCGAGCAGGGGCTCGCCACCCTGCCGGCCGCCATCGGCCTGGTGACCGCCGGGCCGGCCGAGGTCGCCGGACTTCCCGACCGCGGTCGGCTCGAGCCGGGGCTGCGCGCTGACTTTGTGCTGGTCGAGCCGCGCCGCCCGTGGCCGGTGGTGCGGTCCGTGTTGTCATCCTGGGGTGTCTGGTGACAATCGGGGGTGCGGCGGTGACCCGGTGGCCGGTTCCCGAGCCGGAGATTCCGGCCGGGACGGATCCCGCGCTGGCCGCAGCCGCCCGCGCGGCGGTGGGCGCCTTTCGCGATGCGCGCGAGCGGTATACGCGCGCGGAGCTCGCCGAGAAGGTCGGCATGGGCGCCGACGGCACCCTCACCACGCGTCTGGACCTGCTGGTCGACACCGCCGTGGCGGAGGTGGTGAACGCCCAGCGGGTCAACCTGATCAGCGAGGAGATCGGTGTCATCGACAACGGTTCGGCGGTCACGCTCGTGGTCGATCCGGTCGACGGCACCGCCAACGCGGTCGCGGAGGTGCCGTTGTCGGCCTTCTCCGGCGTGGTCGCCGTCGACGGCAGGGCGACCGAGGCCCTCACCGTACGTATGGTTGGACACCGGCCGCGGCTGGCATGCGAAAGTCGGCCTCCCGTCGCCCTACTGGACAACAGGCCGGCGCGCACTCGACGGCGCCGCGGTCAGCCTCCTGCGGCCGCAGGCCAAGAACGAGGCGGCGTGGCTGCGGGTAAGCCGCCGGGCCGCGCGGGTGCGCATCCTGTCCAGTAGCTGCCTGGAGGCCGCCCTCGTGGCGCAGGGCTCCACGGACGCCTTCGCGGACGCCGGCTCGGACACGCACCGCATCATGGACATCGCCGCCGCGTCCGTGCTGGTCCCGGCGGCGGGCGGCGCGGTGATCGACGCCTTCGGCCGCCCGGTCGAGATCGTCCCCGACCTCAGCCGCCGATGGTCCGGCGTGATCGCGGCGACCCCGGAGCTGGCGCACCAGCTCGCGGACGAGATCAGCGGCTCTTCCTACTGATCCGTTCGCGTTACCCGGCCTTTTCCCGGGGAACGGCGCGTCGCCGCCGCTGGTTGCCTGCGCCGGCATGATGGTGAGCCGGACAGCAGGTGACGCACGACAACAGCCCGCCGGCGCATGCGCATACGACCGGACCGTGTTCGGCGACGAGCCGATCAGCCGGTGATGCTCAAGAAACTCCTTGACCGGCCCGATTGGCAGACGGTCCTCCGTCCACTGCGACGCTCCTCGTCGTCGGCGGCGACCAGCTCGCCGCCGGGGGTGCGGCCGCTCCTTGCGGATGATGACCCGTATCCCCGGCGGCCAGCGTCCACACCCGTTTCTGGACCACCAGCCGCCGGGAGATCGCCGGCAGGGTCTTCTCCACGCCGTCGACCGGATCGAGCCGATCGCGGCCATGTACGCCGCGGGGGCAGAAGCCGCTGTCGCCGGTCATCACCCGGACCAGATGGCCTGGAACGGGACAGCGCGGCCACCGGCTCGGCCCGGTCGATCCGGTCATGGTCGCTCCCAACGCCGTCACCATCCTCGCAGCCTGCCGGTTCAACAGGTCCGTGCCGCAATGGTCTTCGTTGATCTCCTGGTCGCCGATCAACACGTTGCTCTCATAGGACCTGTTGACCAAGTTCCTCTCGTTCCCAGCGCACCCGCCGGAACCCGTCAAGCGGCCCAGATCGATGATCGTAAACTTGATCGAATTTTGATTACTGCAAGCGTTTTCTAGGTCGCACCCACTTTGGATCATGGGGAAGCGTGATCCGATGCGCACGATCGGGTGAGGCGGAGTCGCGGCCATGTGCCTGTAGCCTGCAGATTCAGGGAAGCCTCGCGTGTGTGGCGACCATTACCTCCAGGGATGCGGACGGCGAAGTAGACTTAAGGCCGATTAAGATCGGTATGCGCTTGCATACCGATGGCGGCATCCGCGCAGGAGGCAGGAGGCAGGAGGCAGCGGTGGCAGACGGCCAGCACCAGCCCGGCGGGGAGCGGACGTCGACTGACGTCAACCCTAAGGTTGTGGTCGCGGCGTTGCGAAGGGATCCGGCGATCCGGTTGCGGGTCCTTGTTCATCACGAGACGACCACCAGGTTGCTGGCACCACTGCGCGAGCTGTGCCGGGTGGCCGTCGACGACGGTGAGACCACTGTCGTCAACGCGATCAGCAGCGTGGGAGCGCACCGGCTCGACCTCTCATCGCGGGCTGTGACATCGGGTTCNGTGATATCAACAATCTGATCCACCTCGTCCGCGAGTACGAGCACGCAGGTGTTTACGCTGTGTGAATTGAGGACAAGGCATTCCCTAAGAGGAACAGTTTCCCGCCCGGTCAGGAGCTCGCCGACGCAAACGAGTTCGTCACTAAAATTATGATGGTGAAGGATGTTCTCCAGGGCAAGGGCTTCATGTTGATCGCCCGGGTGGACTCCCCGATCGCGGGAACCGGCGAGGAGGACGCGATCTGGCGGGCCACTCTGTACCGGTGGTCCGGTGCTGAATCTTGCGCGTCGTTTTCGCGGCGGTGGATGCCGCTCTCCCCAGCATTCTCGAGTCCGGTTCCGCCGCCATCGAGTCGCGGCTCGCCTCAGTCGCCCAGGTGCTCGAGATGATTGGAAACGGCAAAGTGACCGCCGCTGACATCGCCTTCGCCGAGGAGGTGAAGCGCCGGCGCGCAGGGTAGGTCCATGAGCAATGCCGCCGGTGGCCTGACAGGCGGTTTTACTCGCCGTAACCAGCGCCGCCCGAGTGCGGGCACTCAGGCTGGTCAACCCCATGACGACAGTGTGTGTTGACGATCGAAGGAAGGGCCATGGAGAACGTGTCTGACAATGCCAACGATCGTGCGGACGCCGAACTGCGACGCCGCTTGGAGGAGGACGTACACGCGGCGGCCATGCACGACGGGCTCGACGTCCCGCCCTCCACCTGGCACGGTTTGGAGGTGGCAAGGCGGGCCCGGGGCCCGATGACGAGCTGGGAGTACAACCGCGCGCGGCTGGCCGACACACTCGACGCGGTGGCAAGTCACATTCCCAGCCTTGATCGGGCCATACTGGACTGGGCCGTGGCCGCCAAACTCCCTGGCCAGTCGTTCTTCGACGCCTGGGAGCGGGACGGCTACCAACTGCCCGGGTTGCGGCAACACTCCAAGCTGCTAGAAGCGTGCATCACGGCCGCAAACCCTCAGCCAGCGGACGTCNTCCTAGATCTCGGTTGCGGCGACGGCGCGCTCGTGGCCAGGCTCCCGCTCGTCGCGCGTCTGGACCTGCTCGACAGCAGCGTGCGGATGCTCGAGCGCGTCCCACTGAGCCGGCCGGGCAGGAAGGAGACCCGACTGGTCCACGCCGATTACCTCGACTACAGACCGGACACACGGTACGATGCGATCATCGCGGTCATGTCGTTGCATCACGTCGACCACGACCAGATTTCTCGGGCCCTGGAAAAATGCTACCGGGAGCTTTTCCCTGGTGGCCGCCTGGTCCTTGGCGAGACATTTCTCGACACCTCGGCACTATCGAGCCAGAACGACATCGACGATGTCTGCGACGTCTACTATCGGAAGATAGTCAATGCTGCGGAGCAGAACTGTTACCGCNATGCGCTCAAGGACGCACAGATACTCGACCGGATCCTTCGGCGCTCCGGGGAGTACATGCGGACTCGGGAGCAGTGGAGAAGGTTGCTGACACGGGCGGGATTCTCGGTGAAAGCCAGCCGGACGACTTCACCCGAGATCCGCTACGGCTACCTGCTGGCCGTTCGTCCTCCCGAGGACGACCAGTAAGTCGGCCGGTCGTGAAGCATCTGCGCCCGGGGTAGGTCCATGAGCAACACCGCCGGCGGTCTGACACCGGGTGTTCACCCGCTGAACCAGCGCCACCCGAGTTCCTGGCACTCTAGCTTGGACGGCGCGGAATCAATGGGCCGGAATGATATGAGGAATCGTTATGGAAGAGAGTGCCGTGAACAAATCTGAGGCTGAATCTGATGCGGAAGCCCTGGCACGGGCCTACGAGAAATCGCGATCCGCTGTTCCGCTTCATCCGCGGCGGGAAGCCCTGGTCGGCGGCCATGCGGTCCGCATTGGGCGTGTGTTCAGCGACACACGTCCGGTTTCCGTAAGCGCTTGCAGTAGAGTTGCCATGCGAGCTCGGTCGCTGGGATCTAGTTCGCCTGAGGGGTTGGCCGGGGTTCCGGCGGCCCCAGGGCTCTTGCAAGGATGCGATTCGGTCGGTTTAGCCAGCTCTGTCGGTTTCGGGTGATCGGTCCTGGTAGAGCGGTATGGGGGACCGCGGGCACGGCTGGACCACGTGTCGCGGACACGAAAGCAGGCACGCCGCTTGTAGATCACGGAGATGTCTTATGTCCTCGTGGTCTGGAGTGCGGCGTGCCTGTGGGCGCATTGTCGCGCGCCGCGGCCGGCGCGGCCGAGCTGATCGAACGCGACGGCCGCACCTGGCATGAGGAGGACTCCGAGTGAGACACCCTCTGTCAACCCTCAGGCGGCCCGGTTCGAGCGCGTGGGCGCGGCAGACAGACCGGCTACACCCACAACACGATCGCGCGGGGTCGCTGGCCGCCCATCCCTGACTCGCCATCAGTCCCCGGCGTAGCCACCGGGACCCGCCGCCGGGACCCGCCACCCGGTCAGCCCGCCTGGCGACCGGGATCACCGTGCCCGGAGCCTACGTCAAGTTCCNCCGCCTTCTGCAAGGGCTTACACTCAAGCTGGCGGTAGGCGTTTACGGANCCCTCGGTGGCCACCGCCACACCTGCTCGACTCGGGAGGTCCCTCTTTGTCCGCCACGCCCCAGCGCTCCCCAAGCCCTCGGTCCGCTCCCCGAGGAGACGCATGACCTCCGCAGGTGCGCTCGACGGCAAGGTGGCCGTCGTCACCAGTTCCAGCAAGGGGATTGGCCGTGCGTTGGCGACCGGCCTCGGTCAGGCCGGCGCAAACGTGGTCGTCAACTACAAGAACGACCGCGCGGGCGCCGAGCAGACGTGCCGGCGTATACAGGAGGCAGGCGGCATCGCCGTGGCGGTCGGCGCTGACGTAGGCGTCCCCGAGGACGCGCAGCGGTTGATCGACACGGCCCATTGCGAGCTTGGCAGCATCGATGTGCTCGTCAACAACGTCGCGCATGTCCGTCTTGGCCCGGCACAAGCGACGACTCTCGAGGACTGGGGCGACGCCATCAGCACCAACCTTCGGGGCGCCTTCCTGACGACCATAACCGCGGTGGCCGCAATGGGGGAGCGGGGTGGATCTATCATCAACATCTCAACCTGTGCCGACACCCTGATGCTCCGATACCACGCCGTCTACACCGCATCAAAGGGCAGCCTGGAGGCGATGACACGCCACCTCGCCCTGAGGCTCGCGCCGCGTGTGCGCGTCAACGCCATCGCGCCCACGGCCACGCGTATGGAGCGCAACTGGCAGGACAACCCCGACTTCGATCGAAGCTGGAGCGCCGTCATTCCGCTGGGCCGCATGGCGACGCCCGAGGACTACATCGGCCCGCTGGTGTTCCTGGCGTCGGACGCCTCGTCGTTCGTCACCGGGGAGATCCTCCACGTCGACGGGGGCTGGACACTCCAGGGCCCTGCCCCGGACATGCGGCACTACGACTTCGAGACGGACCGGCATCGCGGGCGAGGAGGCCCTGACAGATCTTGAACTGCTGCTTGCGGCGTTCCGCGAGTCCATCGTCTCGCGCGGGCTGCGGATCGCCGCGCTGGGGCTGCTACGGGCCCCACTCTCCTACATAGCCATCGACAAGGAGCCATCCGCGACGGCACCGCATAACGACGAGCGCGCCATAAGAAGGTGTTTGAGATCGTCGGTTGGACGATGGGACCGCGGGCGGCATAAGCCGGCGGAGTTATGTTGTTCCGCTCGCGGGGCGGCACGTCGTGTCACGGATCTCGATGCTCACGGGCAGCACGACCACTTCCGAGGCGTCCAGGTTCTGGGAAGCATCCGGAACAGCGTCGAGGAGACTGAGCAGCAACTCGGCGGCGATCTTCCCCTGACGGGCCAGCGGCTGGACGACCGTCGTCAGCTCGAACNCCTCTGCCTTGTCGTGCCCGCCGAAGCCGATAACAGACATGTCCTCCGGCACGCGGAGCCTGGCACGGCGCAACGCCCGCAGCGCACCCATCGCCATCTCGTCGTCCGCGACGAACACCGCCGTGGGCGGCGACTCGACCGAGAACAGCTCAGCCATGGCCCGCTCACCTCC
>NZ_JPHT01000053.1:0-18124 GCF_000733325.1 Frankia sp. Allo2
CCCCCGGCTGACCCGCCGTGGCGGATGGGAACACCACACCGGCCAGCTCCCGATCATCGAGGGCACCCTGATCCGCCTCGTCGTCGACCGCCTCCCGGGCGAACGGCGCCCGAAACCGGTCTGGTTGTGGCACTCCACCGTCGACGCCGGCAGCGCCGACGTCGACCGCGCCTGGCAGGCGTTCCTGCGAAGATTCGACCTGGAACACACCTTCCGCATGGTCAAGCAGACCCTCGGCTGGACCGCCCCGAAGATCCGGGACCCCGCCGCGGCGGACCGCTGGACCTGGCTTGTCCTCACCGCCTACACCCAGCTCCGGCTCGCCCGCGCGCTCACCACCGACCTGCGCCGCCCCTGGGAACGACCCGCCGAACCCACAAGGCTGACTCCGGCCCGTGTCCGCCGGGGATTCCGCAACCTCCGCCCGAAGACACCGCTACCGGCCCGCGCACCGAAACCCGCCCGACCCGGCCCCGGACGCCCACCCGGCCGCACCAACCGACGACCAGCGATCACCCAACCAGTCGGGAAGACCACGGACAGGTCAACAGCCGCAGGATCTGAAGGACCGACAGGTTAAGGAATCGTAGCCGCCGTCATCTGTTCGCCGACGGCGGTTTCGCTGGCGAGCCTGTTGCATGGGCGCGGACCATCATGAGGACCACCGTCGAGATCGTTCGGAAGAAACCCGGTCAGAAAACCTTCGAGGCCCTGCCGAAACGATGGGTGGTCGAACGTACCCTTGCCTGGCTCACCGCCCACCGGCGGCTTGCCCNCGACTACGAACGCCACCCCGCCACCTCCGCATNGTTCATCCACTGGGCGATGATCCGCACCATGGTCCGCCGTCTCGTTCGCGGGAATCCCGTCCCACGCTGGCAACCCCGCGANACTACAGAGCGTTAACATCACTCAAGATCCAGGACAGGCTCTTACAGCCACGGTGGCACCGAAGGCGTCAACACCAAGACCAAGAAGATCATGCGCCAGATGCACCGCCGAGCTGACTTCCCGCTTCTCCGCCACCGGATCCTGCCCGGCTGGTGCGCTGACCACGAACGTTTCCGGCCGTGGAGTAGGTAGAGGCGGGTGATCACGGGCACACCATCCCCGATGAGGACGGCGACCAGCCCTGGAGGTGAACCGCGATGGCGCGGCCGGTACGGGCACGGCGGCTGACCGATGAGGAAGGCCAACGACTCCAAGCGATCGCGCGCCGCGGGAAACACGGCGCGATCCGAGTCCGCCGCGCACTGATCATCATGGCGTCGGCGAGTGGGACCCCGGTCCCCGCGATCGCTCGTCTCGTCGCGGCGGACGAGGACACGGTCCGGGGGGTGATCCACCGGTTCAACGAGATCGGCCTGGACGCGTTGGACCCTCGTTGGGCGGGAGGCCGTCCCCGCCTGATCAGCTCTGACGACGAGGTGTTCGCCGTGGCGACGGCCCGCACCCGCCCGGAGAGACTCGGGCAGCCGTTCACGCACTGGAGCCTGCGCAAGCTCGCCGCCTACCTGGCCGACAACCCCGACCGCACCGTCACCATCGGTCGGGAACGGCTGCGGCAGCTCCTGCACCACCATCGGATCTCGTTCCCACGCACGAGGACGTGGAAGGAGTCCACCGACCCGGACAAGAACCGCAAGCTCGACCGGATCGAGTACCTCACCGGCACCTGTCCGAACCGGTGCTTCGCGTTCGACCAGTTCGGACCGCTACTGAAACGTCCCGGCTTCGTCAGGGCTGCTCCCACCCAGACCGGCACTACCCGGACCAGGCAGCCCTCAGCTCCACCCACCCTGCAGCGACAGGGCAGACGGTGAAGGTCTCTCACCTCCACTCGAACCACAGCGCCTCACGGCGCAAACCGGATGTGCGACAGAGCCGTTTTCTTGACACACCCGGGTCAGTCCCAGCCACCCTCGCGGGTGCGGGTGGGCTGCCGCAGGATGCCGAGACACAGAGGGTACGGCGCTACGCTGGTTCGGCGGGGATCAGGTCTGTTGGATCATCTGAAGGAGGTGTGCCATCACTGCGGGGATGATCGCTCCTGCCTGGATGCACCAGCAGATCACGGCGGAGGAATACGACTCCTGGTCCGAGGAGCGGTGCGCGGGCATCGAGATCGTGGACGGGACGGTCGTTGTGAGCCCCAGCGCGTCCAAGCGTCACAACCGGCTGGTCAAGATCCTCGCGGTCGCGTTGGAGGCTGCTGCCGGGCCGGGCTGGAACGCGGACTTCGACGTCGATGTTCGGCTTCAGGACGTGCCGTTGACGAATCGGCGTCCGGACGTGGCCGTGTACCGCGCCGACACGATCGACATCATGTCGGCCCGTCCCGAGCATCTTCTGCTCGTCGTCGAGGTGGTCTCACCGGGCTCTGAGACGACCGACCGGATTGTCAAGGCCGAGCAGTATGCGAAGGCTGGAATCTCGTATTACTGGCGGGTCGAGCAGCCCCCCNCCNGCGNCCCNGNCGTCTATACCTACGTCCTCGACCCGGCGACCGGAACGTACCGTGGCGCTGAGGTCTTCACGGGCGCCGTCGATGCTGCCGCACCTTTCCCGGTCAAGATCGATCTCGGTCGGTTGTAGCGGCGTCTGCTGGGCGTTGCCGGGCAAGCCGGCCGGCAGGATTCCGGGGGCGCATGAGTGTTCGGTGCGGCGGTGACGCAGGGCCGGCACGCGGGCTGTTACCGGTCGCCCGCTTGCCGGGCAACCGGTATGCGCCTGCGCTGGTTAAGGGCGTGTGCGTAGTGGCCGAATCCCCCCTCGGACACAGACACTACGCACGCCGATGATCTTGGTGTGGCTTCGGCTGTGATCGTCTCTGTTTCGTGATCGTAGATAAGCTTCAGGCCAAGTTCACGGTAGACCTCGGCCTTGCCGGTGGAGTCGGCTTCACGCAGGATCACCAGCAGGGCTCGTGCGCGGGCGATCTGCCAGTTACGGGAGGCCTCTGGATCCTGCTGGTCTTCGGTGGAGACCCTGCCGTAAAACGCGAGTCTGATCATGGGGGCGGTCCTTTGTGGTGAGGCGACGCGGATGAGTCTGAGGTGGCAATGCCGCTCGATTAAGTTAGAGGGACGCCTGTCCATCCCGACATGCCAACGTCCGATCCCGCGTCGATCAATTTTCGAACACGGCGTTCGGTCCAGTTCCTCAACGTCGATCAGTGGGCGGCGGAGAGTTCACATCGGGAGTCGGGCGGTCGGCAGATAGCATCCGGGTGTGGTGCGCCTTCGTCAGGTAGTGGAATTGCCAGCCGTGGACAGCGAGCGGCTGACCGACCGTATTTCGATCGGTGTGCTCGCCAGAATCGTTCCCCGGGATCTCGTCGATGAAGCGCTGGTGGAGACGAAACGGCAGGAACGGCGTACCAGGCTGCTGCCAGCCCGGGTCATGGTGTACTTCACGATGGCGATGTGCCTCTTCTTCGACGATGACTACGAAGAAGTCATGCGTAAACTCGCCGGTGCGTTGAGGTGGCTGGGGAACTGGAAGGGTGACTGGCAGGTCCCAACTAGCGGGGCGATCTCGCAGGCACGGATCAGACTCGGCGCCGCGCCTCTGAAACTGTTGTTTGAACGTGTCGCGGTGCCGGTCGCGGGGCGGGGTACCAAGGGCGCATGGCTGCGTTCCCGGCGGCTGACGGCGATCGACGGGTTCTTCCTCGACGCCGCGGACACCCCCGAGAACGTGGCCAGGTTCGGACGGCACACCAACGGACACAAGGCCAGCGCCCTGCCACAGGTCCATGTTGTCGCGCTCGCCGAATGCGGCACGCACGCGATCGTCGCCGCCGCGGTCGGCCCCCGGGCGAGCGACGAACGCNCCCTCGCCGCCACTCTCTTCGACGCCTGCGAACCCGGGATGCTCCTCACCGCCGACCGCAACTTCTACGGCCGCGACCTGTGGCACCAGGCACTTGACACCGGCGCGGACCTGCTCTGGCGAGTCAGGTCCAACCTCGCGCTACCGGTCATCCAACCGCTCCCTGACGGCTCCTACCTCTCCATTGTCATCAATCCGAAACTAAGCGGGAAACGGCGGGAACAGCTCATCGTCGACGCCCGCGCGGGCCGCGATTTTNCCNAGGACTACGCGACACCCNTCCNCGTCATCGAATACACGGTGCCCGACCGCACCGGAGCCGGCACCGGAGAACTGATCTGCCTCATCACCAACATCCTTGACCACACCGATATATCCGCGGTGGAACTCGCCACGGGCTACCATGAGCGGTGGGAAATTGAAAGAATCTTCGATGAGGTGAAGACCCACCAGCGGGGCGAAGCCCGCTCGGTCTCAATAGGTCAGTGCACCACGTATGAATCCGGTCATAGATCGGGTCTGGTAGGAACGTGGCCTACTGATCTGGAGGTTCGGTGCGCGGCGCGGTGTTGACAGCGGAGGATCGCGAGGTCATTTCCCGTGGGATCACGGAGGGAAAATCGGACGCTGGATCGTCGGCTAGTCGTCGAAGAACTACCTCGGGCTACTAGTCATGTCACGGACCGCCAGACCCATTCCGCCCTGGCCGAACAAGCCATGGCGAGGCAAGGCCGAACGCCGACGGTGAAGAACGTCGGAGAGCCGTGTGCCGGAGAACGGCATGCACGGATCGATGTGGCGGGGAATGGAAACGGAGCCGACGGCCACCGCGCCATTCCCCGACCCTACTGAGGACCACACGCACGCGCTTCGGGAAATCTTCACAGAGATCATCGAACAGCTCAACCCGGTGCGCCGCCACCGCACGTACCCACGCGCCATCAGACGAGGCCGCCACAGCGCCTACCGAGTCAAACGCCCAACAGACACCGGCATCCGTCATGATCAACAATCGAAGATCATCCTTGCTCGGACCGCTTAACTAAGCGCCATTGGGCTATGCCGGGGCTGTGACGGCAGCGGTGAGCCAGGCTGCGCTGGACGCGGGAGCGCACGAGGTCCTGCTGTTCACCGATCCGGCTGATCCGACCAGCAACGGCGTGTATCAGCGGCTCGGCTTCTAGGACCACACGCGGAGCCCGCTTGCCACGGGACAGCCGAACGTCGCTCGGCGCGCGGCGGCTGGATCGGCTGGATACAGTCTGACGATGCTGATCATTGAGGTTGAGCTGCCATGATGGGACGGACCCACGCCCTGAGCGGGGCGGTGGTCTGGTTGGCCGTCGCACCCCTGCTGTCCCGGGAGCAGTGGTTGGGCTCGCACGCGGTGTCCTTGTCCTCGTCCCAGGTGATCGCCGGCGCGGTGGTATCCGCGGGCGCGGCGCTTCTGCCCGACATCGACCATCCCCACGGTCGGATCGCCAACACCTTCGGGCCGGTCACCCGGGTTATGTGCAGGTGGATCAGCAGGGCCGCCGGTGGCCACCGGCACGCCACCCACTCGATCCTCTTCGCGCTCGGCATGGGTGTGGTCATGGGCCTGCTGGCTGCCCGTTTCGAGTATGGGTGGTGGGCCGCGCTGTTCGTCCTCGTGGGCTTCGGGTTACGTGGGCTCGGCCTGGACTTCGAGAAGCACGAGCACTGGTCGTCCGTCATGGACTGCGTGACCGCCGGGGTCGCTGTCTTTCTCATGCACGGCATTGACATGAGCTTCGCCGGCTACGCGGTCACCCTGGGCTGTCTCGCCCACCTGGCCGGGGACTGCCTGACCCCGCGCGGCTGCCCTCTTCTCTGGCCGGTCACCTGGCGGATGGAGACAGTCCTGGTTCCCCGGACGGACGGCAGGATCGAACACTGGGTCGTCGTTCCGCTTCTCGCGGTCGCCGCGGTAATCCTGACCGTGCGAGTCGTGACGGGCGACGCCGTGTCCCACTGGCTCACCGCCGGTTGAGACACCCGGCGCCGCCCCGCGAACACCGGCTGGGCGGCGCCAGCGTAGGCGGTGTGCCCGCTGGGGTATTCGGGGTGCGCCGGTGGCGGTGTCGTAGCGCCGTGACGTCGTAGCGCCGTGACGTCGTAGCGCCGTGACCTCGCAGTGCCGTGACGTCGTAGCCGGCCTCGGCCTGACCCACCGCCGGTCATCACGGTCATCGCTGGCCGGGGTCGGATGATGCCGGATCCGGTCCGGTGTCCACCGTCGGTCGGGACCGTCGTCGGTGTAGGTCCAGGCAGACGCGCACGTAGGCAACGACCACGATCAGCGCGGCCAGCGAGCGGACGAGCCAGGTGAGATCGTCCGGGTAGAGGACGCCCGCAAGGTAATGATCGATGAAACCGCCCTGGTAGGCCGGTTGACCATCGAGCCGTCGCAGATACTTCTCCAGCGGGGTCAGCGGACAGGTGAACCCGATCGTGATGATCGTTACACCCCAGATGACGGCGGGCACATGCAGCCAGAGCAGCCAGCGCCGCCGCCGGACCAGCAGCCCACCGAAGATGATGAACGCGATCCCGAGCAGGTGGGCCACCACGACGAGGTCGGCGAGAATGTCGTACGTCATCGCTGCTCCCTGTGGGCCACGGTACGCCGACCGCGCGGGATCATCCCGGCCCGGACCGCCGGAACCCGGGCATACGGTGGACCGGGCATACGGTGGAGAGGTGAATGCCGTGAACCCCGCGAATGCTATCGACCGGGTGGACGCCGTCGACGGGGTGGACAGCGGCCCGGGCCCGGGCCCGGGCCCGGTGACCTGGCCTGAGATCCTGCTGCGCCTCGACGACGATCTTGTCGACTACGAGGTTGCCATGGCACGGATGCGGGTGATGGTGCGGGAACGGATCGACGGCGTGCGGCCGGACACGCTGTGGTTCCTGTCGCATCCGCCGGTCTACACCGTCGGCAAGCGGACCCCGCCCGAGCACCGCCCGCTCGCGGGGCTGGGCATCCCGGTTCACGAGACCAACCGGGGTGGGCTGCTGACGTACCACGCCCCCGGCCAGCTGGTGGGCTACGTGATGTGTCATATCGGCGCGATGAACGCGGTGGTGCCGTTCCTGCGGCTGTTGGAGGCCCGGTTGGTGGACACGGTCGAGGCGCTCGGCATTCCGGCCGAGCGGNGGGACNCCCCGCCCGGGTCCGTCGAGCTCACGGGGGTCTGGACCCGCCGGACCAACCGGAAGATCGCGTCCATCGGCCTGCGGTGCACGCGCAAGGTGACCAGCCACGGATTCGCGCTCAACGTCGACTGCGACATGCGGCCATGGACCTGGGCGACGCCCTGCGGCATGCCCGAGGTGGAGATGACCTCCGTGCAGCGGGAGCTGACCGACGCGGGGCACGCCGTCCCGAGCATGGCCGAGGTCCGCGAGATCGCCGCCGAGATGCTCGGCGCACGCAACGCCCCGCACCCCCCGGCGCCGAACCTGAGCTCGGGGGATCTGGGCACGGGGACCCGAGCCGGTCGAACCTGAGTTCGGGGGACCTGGGTACGGTCGGTGGCCCCTGGACCGTTATTTCCTCCCCTGAATTCGGCGGCCCCACGACGAGTGCGCGATCGGCGACCTGGTAAGTCGGGATCAGGTCGACCGGGTCGACCGGGCCGGCGGGGAGACATCCACGGAACCCTCACTAAAGTAGCCGTCCAGAACGGACGGCACGGACGGCACGGACGGGGAGGATCGGGGAGAACCGTGGTAGGCCATGCGGGACTGGTCGTCGCCGGCCGTTACCGACTCCAGGACCGCCTCGGGGCTGGCGGGATGGGGGCCGTCTGGCGGGCGACCGACCAGATGCTGCGGGTCGACGTCGCGCTCAAGGAAGTCTCGATCCCCGTCGACTCCACGCCGGGGGAGTGGACCGAACGGATCGCCCGCGCACGGCGGGAAGGGATGAACGCCGCCCGCCTTCGGGGTCACCCCGGGATCGTCAGCGTCCATGACGTGGTCGAGGACGGCGGGCTGCCGTGGATCGTCATGGACCTCATCATCCCGGCTCGGTCGGTAGCGGACCGGCTGCGGGGATCGGGCGGGCTACGGCCGGATGAGACAGCGTCGATCGGAGCGGCGGTCGCCNATGCCCNCNCCTTCGCCCATGCGAAGGGCGTCGTTCATCGCGACATCAAACCGGGCAACATCCTGCTGGCGGAGAGTGGCCGGGCACTCGTCACCGACTTCGGTATCGCCGCGCACAACGACGACAGTCGGATGACCGCCGCCGGAGTGGTCGGCACCATCGCCTATGTCGCTCCCGAACGGCTTGGCGGTCAGCCCGCGGACGGGCGTAGTGACGTGTTCTCCCTGGGAGTCACCCTTTACCAGATGGTGGAGGGGAGGTTACCGTTCCAGGCCGACACGACCGCCGGGCTGCTCAGCGCGATCCTGTTCGAACCGCCGCGCCCGACCGTGCTCGCCGGTCCACTTCGGCCGGTGCTGGATGCGATGCTCGAGAAGGACCCGGTAGTCCGGCTGGATGCCGCGGCTGCCGCGCGCGCCCTCGCCTCCCTCGCGGCCGGGGGACCGGCATCACCGGTGCTGGTGCCGGCACAGGTACCGACACCGACACCGGCACAGCTACCACCGCCGGCACAGGTACCGACACCGCCGTTGCCGCGGGTACCTACGGTCTCGCGACCGGCAACGGCCCTGCTGCCGCCCGTCGGCGAGCCGGAGGCAGGCGGTTCGCGGTGGCCTGACTCCGGGATGCCTGGGACGCCTGGGCTGCCCGGGGCGCCTGGGGCACCTGGGCTGCCCGGGGCGCCTGGCCGTCCCTCAGGACGGGTGTGGCTCGTGGCCGGGACGTTGACAGCCGTCCTCGCGATCCTGGCCGGGGNGTTCCTCGCCCGCGGTGGTGTCGGCGCCCATCCGGGCGACGGGTCCCTGACCGGCACCGCGTCCGCGACGGTGGCCGCGACCGGACCGGAAGACGGCGTCCCGAGGGTATCGCCGTCCGCGGCCGCGAGCGGGGCGGGGAGCGGGGCCGCGAGCGGTGCGGGGACCAGTGCGGGGACCGGGGCGCGAACGAGTTCGGCCACTGCAGCAGGCTCCCCCCGACCGTCCCAGGAGCTCACCGTCGTGCCCTCCTTCTCCGCCGCCGCGCCCGGGGTGTCGCAGTACAGCGCCGACTATTACGCAACTCTCACCAGAAGCCGGCAGGACGGCTTCCTGCTGCGGGTCGGATTCGACGCGACCGGCCGTAGCGACCTGCGGGATCCGCGGACATCCTGCGTGCTGGTCTCGTCGGGTTCTCGCGAGCTCCGGCTGTTTCCCGTCCAGGCCGACGTGCCGGTGAGCTCCTCCGGACGGTATTCCGGAACACTGACGTTCTCGCTCGCGCTGCCGGGAAGCTACCGTTTCCGCTACTCGTGCCAGGCGGACTACTCGGCCGCGCTCCTCGGCACGGTGACGATGCCATCGGTGGCGGTGAGCGTTTACGACGACAACTACTTCGTGAACGTGCTGGAGGTACGCGTCGGAGCCGGTCGGACGGTCGTGTTTTTCGCCGCAGCGGGAGCGGCGGACCTCCGGGTGCCGGTTACGTCGTGCCTTCGGTTGGAAAGCGGGATCCGTAGGCCTGTCGTGGAGCTGAAGACCTCGCGGAAGTCGCCGACGGGGGCGACGTACATCGGAACGATGCGGTTCGAGGGGACCCCGCCGGCTACCCTCGTCTATTCCTGCTCCGATTACTCGCCTGTCAACCTGTGACGGCCTTCGGGCCTTCGGGCCTTCGGGCCTTCGGGCTTGTCGCAGACCTGTCTTCGAACGTGTGTTTGGTAGTGTCGAAGCATGGAGATCGCGGCGTTCCAGGCCTCGTTGCTCGATGACGCCCCGGCGATCGAGGTCGGCCCACTCGGGACGTCCGTCCGACGAGTCGGGCTCGCGCGGGGTGCGTGGGTCGATGTGCGGCCCCGCTGGATCGTTGGAGCCGACGTGCTCTTCGAGCGGCTGCGCGATCGTGTCCCCTGGCGGGCGGAGCAGCGGACGATGTACGACAGGGTCGTCGACATTCCCCGGCTGCTCGCCTTCTACGACGAGCGTGCGTCGCTGCCCGATCCGGCGCTCGGCGCGGCGAAGCGGGTCCTCGACGAGCACTATGCGGCCGAGTTGGGCGAGGGCTTCGCCACCGCCGGGCTGTGCCTGTATCGCGACGGGCGTGACAGTGTGGCCTGGCATGGCGATCGCGTCGGGCCGGGTGGGTTCCGCGACACCATGGTCGCGATCGCCGTCCTGGGCGCCCCGCGTGCGTTGCTGCTGCGGCCGCGGGGCGGGGGCGGCCCGGCGATCCGGCACGACCTGGGCCACGGCGACCTGCTCGTGATGGGAGGCAGTTGCCAGCGCACGTGGGATCATGCCGTGCCCAAGACGGCGCGGCCGGTCGGGCCGCGGATCAGCGTTCAGTTCCGCCCGCGCGGCGTGCGCTGAGCTGGACCGTTCCCGCTTCGGTGGACCTCGCTCGGGCGTACGGGAAGAAGGCCCGGCGGGCGGCCCTGGCCCGGTACGGTCTCGATCGTTTCCTGCGGGACTGGGACGAGGTGCTCGCGCGGGTCACGGACTGAGCTCCGACACCGGGTTTATCCACATGATTGCAAGGAAATGTCTTTCACATGACGGGTAAACCGGAGCTGCCCGGCGAGTCGGGCGAGCCCGGCGAGCCCGGCGAGCCGTTGGACAGGTTCGTGCTGCCGCTCAGCCCGATCGCGCCCCGGCAGGCCCGGGTCCGGCTGGCCGCGGGCCTCGCCGGCACCGGCTTCGCGGCGGAGCTGACCGAGATCGTCGTGCTGCTCGCCAGCGAACTGGTCACCAACGCCGTCGTGCACGGCCGCGGTGAGCCGGTTCTGGAGATCCGGACAACCGACCACCAGGTGTGGGTCGGCGTCCAGGATCCGGACAGCCGCCTCCCGCAGGTGCAGCAGGTCGACACCGACTCGCTCGGCGGGCGGGGTATGCACCTGGTGGCCGAGCTCGCTGAGACCTGGGGCGCCGACGTCATCCCCGGCGACGGGAAGGTCGTCTGGTTCCGGTTGCGTCGGGAGAGCCCCGCCGTCGATGGTTGACCGCCGCCGCTGCGGCCGGGCGCGCCGGGGCTTACCTGACGCCGGGGCTTACCTGACGGCCTCGGGCAGGACGGGGGTGGGCGGGCCGAGAAGGAAGCCCTGGCCGTAGGGGATCGCGGTCTCCCGGGTGGCCTGGAGTTCGGCCGCGGTCTCGATGCCCTCGGCGACCACGCTGCCTCCGATCTCCTTGGCGACGTGCACCAGCCCGGCGGCCACGGCCCGCCGGGCCGGGTCGGTGTCGATGCCCTGGGTCAGGCAGCAGTCCATCTTGATGATCTCCGGTCGCAGCCGGACGAGCTGTTCCAGCCCGGCATAGCCGGTACCCACGTCGTCGGCGGCGATGCGGACGCCGAGCCGGCGCAGGTGCTCGATGTCGCGGTTGATCGCCGGAGTGTCGCCGATCCGTTCGTGCTCGGTGATCTCCACGAGGATGCGTTCGGCATCCTCGTTCATGATCATGTCCACCAGGCCGGCCGAGAGGGTCGTCGCCGAGACGTTAATCGCGAGGATCATGTGCGTCGGCAGCCGGGGCAGCACGGCGAGCGCGCGTCGGACCGCGGCGAGTTCGAGATCGACGTTGAGGCCGACGGAGCCTGCCGCGGTGAACCACTGTGACGGGCTGCGGGCGTAGTCCGAGAACCGGGACAGCGCCTCCACTCCGATGATCTTTCCGTGTTCGAGGTCGAGCACCGGCTGGAAGGCGAGCGCGGGCCCCCCGCCGTCGATCACATGGCTGACGTCGCGCCAGACGCGGCTGCGGACCTCCCACATCCGGTGCAGGTCGGTCACGGAATCGCCGAGGATCTCCGCGATCATCCGCAGGAACCGGCCGTCGCGCGGCCGCAGGTGCGGATGCGGCCCGTGCCCGAGACAGCCGGCCAGGCCGTAGACGATGCCGTCGCTGTCGACCACCGGCACGGCGGCGTAGGCCCCCACGTCGAGTTCGTCGACGACGGGCAGTCGCAGGATGCGCGGATCGGCTCGGGTGTCCGGGATGACGGTGGGAAACTCACCGGACAGGACGCGTCCGAACAGGGCGCTCTCGCGCCGAACGGTGGAGCCCGGGGCCAGCTGGAACGACGCGCCGTCCCCGTTGATGACCTGCACGACGAGGACGTCCGCCTCGATGCGACCGAGCCAGGCAAGATCCATGCCCAGATGGCGGCGCAGTATCCCCAGCAGCTCCACCACCGCCGTCGCCGGCTCGGGAACCTCGGCCTTCGGCCCGAGCACCGAGGCGGGGGTTGGACGGACCGACATCCGTACCACCTCCTCTCCTGGTGTTCCCTCGGGTTTTCCGCGCACACCCTGGTCGGCACCGAGATCTGTTACCGTTTCATGAACGATATCGACCTGTTCATGACCGGCGTCCGCCACTGCCGGGAGATCCATCCACTGTCTCCCGTCTGTCTCCCCTCGCGTCCGTTGTCTCTTCGTGTTGTAGTAGACACGGGATCGGGACGGATGCCTGCTCGGCGAGCGAGGATGCTCGGAGGGGAGGCGGTGTCGCGTGGCGGACATCGTGGTCGGGATCGACGGGTCGACAGATGCCGAGCGCGCGCTGCGGTGGGCCGTGCGCGCGGGGCGTCGTTGTAGCGCGCGGGTGCGTGCCGTGCTCGTCTGGGCCGCGGCCGGCCCGTTCTGCACGCGGGTGAAGCCGCCGCCCGCCACCTCACCGGAGCATCCCCGCTGGACGGCCCAGTGGATGCTGCACGACGTCGTCAACCGGGTCCGCGAGGCCCAGCCCGACGCCTGGATCGTCGAGCGGACCGTGTACGGGAGCCCGGTGGACACGATACTGACCGAGTCGGAGGGCGCGGTCATGCTCGTCCTCGGTGCCCGCGGCCGTGACCGGCCGCGCCGCCTGCCGGCCGGTTCGGTCAGCATGGCGTGCGTGTACGGGGCGTCGGTGCCGGTGGTCGTGGTCCACGGCAGGTCGGCGGAGCCGGCCGAGAGCGGGCCCGTCGTCGTCGGGGTGGACGGGTCCGCCTGCTCGTTGGCCGCGCTGCGGTGGGCCGCCCAGGAGGCGGCGCTGCGCCGGGCGTCGCTGCGCATCATGCACGCCTGGGCGCCGCTGCCACCGGAGTGCGTTGTCCGGCTGGGACTCTGCGGTGCCAGGTCCGCTGGTGCGGTACCCACGGTGGGCGCTGGGGCCGTTCGTGCCGCGCCGGCTGGTGCGGCGTCGGCTGGTGCGGGGCTCGGCGACACGGATCCGGGCGGGACCGGATCCATCCGGACGGACCCGGGCGAAACGGGCTTCGCTCCGGGATTCGCCGGCCGTGGAGTTCGGGGCACGGCATCGGGGGGCACGGTACTCGATGATCGTCCAGGATTTGGTGACCCGGGGTCCGCCGATGCGGCGCTCGGCGGGTCGGCGTTCGGGGGGTCGGCGTTCGGGGGTCCCGCGTTCGGGGGTCCCGCGCTCGATGCGACGGGATCCGGCGGAACGGCCCTCGTCGACGCCGCCCTCGAAGGCGCCGCGCGAGCCGTGCTGGACGAGGCGGTGCGCGTGGGTCTGCCCGAGCCGGGTGATCTCGATGTGCGCACGGACCTGATCCGCGGAGCGGCCGCGTCCAGCCTGCTGCGGGCCGCGGCGGGGGCGCAGCTCCTGGTCATCGGAGCCCGGGGCCGCGGCGGATTCGCCGAGCTGCTGCTGGGCTCCATCAGTTCACAGTGTGTGACACACGCCCAGTGCGCGGTCGCGGTCATCCGCACGCCCGGAAGTACGACGTGTAGTGATTAGTGCGACGTGTGGTGACTCCGCCGCGGCGGACCTTCGACCCGGTGCGAGTCCCTTTCCCTCGGGTCGTGGGCTCTTGGGCCGTGAGCCGCGAGCTTTCGGGTCGTGGGCCGAGATCGAGGGCCCCGGGCGGGGATGCCCGATCGGGCACGTACCGAGCGGGTGGACGGCGGGTCACCGGCGGCGCCACCTGCCGCGCCACCTGCCGCGCCACCTGCGGTGTCGGCTCTCGCGGCCCGCCGAGCGCGGCCCGCGATCCAGCGGTGACGGCGCGGCGGGCAGGTGATCCTCCCGAAACGGCCCGGCTTTCCCTCGTCTTGGGGGAGGATGGGCAGATCGGGGCGTGATGTCCCCGTGAGGTACGGGGGCATCACGGCGCCGGCCGTGGGAGGGGAGCGTCGAGCGACTATGGCGGATCAGTACTATGGCGGTTCCGGTCGGCGCGGCGAACGGTTCGCCCAGGCGCGCTGGCTCGCCGGTCAGGCCCGGCAGGACCGCACCACCTCCTGGTACGTCCCGCTGATGATCACCGTGATCGGCGCCGGTGCGGCGTTCGACGCCTTCGGCCGCGGCGTGGGGCTCCTCTACGCCCTCGGGCTGTCGATCGCCTTCGTCCTGCTGACGTGGACGACGATCCGGCTCATGCCGTCGGTGTCCGACGAGCTGAACGTCAACCGGGTGACAGGCCCGCGCAAGATCATCGCCATGGTGAACACGCCGGTGCGCACCCACGGCGTGTTCCTGCTGGCCGCGGCGTTGCCGATCGCGATCGCCCTGATCAGGACGGTCGGTTTCTTCGTGTTCGGCGGGGCGCTGCTCGTCGGGATCGTGGTCGGCGTAGCGCTGGCCGCGGCCTGGATGTTCGAACGCCGGNAGACCCGCCCGGCGCCGACGAACCTCCTGATTCCGAATGACGAACCTCCTGATTCCGAATTCCGAAGAACCTCCTGCTCTCCTCTCAGAGCGCCCATCCCTGGGCCTGGACATCCCGGTCCGGCGCATCCCCCGCTCGGACCAGGTTCCTGTTCCCGCCAAGCGGGCAGGCCAGCAGGGACACGGTCCGGTGCGCGGTCCGCGATGAGGAGAGTGCGATGACGGTCAGCAAGGCCACGAGGGAACGAACCCGGGCGAGTCAGCTCCCCGAGGACGATGTGGTCGGGATCCTGCTCGCGCAGCATGCCGAGATCCGCGAGCTGTTCGGGAAGGTCAGGACGTCGACGGGCCGACGCCGCCAGGAGACGTTCGACGAGCTGCGGGCGCTGCTCGCGGCCCACGAGACCGGCGAGGAGGTGGTGCTGCGCCCGATCAGCCGGCAGGTGGTGGGGCCCGAGGTGACCGATGCCCGCAACCACGAGGAGAAGGCTGCGAGTCGGGACCTCGCCGACCTCGATCGGATGGAGGCGAGCAGCGTCGAGTTCGGGGCCAAGCTCGCCGCGTTCGAGCACACGGTGCTGGAACACGCCGAGCGCGAGGAGCGGGAGGAGTTCGAGGCGCTGCGCCAGGTCCGTCCCGAATCCGAACTCGTGCGCCTGGGCCGCAGACTGCGGGCCATTCAGGCGATCGCCCCCACCCATCCGCACCCCTCGGTCGCGGGATCCCCCACCGCTCAGCGGGTATTCGGGCCGGTGGTGTCCCTCGTCGACCGGCTGCGCGACGCTCGGCGGCAGACGGCGGCGGCGGGATGACGGCGGCGGGATGACGGCGAGGAGTTCCACCGCCCGGGGGAGCTCCTCGAACGGCGGGCCGGACCCTTCGGAGACCCCGGCGCAACGCCGGTACCGCAACTGGGGAGATCTGCTGCAGGAGTTGCGCGTCGTCCAGACGGGCGTGCAGCTGCTGACCGCCTTCCTGCTCGCCATCCCGTTCCAGCAGCGGTTCACGACGTTGAGCAACGAGCAGAAGTCGCTCTATCTCGTGATCGTGCTGCTGACGGTCAGCGCCACCGGGCTGCTCATCATGCCGGTGAGCCTGCACCGCGCGGTCTTCCGGCGCAAGGAGAAGGAGACGCTGATCCGGGTGGCGAACCGGCTCGCCCAGGTGGGCCTGGCATTGTTCGCCGTGGCCGTCTCCGGGGTCGTCCTGCTCATCTTCGACGTGGTCAGGGGGGCGCCGGCCGGCTGGATCGCCGGGGGCTGCACCTTCGTCGTGCTGGTCGTGCTGTGGGCCGTCGTGCCCGCCGCCATCCGCCTCGCCGCCGGCGGCTGGGCGTCCGGACCGTAGCCGGGTGCCCAGACGGTTCGCAGCGGCTTGCCGTGCGGACAGGTACCCGCTCTTGGCACGGGCTTGACGCTGCCCGTCGCGTGAAACTGGGCGCCATGGCGACGGCGGCATCACCCCGGACCCGGGTGGTCGACGAGCACATGTTCACCGTCGCGCGGGCGCTGGGTCCGACGACGTTCCGGTTGCAACTGTTCACGGCGACTGGCCTGCGGCCGGTGGCTGTCGTGACCCAGCCGGAGCGGGAAGGCTTGTCGCTGATGAACGGCGCCGAGCGCTACGCAGCGGCGGTGTGGATGCGGTACCTCCCGGACGATCCCGAGCCGCCGATCTGGGTCCAGCGCCAGTTCGTCAACAGCACGGCCGACGCCTTCACCCAGGTGCTGTTCACGGTCACCGGCCCACACACGCCGGCGAACCCTCGGTGGCGCAGGCTGACCGACCAGACGCTGGCCGCTCTGGTCGGTGCTCCGGTCGACGCGGACCGCGGCGCCGGCGGGTACGCCAGATCCGCCCGCGCCGCGGCGGGCGGGACTGCTGCTGGTACCACCAGGGCGACTGGCACCGGGTGAACGCGGCCGCCGGGACCGGCGGTGACAGCTGCCCGCTGGGCCGGGCGGCCAGCGCGACGGTCACCGGCGTCGGCCGGGGTCGCCCGGGGAGGTCGAACCACAGCAGGTGCGGCGGCATCCGCGGGGTCCGCGCCCAGTGCGCCAGCCGGTCAAGATCACGGATAGGTGGCCCGCTCTCGATCCGGCTGACCTGGGCCTGCGTCAGGGTGTGCCACCGACCCAGCCGTTCCTGGCTGATGGGCCCGGAGGTGGTGGGGGTGCAGGCGATAGGCCGCGGAGACCCGGCCTATGTGCTGGGCCGCGAAGGCATCACGCATCTGGTCGGTGTGCCAGAACCGCTCCGGCACGCGCGCCGGGCCTGCCGGACACCACCTTCAGTACGGATCCCGCGGTCGTGGCGCGGGTTGCCGAGCGCCTGCGCGCTCCACCCCTGGCACTAACTTCCCACCCCGTGGGGCAACGGACCGCGGCGGACACCGGCCCAGAGCGTTCCGAGGCCGAGCGGACGTCAGCCGAAATTGGATCAGACTGACAGGTGGGCGTTCATGGCGCGGGCCTGTTCACCGAGCTNGGGTAGTTCCACGACGGTGACGCCCGCCTGGGTGAGGAGTTCGTAGCCTTGGCAGTCGGCGACGAAGAGGCTGGGTTCGCGCCAGGCGATGACCACTCGCGGGATCTTTGCTTCCAGGATGAGCTGGGTGCAGGTGCGGGGCCGGGACTTGCGCTGGGAGCAGGGTTCGAGGGTGCTGTAGATCGTCGCGGTGGCGAGCCGAGGGTCGCCCGGGCCGATCTTCGCGAGTGCGGACTCCTCGGCGTGTACCGCGTCGTCGACCTCGCGGGAGAAGCCGAAGGCGATCTCCTGGTTGTTCTTGTCGACGATGACGGCGCCCACGGAGTAGGCGCCGGCGGCGGGTGGGCAGCGGTGGGCGAGTTCGATGGCCCGGGTCATCCAACGGTGATCGTCGAGCTGGGGCATGGAGCGGCTCCTCCTTCCCTGGGGTCCGGTCCCGCAGGGCGGTGGACCGGATGGCCGGTGGCGTGCCGGTGGCCGCAGTGGGTGCAACTGCGTCGCGGGCGTGGCGTCGTCATCCCTGGCCGCCTTCCCCGATCCGTACGCGGCGGGCGGTCAACGCGCGAACCGTAGCACCGTCCGTGTCGATGTCAATGCCTAAAGCTCATTGCAGATAACGCTGCGCGGTATAGCCACCACCTCCAGCAAAGCCCACGCTCGGGAGCGTGGCAGGCCCGGGACGCGTGGCAGCGTGCTGTCCGCTTCCGCTGTGGGGAAGCGTGGTCGCGTCCGACGGCGTGGTGCCGTGGAGGCTGGTCGACGGCCTCGGTGAGCCGGTCGAGCCGGTCGAGGTCTTCCTACGGGACTTCGTCGCGCAGGGCCGGTCGGCGAACTCGGTGCGCAGCTATGCGCTGGCGTTGCTGCGGTGGTGGCGGTTTCTGGTCGCGGTTGGAGTGGCCTGGGACCGGGTGAGTCCGGCGGAGGTCCGGGACTTCGTGCTGTGGCTCGGGCAGGCGACCAAGCCGGTCGCGGCGGCGCGGGTCGGGTCGCGGGCGACCGTGGGGCAGGTCAACCCGGTGACCCGTAAGCGCCACCTCGGGGACGGCTACGGGCCGGCGACGGTGCGGCACAGCAACGC
>NZ_JPHT01000054.1:0-18104 GCF_000733325.1 Frankia sp. Allo2
CCACCAGCACACCACCCACCACCAGCTCCTCACCCACCTCACCCAGCACGACCCCGACGCCGCCGAAACCCTCTGGCGCCACCACCTCACCACCACCCCCCACACCCCCCACCAACCCACCACCCCCCTCGACCTCCTCGGCGAGTAGTCAGATCTCCTCGGCGAGGAGTGAACCCCGGGCGTCCGCTTGCCGTTCGCGACGCTCCTCCCGGATCCGGGGACCGCTGTGGGCGCGGCATCGGTCCTCCGGTGGAGACCACGACGACACATCCAGAGAATCGGCGGTGAGGCAACCGTCGAATGCCACACAATGCCGCCATGCTGTGGTCGGTGCGCCGCGTTTCGCGTTACCGTGTGCCGCATGCCGTCGGCAGGTCTGGCCTGGCAGACACTCTCCGATCCGGGCGCGCTCGCCCTGGTCGACCCCGAGTCCAACCGGGCCGCCGCGCTGGCCCGGCCGCACCCCGCGGACCTGCCCATGGTCCAGATCGTCGACCTCGAACGTCTCGTCTGCGGTTGGCTGGCTCCGGCCAGCCGCCCGCAGTCCGAGCGGCACCTCCGTGAGCAGATGATGGTCGATCCGCTGCACACCCTGCGCGGGATGTGCTGGCTCATGGCGATGTGGGTCGTCGCGATACATCTCCGGACGGGACGACAGCCGACCGCCGTCGTCGCCGACCTGGCGTTCCCGGGGATCTGGCGAGGACCGGAGGCCCCGAAAAACGCCCAGCTCTGGGAGAACCTCGCCGGGCGGATTCGGCTCGGCGTCCTCGCCGCTCTCACCAGCGACGCGGCGACCGACGAACAGTTTCGCGAGGCGCTGCGCCATCCCGCCGACATCACGTCGATTCTGGTGCATTACGCCCTGCCCATGATGGCGGGCCTGCACCGGCAAATGCTCGACAACGGCGTGGATCCGAAGGAGATGGCGGGCACGTTGGCGCTCTACACCGTAGACCCGCAGGAACGGACCACCGCCTGCTTCCGCCCGCTGACCTGATCAGCGGCCGTCACCCCCGGGCTGCGTCTTGCGGGTCGGCGAAGGACGCGGGCCACGAGCCGCGGCGGCCGAACGCGCCGCGGAACCGAGGCGTAGCGACGGTGCGGCACGCAGGGGCGCATTCGGCCGGGCCGACCGGGCCGGGGTGGCCAGCGACCCCGGGCTCGGCACGGGCGACGCCGGACCCGGGACGGGCGACGCCGGACCCGGGACGGGCGACGCCGGACCCGGGACGGGCGACGCCGGACCCGGCACGGGCGACGCCGGACCCGGCACGGGCGACGCCGCGGAGAGGACGGGAACGGCCGAAGCGGCGGGCCCCACCGCAACCGCGGGGACGGTCTGGTCGGCGGCGTCGATGTAGACGACGCGGGTACTACCGCCGTGTCCGTGGATGGCAAGCAGCGTCTCCATCGTCGGATAGATCCCGATGGAATCGTGTTCGGAGTCCCACCACAGCACGCAGGTGCCGTCGGGGGCCTGCGCCCCGAACGCGACCGCNCCCGNCCNGGAGACGCNGGAGACGTCAACGTCNCGCNCCAGCTNAAACCGCCGCACCTGGCGAGCGGACATCGCCACGACCTCCTCACGGGGCACCGTACCGTACCCGTAGGCATCGCCCGCGATCCGGCTGGCGCAGCCGACTCAGCGCCGTCGCCGACCTCGTGCCTCGCAACCAGCGGGGCGTCGCGGCTCGGCCGGATCGACCGGCCGATGCTACCTCTCAGGCGGACTTCGGCCGGTTGGCCCACGGTAGCCGGCAATGTCGGGGTGGGTCATCCGTATGCCGTCGTGGCAGCGCGAGGGTGATCCCAGCACGCGGTAGCTCCACGCGGTAGCTCGCGGGTGGACCGGATGTGTCCGGGCGCGGGGACACCGCCCGAGCATGACGGTCACCTGGCCCGATGCACGGTCACCGCGGAGGCGGGCCGGTCCGCCGGCGGTCCGAGATATCGGTCATAGCCGGTCTCATTCCGTAGCCGACGGGCCAGGAACGCGACCGTACTCAGAGCGTTGATGATGTTCCGTGACGACGGCAACGGCGGCACTTCGGCCGCCACGCGGCCCTAACCCGATCCGGAACCCTGCCCCGCTCTGGCAACCGGACTGCCGCGGCGCGCGGACGCCTCACCCAACAGCTCGGCAATCTCCTCCACACAGCCGCCACAGCCCGTCCCGGCATCACATCGCTCGCCGACGGCGTCAACGTCGCAGGCACCCGAGGCGATCACGTTGCGTAGCAACCGGTCGGACACCGCGAAGCACGAACAGACGAGCACCGCACCTCACCACGCCCGAGACAGCCAGCACGCGGACGGCCAAGCGGCAGTTCGCGACCCTGTCGATCCGTCGATCTGTCGATGATCCTTCGACCCCGTGGAGCGGTCGACCCCGTGGAGCGGCCTTAGCTAAGGCTTCCCTAAGCAGAGGATGCCATGGGCCACCCGCCGCAGGCAAGACAGTCGCGCATCCGCGACATCATCGTGGCACTGGGCCGGAAATCGGCCGGGCCCGACAGTCCCGCCGGACCCGAGATCCGGCCGGACTGCAGATCGGCCGGATCAGCCGAGATCCGGCTCGCCCAGAATCAGCTGTCGGGCCACGGAACGATCTCGACCCGACGGTTGGCCGCCCGTCCCCGAGGCGTGGCGTTGTCGGCCACCGGCCACCGGGAACCGAACCCGGCGACGCGTATGAGGTCGGGACGTACGCCCCGGTCCGTCAGGTAGTCGGCAATCACCTGGGCCCGGTCCAGAGACAACGCCTGATTGAGGGTCGCCGACCCGGAGGCGTCGGCGTGGCCGCCGACCAGGACCACGACCCGGCCGGCGCGCAGCGCCGCCGCCACCCGGTCAAGCCAAAGGCGGGCCGGGGGGCTCAGCGTTGCTGCGCCGACCGGGAACGTCACGTTCCGAGCGTCGAGGGCGGCGCGTAGGGCCGCGAGGGCCCCGGCATCGGAGGTGGACTTCGCCGCCGCGGCGGCAGGCTTCTCGCGCGGGACGACAAGCCGGTTGTCCAGGGTGGCATCGGGGACGGTGGTACCGGCCGCTGCCAGCACCTGGGCGCCGAGGCGCCGCCTCGTGGCCTCGTCGGGGGCACTGCCGGCCACCGCCACGGTCGTCCCGGAGACCGTGACCGAGTGGCTCCCGGGAAAACCGCGCAGCGCCGCCGCGACGGCGGCCACCACCTCCACCGGCGGCTCCGCCACGGCCGGGTCGACCCGGACCTCACCGGTCACCGAGCCGCCGCTCGCGTCCGCCACGGCAGCGAGCAACGCGGCACGGCTCGCCCGGTCGGGCACGGTCGCCGTGATCGACAGTCCTCGGCCGGCCACAGCGAGCACCAGGGGGCGCGCAGGTTCGGTCGCGATGACCACGTCGTCGCCGAGACGCGCGGAGGTCGTGCCGGCGACCGCGGCCGAGGCTCGCGCCTGTTCGGCGGCGGCGGCACTCGGGAAACGACCGGTGACAACCGCCTCACGCCCCTCGACGTGAACCTGGGCGTGCACGCCGCCGGTGGACCGGACCGCCGCGGTCGCCCGGGCTGCGAGATCATCCTCAATGGGACCGCGGCGCAGGGCGAACGCGACAAGGGCAAGCAGCAACCACGCCAGCACGAGTGCGATGGCGAAGGCGACCGGGCGCGGACGTTGCAGACGCACGGTCGTGGACAGGGACATCGATCGGACTCCGAGCGGGATCGGACCGGACGCGGGATCTTCGAGGTGGCGCTGATCGTCGGGACAGGGCCGATCTTCGAGGTGGTGTGGGGAGAGGGGTGCCGCAAGGTCGGACGCGGCCGGGAAAACCGCTGTCCNGCAACTTTCGCACATCGGTCCCAGAAGTAACGCATCGGGGCGAAAGATGCACCCACCTGGGGAGCCACACCAGGCCGACAGCGGTCGGATCGGCACCGGTCGGATCGGCACCGGCCACCCACCGCGATCAGTTCGCGTGCGCTCCATCGGCTCGCGCCACCGGTGTGACCCGCATCGCCATGCTGGAGGTGGCCGGCGGGGCGGGCGGAGGCACCGGTGACGGCGGCGGCGCCAGTGAAGACGGCGGCGGCGCCAGTGAAGACGGCGGCGGAGACGGCAGTGGCACGGACACCGGTGCCAGCGCGTTCGGCGCAAGCTGCGATCCGGCTCCCGGCACGGCCGGCTGCCCAGCGGCACTCCCCACGAAACCGACCCGGGACCGCCACCCGGCGACGAGCGCGACCGCACCGGCGGCGCCGCCCAGGACCGCCCATCCGGCGACCGCGTCCAGGAGATAGTGGTTCGACGTCGACATGACGACGAACAGGGTCGCCGCCGGATAAAGCGCGCCGAGTACCCGGACCAGCGGTCGGCGCCCGAAGCGCACCAGCAGGAAACCGCACCACAACGACCATGCGCAGTGCAGCGACGGGAGCGCGGCGTACTGGTTCGTCAGTCCCTCCAGCCCGTCCGGGGCGGCGCTCGCGCTACCGCTCCACCATCCCCAGCCCTCGAAGTGGGACATGGTGTCGACATAGGACGTGCCGGTGAGCAACCGGGGCGGGGCGGTCGGGAACAGGAAGAACCCGACCAGGCAGATCAGAGTGGTGATCACCAGCGTCCAGCGGGCCTGAGCGTACCGGGGGGGGTGCCGACGATGCATCCACACCAGCAGGGCCGGCGTCACGACGAAGTGCAGCGTCGCGTAGTAGTAACAACAGACGACCGCCAGCACCGGTACACTCTGCAACCAGCGGTTGAGCCCGAGCTCGGGATCGAGATGCAGGAAGGTCTCCAGGCGCAGGAGATCGTGGCCCATCCGCATCGCCTCGCCGGTGGAGGCGTCGGCCACGGCACGGGTGCCGGTGTAGGAGTAGTACAGGATCACCAGCATCAGCACCTCGACCCACCAGACCAGCAGGCCGGTGGTCTGGTTGCGCAAGCGCCTCACTATGCACCTCTCGAACGTCGCACCCGCACGAGACGCCGCGCCCGCGCGCCTCGACGCCCTCGGGCAGGACCGCACGCGCGAACGGACCGGCGCACCGACCGTCGCGACGGGCCGGAGCGTCTCGACAGCTCGCTCTCCATACCCTTACTCAACAGCATGAGCCGTTCGCGACCGTCACGGGCCGATCCGTCGTTTACGACACCTCCCCCGGACGGAAATTCACCGCCTGCTCGCCCGCCCGACTCCTCCCCCTGACCGGCTGTCCCCGTCCCGCCACCCCGCCACCGCGCGCCATCCCGCGCCATCCCGCCCCCGCCATAGCGGTGGGAGCGGCCGAGGGCGCACATTGGCGACGCCCGGCACCGAACCGGTCGGGCCGGGCGTCGTCCACGCTGCCGCGGGTGCGAGGCCGCGATCGCCCGGTCAGGCGCCGGCGCCCGCCGCGCCGGTCCTGGGGGTGGCGGTCACGGGCCCGGGCGTGACTGTGCTCACCGCGGAGTCGAGGCTCACCACGGGGGCGAGCTGGTCGGACACCGGCAGCGCGCTGCCCGCCTTCCACGTGGCCCAGGGGACCGACCACGCGTTGCCGAGCTGTGAGGTGTCCGGCGGCCGACCGGTGTTGACGATGTCGATGATGTCACCGAGCCGGGTGAAGTTGTAGAACCACTGGGCGTCGGCGGGTGAGGCGTTCACGCACCCGTGGGAGACGTTGGCTCGCCCCTGGGAGGGCACCGACCAGGGGGCGGAATGCACGTACTGCCCGCCACTGGTGTAGTTGACCGCCCACTGGACCTTCTCGTAGTAGTAGTCCGGATTGCCCTGGGGGATGCCCACGGTGGCCGAGTCCATGATCACTTCGGGTGACTTGCCCAGCACGTTGTGCGGGCCGTCCATGCTCGGCAGACTGGGTCTGCCGAGACTGACCGGCATCGTGCGCAGCAGTTGCCCGTCCCGGAAGACCTTCATCGTGTGGGNGGCCGAGTCGACCTTGGAGACCTGGGCGGAGCCGATGACGAAGTCCATCGCCCGGTCCTTGACCCCGAGCCGGCCCCCGCCCGCGTCGTAGCCGGCGAAGTTAGCCTCGACGTGCACCTTCGTCCCGGGCTTCCAGTACCCCTCCGGTCGCCACATGACGACCCGGTTCGACAGCCAGTTCCACGCGCCGAGGACCGGCGGATCGGTCCGTACGACCAGCCGGCTCTGGACGGCGGCCCGACTGGACGCGGGGGCGCTGAACGTCAGGCTGATCGGCGCGCCGATCCCGACGGTCTGGCCCGCGACCGGCTCCCAGGAGACCTTGAACGACTTCGCCGGGACGCCGGTCACGAAGCTGGTCCGCACCGACGTCGTCCCGGCGATGCCCGTCGCCGGGGACGTTGACGCCTCGACGTCGTACCGCGAGTCGGCGAACAGCCCGCCGGAGGATGTCCAGGTCCGATGATCGGCCGAGAAGGTGCCGGGCATTGTCCCCGGCTCCGTCTTCTCCGACGCGCTCGCCCCCCGGTTGACGGAGACCGCGGCCAGCGGGGCGTTGCCGCGCACGACGATCGGGCTGGTCAGCGCCACCCCGGTAGCGCCGTCCCTCGGCGTGACCGTCACGCTCGCCGCCGGATCCGGGGCGGGGGTGGCCCCGGCCGGCGCCGGTGACGCCCCCCCGCCGGAACAGGCCGCCGCGGACAGCACCGCGGCGAGCAGAAGCGTCCCCCCCGGCCACCGCCGGGGCCGGCGACCAGGCGATTCCGCCGGCCGGGATTCCGGCCTGGCCGAGTGACCCCACCCACGGGAAATACGCGGGGGAATCATTACCGAGCGAGACATGTAATGCCCCCTCCCGAAGACCGCGCCGGCAGCATCGCCGGACGGGAAGCTACGTCCGAACGGTACCCAGAGATCAACCCCACGTACCCTCGATCAGCGTAATCTACGGCGCCAACCGGCAGATCATCACCCGGTGTCGAGCATCTTAATACGGAGAGTAGCACTCTCCAGGCGTCCCACATACACCCCTCCCCTTCTCCCCTTCTGACGCACGAACGCCTTCCCAGGTTGCCCGCCCCGGAGGACATTTCACCGACCACCCGAAACGACGGCCAGAACCCACGGCGATATCAAAGAAGACGCAACCCGTCACCCGCGCAGATGAGTTTCCGCAACCAGAGACGACTGGGCGGTACACGGCACCGCCGGCATGCGGGACCATTGACGTCTCACTGGCTTTCCATTGCCGGAAGCCGCCCGGACGGGCCACCACCGCGTGATCCCACCCCCGCGGTCCACACGGCTCGGAGGGGCACCCAGGCGACAGGCCGGGGCGACAGGCCGGGGCGCCGGGCGGCACGAGTCGGGCGCGCGAAACTCACCGTCGGTCCGGGATGTCACCCGGTCCAGCAGAATGGTCGGGCCACGTTCGGCGGTCTCCGGCCCGTACCGGTGCCGGCACGACACCGGTGCGGCGCCGGGACGGTCGGACCCACGGCAGGCCGATCGACCCGGTCGGGCGAAAGGCGCACTCCGGACAAGGGAAATGACCGTCCCACGACAGGGAGGCCACATGGCGATCGTTCTCGGGCCCAATCAGTATGGAAAGGCGGAGGTCCGTCTCGTCCACGTGGCGCGGAACGGACCGGTGCACCAGATCACCGATCTGAACGTCTCCACCGCGCTTCGTGGTGACTTCGCCGCCGCGCACCTGTCCGGCGACAATGCGCACGTGCTCACCACGGACGCGCAGAAAAACACCGTCTACGCCTTCGCCCGCGAGCACGGAATCGGCCAGATCGAGGATTTCGCGATCCGGCTGGGTCACCATTTCGCCGGATCCCTCCCGGGGATCGACGGCGCCCGGATAGAAATCGAGCAGTACCGGTGGGACCGCATCCAGGTGGATGGGGTGCCGCACGACCATGCCTTCAGCAGGTCGGCTGGGGAGAAAAGGACGACGGTCGTCACCCTCGACCGTGGCACGGCCTTCGTCGTGTCCGGACTCGCCGGGCTGGTCCTGCTGAAGTCGACCGGCTCGGAATTCTCGGGGTTTCTCCGCGACCGGTACACCACACTGCCCGAGACGACAGACCGCATCCTGGCGACAGAGGTCACCGCCCGCTGGCGCTACGCCCAGTCAGACCTCGACTTCGGGCGGCTGTTCGACGGGGTACGGACGGCTCTGGTCAGCACCTTCGCGAGCCTCCACAGCCTGGCTCTGCAACAGACCCTGTACCGGATGGGCGAGGCGGCGCTGACCGCGCACGCCGACGTCGCCGAAATCCGCCTGTCAATGCCGAACAAACACCACTTTCTGGTTGATCTAGAACCGTTCGGGCTCGATAATCCCAACACGGTCTACTACGCTGCGGACCGGCCGTACGGCAAGATCGAGGGAACGGTCCTGCGCGATGACGCTCCCGACCCGGGGCCGAGCTGGCTGACCCTCCCGGGATTCTGCTGACCGGTGCGGACCCCCGACAGGCGGTGCGGCGTCCCGGACGCCTGTTCACGGGACGCCTGTCCCGGACGCCTGTTCACGGGACGCCTGTCCCGGACGCCCGTCCCAGCGGCGCAGCGTAAGGCGGTCGCCGGGCATAAGTGTGAGGGCATGCGCGGCGTCACCGTCGCGCACGGCGAGGGCCGCCATCCCCGCCGAGTCGACGTAGAGCACCGCCTCCCCCGGGCCGACCGAGCCGAAGGTGACCCCCACGGCCAGTTCAGTCATCGGGCCCGCGGCCGCGAGCGGGCCGGCCGCCTGCTCGGCCCCGGTCAGGCGGTCCCGCCGGAGCGGTCGCAGCACCGCCCGACCCGGCGGGCGCAGCCCGGCCGCGCCGAGCAGCGCGCCGGAGGCCGCGAGCTGGACGTTGCCGAACGTGTCGACGAGGACCACCTCGGTCTCCACGGTCCCATCCGGGCGTAGCCGGGCCAGGGCCGCCCGGGGACGGACCAGGGTCGCCGGCTCCACCGGCTCACCGACCTCCTGGAGCGGTGTCCCGCGCGCCAGGGCGGCAGCCACCGGGGCGAAGACGTCCCGGCCGTGGAACGTCGCGGGGNTTGCGGGCCGCACCTCCAGCGTGACCGCGGCCTCGATCCCCCCCAGCCGCTCGGCCGCGGAGATCAGCAGGCCGTTGTCCGGCCCGACCAGGTGACCGCCGACCGCGCGCAGTGCCAGGGCCCGGCGCGACGTGCCCACCCCGGGATCCACCACGGCGAGGTGCACCCCCCGAGGCAGGGAACCCACCGTCTGGGCGAGCACGGCCGCCCCCCGCCGCACGTCCCCCGGCGGCACCAGGTGGGTCACGTCGATGATCCGGGCATCCGGCACCGTCTGCAGGATCACCCCGTGGCAGGCTGCGACGAAGCCGTCGGCGAGTCCGTAGTCAGTGGTGAAGCTGATGCACCTCACCGGCTCAACCTGNCGTCAACCCGATGGCTGACGTCAACCCGATGGCCCGGAGACGGACGCCTCGCCGAGCCCGGTGCCGTCCCGGCCCGGTGGGTCCGGATGGCCGTGCACCCAGCCCTCGTCATCCACCCAGCCCTCACTGTCGACCACCCGGTGGGGATCGGCCTCCAGGGCCGGCAGTTCGCCCGCCGCCGGCTGGCCCGGATCGTAGCTGACGGGCCGGTCGCGTTCGGGCGTCGGACCACCGTTGGCGATGACCACCGCGACCCACGGAATGATCACGGCCATCGCGACGGCGACGAACCGTAGCCAGCCGTGGAAGGCGACCACGGCGAGCACGAAGCAGAGCATCCGGAACATCATCGAGAGGAGGTAACGCNCCTCCCGCCGATGGATGTCCCACTGCCGCGACCGGGCCGCGGACGTGATCAGGACCGTGTCCTGCCGCCTGAACATCACGCGTACACCTCGATGGCTCTCACTCCCCGACCGGTGCGCCGCCCCGTGCCTCCAAATATCCTCCTCACCGGCGCCCGGGGAAAATGCCGGCGGCCGGCGTGCGACGGTGCGGACCAGGAACCACGGCGTCCGCCGGGCGCCGTGTCGGACGACACCATGTCAGCTAGCACCATGTCAGGTGACACCACCTCAAGTGACAACATGTCAAGCAGTATCATGTCAAGTGGCACCATGTCGGACGGGAATCCGGCCCGGATCCGCCGACCGGATGAACAGCCGGTCGTGTGCACCCGTACGGTGCACCAAGCTGTGCCAGAACGTTCATGTAACGGTCGGCTGGCCGTCTGCGGCACGGCTCCATGCCCTGCCACCGTGCTCGTGTGCGCATAGCGGTGATCACCGAGTCGTTCCTCCCCCATGTTGACGGGGTGACGAACACGGTCTGTCGAGTGCTGGAACATCTGCGGGACCGGCAGCACGAGGCGATGGTCATCGCGCCGGCTCCGGCGCCCGCCGCCCGACGCGCGGCGGCGCGCAGCCACGCCGGCGCACCGGTGCTGTGGGCACCGTCGGCTCCCCTACCGGGTTACCCGGCGTTTCGCTTCGCAGTCCCGTGGCCCGGGCTTCCCGCCGCCTTACGGGAGTTCANCCCGGACATCGTCCATCTGGCGGCGCCCGCCGGCCTCGGGGCGCAGGCGGTGTTCGCGGCGCGGCGCCTCGGCATACCGAGCATCGCCGTCTACCAGACGGACATCGCCGCGTTCGCAGCCCGCTACGGGCTGGCCACCGCGGAACGCACGATCTGGCACTGGCTCGCCATCGTACATCGGCTCGCGGCCCGGACCCTCGCGCCGTCCTGGGATGCCGTCGACACCCTCCTGAGCCAGGGCGTGCAACGGGTCGCCCGCTGGAGTCGGGGGGTGGACCTCGAACGTTTCCACCCGGCGCACCGGGACGACGAGCTGCGCCGCCGCCTCGCTCCGAACGGCGAGGTCCTGGTCGGCTACGTCGGCCGGCTGGCCCGGGAGAAGCGGGTGGAGCTGCTCGGAGCGGTGTCCGACATCCCGAACACCCGGCTCGTCGTCGTCGGTGACGGCCCCTCCCGTCCCACCCTGGCCCGGTCGATGCCGAACGCGGCGTTCCTCGGATTCCGCGCCGGGCAGGAGCTCTCGGCCGCGGTCGCGAGCCTCGACGTCTTCGTCCACACCGGCATCCACGAGACATTCTGCCAGGCGGCGCAGGAGGCCAAGGCGAGCGGGGTACCGGTGGTCGCCCCTGCGGCGGGCGGGCTGCTTGACGTTGTCGAGCACGGCCGCACCGGGCTGCACTACACTCCCGGCGACCCCGCGGCCCTGCGGGCGCAGGTCGCGGCCCTGACCGACGACCTCCCTCGTCGGGTGGCGATGGGTGCGGCGGCCCGGGAGTCGGTCGCGGGATGCGGGTGGAGCGCGATCGGCGACGAGCTGCTCGGCCACTACCGTGACGTGCTCGGCACCGGCGGCGGGGCCGGTCGCTTCGGCCGCCTCAGGCACCCCGGCCCGGTCATCGAGGGACGGAGCGGACGGCGGGGCGGACGACGGGACGGATGGGACGCACGCAAGCGGCCCGGGACGGGAAACGACGACGGGTGGTCAGCATGAAGATCGTGCAGGCGGCAAACTTCGTCGCGCCGGCCTCCGGCGGCATCCGGACGACACTGCGCCACCTCGCCGCCGGCTACACCGCGGCGGGCCACGAGGTCGTCCAGATCATTCCGGGCGAGCAGGACGCCGAACTGGTCCGGCCGGATGCCCGCGTGCTCCAACTGCGCGCCCCCCGGCTACCCGGAACCGGTTACCGGATCATCACCGAGCCGTGGCGCGTCGCCGACCTGCTCGACCGGGAACGGCCCGACCGACTCGAGGTCCACGACCGGGCGACCCTGCGTCCACTGGCCCGATGGGCCCGCCGTCGCGGGGTGCCGTCGCTGGTCGTCAGCCACGAGCGGCTCGACCGCCTGCTCGGCACCTGGACACCCGCACCGTTGCGGGGAGTCCTGCCGGTCTCGACAGCCGCGGACCGGGCGAACGCCTCGCTCGCGGCCGCCTTCGACTCCGTCGTGGCGACGACGGCCTGGGCGGCGGCGGAGTTCGTCCGCATCGGCGCCGGCAACCTGCGCCACGTTCCGCTCGGCGTCGAGCTCGACCGTTTCTCCTCCGCCCACCACGACCTGACCCTGCGACGCGCCTTCGCCCGTGACCAGGAGGCGCTGCTGGTGGTGGCCAGCCGGCTGGCACCGGAGAAGCGGGTCGACCTCGCCGTGGACGCGGCAGCTGAACTCGTCCGCCGCCGGGTGCCGGCGCGCCTGGTGATCGCCGGTGACGGGGCCCATCGGGGCCGGCTGGAACGGCATGCGGCCGGGCTGCCGGTGACCTTCCTCGGGTTCGTGGCCGACCGGGAACGGCTCGCCGGCCTGCTGGCGACCGCCGACCTCGCGCTCGCCCCCGGCCCGGTGGAGACCTTCGGGCTGGCCGCTCTGGAGGCGCTCGCCAGCGGCACCCCGGCAGTGGTGCACCACGCCAGCGCGCTCGCCGAACTGATCGTCCCGGGAGTGGGCACGATCGCCGCGGGCAGCGGATTCACGTTCGCCGACGCCGTCGTGGACCTGCTGTCCGCCTCGCCTGCGCAGATCCACGCGCGCCGGATCGCGGCCCGGGCCCGCGCGGAGCAGTTCCCCTGGTCGGCCACGGTCGCGGGCTTCCTTGCCTGCCACGACTCGCCCGGTCCGGCCGCCCCGGGCACGGCCTTCCCGCAGCCACCGGCGCCGCCGCTCGCGGCCTGACTCGCGGCCTGAAAGGCGGGCAGAGCCATGGACTCCGGCACCGGATCCCGGCGGTTCGTCGCGCTGGGCGACAGCATCACGGTCGGCCTCGGCGACGGCGTGACGATGGGACGCGAACACCGCCGCCCCGCGACGGGAGGACGGGGCTTCGCCGCCCGGCTCGCCGCGTGCCTGGGCCCGGCCGGCGCCATGGAATTCACCAATCTGGCCACCACGGGAGCGACCACGCACGACGTGCGTACCCGTCAGCTCCCCGTCGCCCTGTCGCTGGGCCCCCAGATCGCCAGCGTGATCGCCGGCATGAACGACGTGCTGAAACCGACGTTCGATCCGCTGCGGTTACGCCAGGACCTGGTCTGGACGGTGGGCCGACTGCGGGCCGACGGAGTCGTCGTCCTCACCGCTACCATGCCCGATCCCAGCCGGCTGCTCCCGGTGCCGGCGCCGTTCGGCCGGATCCTGAGCGAACGGGTCGAACGGCTCAACGCGGCGGTCCAGGCCGCGGCCCGGACGGACCCCGGAGTGTTGATGGTCGACCTCGGCGGGCACCCTGCGGTGCGCAGCCGGTCCAGCTTCGACGTGGACCGGATCCACCCGGGGCCACGCGGCCACCGCCTGATCGCGCAGGCGTTCGCCCACCGTCTGTCGCACGCCGGGGTACCACTCGTGGGTCTGCCGGACGGACCCGATCATGAGGAACCGGCTCCGGGAATCATCGAGCACTCCTACTGGCTGCTGAGCGTGGGCCTGCCCTGGCTGGCCGGGCGGTGCCTGCCCAGAGGCGACAAATGGCGCTATCACCCGGAAAAAGGTCTGGTACGGCCCCCTCGGCGAGCCTGAAGGCTCCTCGATTGCCTACGGTAGGCAATGTGCTTCCCGCCCTGTCAGCGTCGCCCCGGTCCGGAGTCCTCACCGGATGGGGCAATGCGTGGCTTGCCGGGCTCGTCGGGCTCGACGACGTCATCACCCAGATGCACCGCGCGCTCGGTGGCGAGGCGGCGCCGCACACCCTCGGCGACGAGCCGCTCGTGCTGGGCCTGGGAGCCCTGCGTTCGGCCGGAGCGCAACGGCTCCGGCTGGTCCTGCCCGCCCCCGGGGACGCCACCGGCCTGCCCGGCCNGGNGGAGGTNAACNGGGACGCGANCNCCGCNGGAGAGGCGATCATCGTGATCGGCCCGAACCCGCCGCTGGTGCTCGTCCCCGGGGTCGTCGTGCACGGGCCGGCCCTGGAGGGGCGGCTGGAGTCGGTGCACTGGCGGGTGCTCGTCGCGTCCCGCGTGCCACCGCCCGGAGCCGGCCTGCGCGCCGCGGAACACGACCTCAGCAACGCGATCCGCACCACGACGGCCGCGCTCATCGACCTCGACATCGCAAGCGCCCGCCCCGAGGTGCTCGCCCTGCTGCGCGACCGCGGGGTGGATGACCCGGGCCCGGGGCTGGGCCCGGGCCATCCACCGGGGGCGCACGCCCTGCTGGCCCGGGCGGAGCGGTTGTCGACCCTGCTCGACCTCGCCGCCCGGGACGACGGTGCCGCGGTGACCGCGAGCGAGATCGCCCGCAGGTCCGCGGCGCTGCGCAACCTTTCCGCGGCGGTGCGTCGCGCCTATGCGGCGGCCTACGACGCCTTCGACCCGACGTATGCCCCCGTGCCGCCCTCGAACTGACGATCGCCGGCTGTCCGCCCCGGCCGGCTCCGGTCAGTTCAGCCGAGGGCAGAAGTGCCCGGCCGGATCGTCCGGGCGACCGCACAGGACGCACGGTGGACGCCCGGCGGCGACGATCGTGCGGGCCCGTTCGATGAAGGCACGGGCCTGTTTGATCGACAGTCCCACCCGCAACGAGTCGAGCTCGTCCTCGCTCTCGGGGAGCCGGAACTCCCCGGGAGACAGCCCGGCCGCCTCGACGAAGACCCGATGGCCGTCCCAGGACACCGTGAGCTGGCCCAGATGGAAGTCCTCCTCGAACGGGGCATCCAGCGGGGCAAGATCGATCTCGACGTCCGAAGCGGTCGGAAGCACGATGCCCTGGGTCTGGCCCACCTGGCCGAGCAACGCGGTCAGCCCCTCCGCGAGGGCGGTGACCTCGGTTTTCTCCAGACCGACCGTCACGACCTGACCACGCCCGGCAGCCTGCAGGAAGAAGACCCGGTCACCCGGCTGGCCGACGGTTCCCACCACGAACCTTTCCGGGGATTCGAACACGTAGCGCCGCATATCTCCGATCGCTCCGTTACCTTGACTCGCTTCGTCGTTCGGTTCTGATCGCTTCGTTCCCCATCAGTATCGGTTCCCCATCAGCCTCGGTTCACCATCAGTATGGCCGCATCGCCGTGCGGTCCGCCCTCGCCCACCCTCCCGGATTCAGGACCACCCCGGATTCGGGTCCGCGGGGATTCAGGTCCGCGGGGGTTCAGGTCCGCGGCGGCCCGAGGGGCTCGCAGCAGTGCGCGGGGCAGTCCGCCGGCCATGGCCCGAGGCCGGTCAGCGACCGTCGGACACCGCCGGGACGACGCAGCTCCTCGATCAGTTCTCCCACCATCGAGACGAACCGCGGATCCACCCCGACGGTGCCCGCCCGCGTCGCCGGCAGGCCCAGCTCCCGCGCCCGTTCCAGGGCCCCCACGTCGAGGTCGTAGCGGACCTCCACGTGATCGCTGACGANCCCCAGCGGAATGATCACGGCACNGGCGNCCCCCGCCGCGGCCAGCTGCGCGAGCCGATCGCGCACGTCCGGCTCGAGCCACGGCACGCCCGGCGATCCACTGCGGCTGCAGAAGGCCAGGTCGAAGGGATGACGCACGCCGGTGATGCGTTCGATCCCCTCGATGATCACCGCCGCGGTGGCCCGCAGCTGGCGAGCGTAGGCGCCCTCGCCACGCCCGCTGGCGCGGGCCTGCGCGAGGGGGAGCGAATGGGCGGTGAAGATCAGATGGGCATCGGAACGCACCTTCGCCGGCAGGTCGGCCAGCGCCGCGACGCCGCGGTCCACCATCGGCTCCACGAACCCCGGATGGTCGAAGAACAGCCGCAGCTTCACCAGCTCGGGCGCACGGTCCCCCACCGCGGCGGCGGCTGCCGCGAGGTCCTCCCGGTACTGCCGGCATCCCGAGTAGGACGAGAAAGCCGAGGTGACGAAGCACGCGGCACGCCGGATGCCGTCGGCGGCCATCTGGGCGACCGTGTCGGTCAGATAGGGCGCCCAGTTCCGGTTCCCCCAGTAGACCGGCAGCCCGGGCAGCTCCGCACGCAACGCGGTGACCAGCGCCCGGTTCTGCTCGTTGAGGGGGCTACGCCCACCGAACAGGTGGTACTGCTCGGCGACGACCGCCAGCCGGGAGGCGGGGATGTCCCGGCCCCTGGTCACGTTGCGGAGGAACGGCAACACGTCGCCGGGCCCCTCGGGACCCCCGAACGAGACGAGCAGCAGGGCGTCCACGTCCCCCGATGCCCGGACGTCCCCCGATGCCCCGACGTCCCCCGATGCCCCGACGTCCCCCGATGCCCCGGCCCCGCTCATCTCGGCACGCTGCCGGCGATCTCCGCCGGATAGCTCGGGAAGTAGCGGGTGATCTCGGACAGCTCGAAGGTGGGCAGGATGGACCCGGCCGGTTCCCGCGCGAGCAGGAACGCGAACGACGCGCGGACCAACGCGATCAGGCCCGGCACATCGTCGGGCGAGAGCCCCACCGCCGTGAGCACCTTGTCATCGACCCGCACCCGGTAGTTGAAGGAGAGCCCGCGGACTCCCGGAGACGTCTCCTCCGCGACCTCGACGTCGAAGTCGCGGCCGCCGTACGGTTCCACCCGGATCACGCCCACCGACCCACCCCCTCGCGGTTGCGCCGACCGCACCGCCGCAGCCACCTCAACTGCTGAGCCACCTCAACTGAGAGGGAAGGCGCGCCCCTGGTTTCGATCAGCCAGCGGCGTGGCGGCACGGCGACGCCGCGCCATCTACGATATCCGTCGGCGCGCCCCACATGCGTCGCCGCCGGGCAAGAAGATCGCCTGCCCCGGCTCCCGCGCGGCAGCCGGGGCGGGCACCGGCCCACCCGGACGCCATCGCGGGTGATCCAGCCGATGATCAGACGGCCAGGTGAGCCTTCATGGCGCGGGCCCGCTCGCCGAGCTCGGGCATTCCCACGACCGTGACCCCGGCCGCGCCGAGCAGTTCGTAGCCCTGGCAGTCGGCGACGAACAGGCTGGGTTCCCGCCAGGCGATGACCACTCGGGGGATCTTCGCTTCCAGGATGAGCTGGGTGCAGGTGCGTGGCCACGACATGCGCTGGGAGCAGGGTTCGAGTGTGCTGTAGATCGTCGCGGTGGCGAGACGGGGGTCATCGGGAGCGACCTTCGCGAGCGCGGACTCCTCGGCATGCACCGTGTCGTCGACCTCGCGGGAAAACCCGAACGCGATCTCCTCGCCGTTCTCGCCGACGATGACGGCACCCACCGAGTAGGCACCGGTGGCGGGCGGGCAGCGGTGAGCGAGCTCGATGGCCCGCGTCATCCACCGGTGGTCATCGATCTGGGCCATGAGGGGCTCGTCCTTTCTCGGGCGGGTCCGGCAACCGTCGAAGAGCCCATCGCCTGCCGGAACTCGACCCCGTAGAGAACTTTGGCAACGATCTAGATGGTTGGGCCTGCTGGGAGCGCACGGCGCTCGGATGAGACCTGTTCGCCCAGGTCGCGGACGGGTTCGAGCCGTGCCCACTCCTCGTTGCGGGCGAGGGTGCGCCAAATACCGGCGGCCCGGTTGAAGGTCGGGCCGTTGGTCACTTCCTTGCCGTCAACGATCATGAGGGCGTCGCTTGCTGCGGTGGCTGCCTGTTCGGGGTCCGGGTGGGTGCGGTGGATGAAGGCCCGTGCGAGTGCGAGATGGGTGCCGTCGACCCCATGGACGCACACACCAGCAAGGCCCTGCGGCTGTCGGACCCTCAGCGCCGCGCGCTGAGGGTCGTTCGCAAAGGCTCGGTCTCTTACCGGGCCGACAGCGTCGGTCACGGCTACTTCTCGGCGCGCGGCGCCTCTGAGATCACGCTCAACGCCCGAACGATCGACAGCCTAGTCAGGCAGGGTCTGATCGTCGAGGTTCCTGACCAGTTCCGTGACCTGCGCGGGGGGCTGGTTCGTGTCCGGCCGTACCGGCTGACCGACGCGGGCCGCACCGCCCTGGGGCTCGTCCATGAGGCCCCGCAGGCCGATGCCCCGGCGACGGTGGACGTTGCCGATGTCCGGGTTGGCATGGCTACGCCGCTGGGATGGGTCGACTACATCTCTCCGCTGGACCATGGCGGGGCCATCGTCTACTACCGGCCGTTCGATCGGTCCGCGCTCACGTGCCGCGCGTGGCCGCGCGGGGAGCGGCTGACGCTCGTTCCCTGCCCCCACGTCCCCAGCTACTTTGATCNCTCCCACTGCGCGAAGTGCGGTCACGAGCTGGGGAGCGTGGCCGCGTGAGGCCCGCCATCACGCTCTGGTCGGACAATCGGGACGCCGCGTACGG
>NZ_JPHT01000055.1:0-17544 GCF_000733325.1 Frankia sp. Allo2
ACCCACGTAAGGCGAAGGGAGCGATCTACAGCCTGCGGTACATCCTGTCGACCTCGCTTGTCTCGACGATGACCGGCGCAAAGCGCCTCAGTGAGCCTTTCCCGGTAACCGCCTGTTGCGCTGTGTAGCAGCGGTGGGATGTTTGTGTGGTGGCTGTCAGGTGGTGCGGCCGTGTTCGGTGTGGAGGATGACGAGGGCGGCCTTCGTGATCTGGCCGATCTTCCAGGGGTCGAGGGTGACGTTCCGCAGCGCGCGAAAGGTGACCTTGAGCAGGGCGTTCGCGCGTTCGCCGACGGCGCGTAGCGGGTTGTGGGTCCTGTTGTGGTTCTGCTGGTCGAGGGTGAGCCCGCCGCCCTTGGCTCGCTTGGCAGGGATGGTGACCTGGTCTCGTAGCCCTTCGTAGCCGAGGTCGGTGAGGATCTCACCGCCGTCGGTGGTCCAGTCCGCCGGGACCGGTAGGGCGCCGGAGGCGCGCAGGGCGGTGGAGTCGTGTTCACGGCCGGGGCGGACGTCGGAGGTCCACAGCGGCCAGCCGTCGTCCGGGGCGGAGACCACCTGGATGTTGCCGCCGTGGTGGTGGTGCTTCCCCGACCACCACAGGTCGACGCCTGTCGTCGGGCCGGGCGTACGGAGGCGGTCGGTCTCGATGACCGTGCCGTCCACGATGACGTGCCCGTGGCCTGCGAGCTTCGCGGCGAGCAGGACGCCTGGCAGGTTAGGAGTCTCTGGTGCTTCGGCTGTGGGGCCGTCATAGAGAAGTATCTTGCGGACCGTGGGCGGCAGCCCGCCGAGGTCCGCCGGATCGTCGCTCACGATGCCGTCGATCCGCTGGTGCACAGCCTCATCGAGGACTGCGGCCCGGGCTTCGCCGGCCTCGCGGATGTCAAGCCAGCACAGCTTCCTTGCGTTCACTTCGCTGCCCTTCTGCAGTCGGTTCGAGACGAGGCTCGGATTCCGCATGGACCAGTTGGGCCACCGCCGCAGCCATCCGCCGCGGGTCGTCGGCCTGGAAGATGCTGCGGCCCATGGCCACGCCGGCGGCCCCGCCGTGCAGCACGTCGCGTACGTACGCCAGAACGTCGTCCTCACTGCGGCGGGGTCCGCCGGCGCACAGCAGGGGGACGGGGCAGGCGTCCGTCAGGTCGCGCAGGGCCGGGACGGACCCGGGGAAGGGGGCCTTGACCAGGTCCGCGCCCAGGTCCACGGCGAGTGTGACCGCGTGCGCGATCAGCTCCGGATCATGCGGGTCGCTGATCCGCGGCCCGCGCGGGTACATCATCGCGAGCAGCGGCAGGTTCCACTGCTCGCAGCGCTCCGCGACCCGGCCGAGGTCCCCGATCTGCTGGCGTTCGTCGAGGGAGCCGAGGTTGACGTGCAGACTGACTGCGTCCGCACCCAGCCTGAGCGCTTCCTCCACTCCGGTGACCAGGTACTTGGCATCCGGATCGGGTGCGTGAGCGGTGCTTGCGTTGAGATGGACGATCACCGACATGCCGGTGAGACGGGCGGGACGAAGGTGCCGGAGGCTGCCCTTGTGGACGACGATGGCGTCCACGCCGGCCTCCACCAGCTGACCTGCGAGGCCGTCGATGGTGGTGCCGCGCGGCACCACGGGTCCGTCGCTGATCGAGTGGTCGAGCGGTGTGATCGCCAGCCTGGCGGGGTGCCAGCGGTGGAGCCGGGCCATCCTCAGCGCACGGGCGAAGTGCTGTTCTGTCACAGTGCCCTTCCTCTCTGCACTGTCCCGCCGCCCAGCGCTTCCCGCTCCGCTCGGGAACGCAGTGACGCTCGGTCCGGTTTCCCGTACGCGGTGAGCGGGATCTCGGCCCATCGGCTGAAGTGCGCAGGTGCNTGGGCCGAGTCGAGCGTGGCGGCCACATGGCGACTCAGCTCCTCGTCTGTGACCGAGGAACCGGGTGCCAGGACGACTGCGGCGTGCACGTGCTCGATCCGGTCCCGGTCGTGGACGCCGAAGACAACGGCATGCCGCACGTCGGGATGCTCCTGGAGCGCCGACTCGACGGCCGTCGGGTAAACCTTCTGTCCGCCGGCCTTGATCACCTGGCCGACCCGGCCGACCAGCCGCAGATAGCCGTACTGGTCCCAGTAGCCGAGGTCACCCGTGCGCAGCCAGCCGTCTCGCAGAGTGCTGTGCGTGGGGACGCCGGTCTCCAGGTAGCCGTCCATCACTGTTGTCGAGTACGTCCACACCTCCCCCACGTGGCCTCGCTCCACCTCAGCGCCGGTGTCCGGGTCACACATGCGGACCTGCACCCAGGGGAAGGGCCGCCCGACCGTCGGCAGGAGTTCGGGCTCCTGGTGGTCCAGCGGCGTGAGGCTGGAGATGCCGCCCGCTTCCGTCGTGCCGTAGAGCTGGACGATGGCGTCGCGGAAGCAGGGGACCGCCTGCGCGATCCGACGTGGCGCGGCCGGGGTGCCGCTGTAGATGAGCCGACGCAGGGACGACACATCGGTGCGGGGAAGGTCCTCATGCTCAACCAGGCGGTACAGGTGCGGAACGGCCAGATAGGTATCGGTGATCCGGTGCCTGGCGACATCGCTGAGCACGGTGCCGGCGTCAAAGCCTTCATGCAGGACCGCGCTGCCACCGGCGGCGAGGACGGAGTCGACCATGAAGCCGACAGTGTGGCTGACCGGCGTCACGGCCAGGATCCGCGACGGTAGGTGGGTATCGGTCCGGCCGGAGAACCCGCGGACGGTCGCGTTCCAGGTGCGGTACGACTGAGACAAGCTCTTGGGTTGTCCCGTGCTTCCGCTGGTGAACGTGACCAGAGCACGCGCGTCGCCGTCGTACGGGGGAAGATCAGGCAGCCGGGGCGTACGACCTGTGTCGAGCGGCACCGCGGGGTACGTTTCCGTCACGAGGGTGAGCAGCGTCGTGGCGGACGCCACGAGAGCTCGTCCCCGGTCGATGTGTGATGCGTCGACGACCAGGACGCGGGCCCCGACCTCCTCGAGGATCCGGGACTGCACCTGGCGCGACAGCATTTCGGCGTCGGTGCGGGGGTTGGCGGCCCGGACGTAGACGACGGATGCCCCGATGAGGTGTGCCGCATATCGGCAGACGAGCATCGCCGGATGATTGGACGATGCAAGGACGGCAATGGCTTCGCGTGGGCCGGCACCGCATTGCAGGAAGGTTTCTGCAGCATTCAGGATCAGCTCGGCGAGAAGCTCGGCCGTGATTTCTCTGTCACGCCAGCGCACCACGAGCGAGTTCGGCCTCTGGACCAGTCCGTAAAGAATACGGAAAGCGCAGTTCTCATGGTTTTTCCATAAATCCGGGATTTCCAAAGAGAAGGCGCCGGTGTAACTGGTCATGGTTCCACCCGTCCGGGTCTTGACGACGGTGCGCCTGTCCGGGCAGATGGTCCGGACAGGCGCACCGCTCACTACTGAGGTCAGCAGCAGGAGGATGACGACGACGACGACGAGGAGCAGCAGAGTATGCCTGAGCCAGACGACGCACCCATCTCCGGTAGCGCGACGCTGTCGGAGACCTCCAGCACCTCCAGCTCCTCGATGTCGAAGCCGGCGAACAGCTTGTCGTCCATGGGCTTCTCGCTGGCGAGAGCGCTCATTGTTCTCTCCTTCATCATGGATTGCGTCAGCCTGTAGGCCGACAATGTGATTCTGCGGTCTGATCGGTACGGAACGCAACCGCAGCCGTATGGGGTGCTGACATTTGTCACTCCTGACCTTACGCCGATCACTTGTCGTGTCGCAGAAAAGGGCAGAGAGAAGTCCAGGTAGTTAGCATGAATCTGGCCTGCCTTCGGTGTGCGATCGTGGGCCAGATACGGAGGACCGATAGATGAACGGCGCACTGCCGTCCACCCGAACAGGTATGGAGTCCGGCGGATCCGCCGACGACTGCCACGTGCTCGTGGTCGGCTACGGGCCCGTCGGCCAGTTTCTGTCCCTGTTGCTGGCCCGGCGAGGCTGGCGGGTCACGGTGACCGAGAGGCAGCCGCACCCCTACCCCCTCCCACGCGCCGTGGCCTTCGACGCACAGGCGGCCCGCGTTCTGGCAGCGGCCGGACTGCGCGCGGAACTCGGTGCCATCGGAGAGCCGTCACCGGACTACATGGTTGTGAACGGCACCGGTCGGACACTCCTGCGCATCGGCCTAAGCCCCGGAGACGAGCATCGCTGGCCGGACTCGACATCGATGTACCAGCCGCGGCTGGAGGCGGCGTTGACCGAACACGGGGAGCGGTGTGCCTCCTTGCGAGTGCTGCGGGGACAGGAGGCCCTCCGGCTCGTGGCGCGCGCGTCCCACGTCGAAGTAGGGCTGCGGGACACCGGGTCCGGTGCCGGCCGTACGGTTCGGGCGCGCTGGGTCGTGGGGTGCGACGGTGCCGGCAGCTTCGTCCGTACGGCCATGGGCGCGTCGCTGACCGACTACGGCTTCTCGCACGACTGGATGGCCTGCGACGTCGTACCGCACCATCCGGAGGAGTTCCCCGCGTGCAACGTCCAGTACGCCGATCCAGCCCGGCCGCGCGTCGCCGTCTCGGCGGGCCCTGGCCGCAGGCGCTGGGAGTTCATGCGGCTGGCCGGCGAGTCCGCCGAGGAGTTCGCCGGGGNGGCGAAGGCGTGGGACCTGCTGTCCCTCTTCGGTGTCACGCCTGCCAACGCCACGCTCGTGCGGCATGCCGTGTACACGTTTGCGGCGCGTGTCGCGAACCGCTGGCGTCGCGGGCGCGTCCTGCTCGCCGGCGACGCCGCCCACCAGATGCCGCCGTTCGCAGGGCAGGGCATGTGCTCGGGCATCGGTGACGCGGCCAATCTCGCATGGAAACTCGACCTGATCCTGGCGGGCTGCGCGGACGAGAACCTGATGGACAGTTACGAGGCGGAGCGCGCGCCGCAGGCCCGGCAGACCGTCGAGATGTCCACCCAGCTGGGCCGGATCATCTGCGTGACCGATCCGGCGGCGGCCGCCGAACGGGACCGCGCACTGCTGGCCCGCGCGACGCCGGCGACATCCGGGAAGTCGACGTCGGGACACGGCACCGACGCTGTGCCAGGCCAGGCTATGGACGGACGGTTCGCGCACCACCTGTCCGACGGCGCTCCGGGGCGAGGCACCGGACGACGTGTCCCCGAGGTGCGGCTGGGCGCTGTCGGCTCTCCGGAGCCGCGCATGGAAATCCTGGGCCAGGACTTCGTCCTGCTGGCCCTCGGCGTGCCGGAGGCACTGCTGGAGGCGGGGCTGGCCGAGCGACTTCGGGACCGGAGTGTCCGCCTGGTACAGGTCCTGCCGGCGGGCGCGGCCCCAACCGTCAGCAAGGAGTGGGAGTCCGTCGCCGACGCCGGAGGATTCCTGCGAGCCTGGCTGGACGGCATGGGCGCGCGGGCCGCGCTGATCCGCCCCGACTTCCAGGTGTTCGGCGTCGGCAGTGACCGAGCGGAGACCTCGGAGGTCGTCCGTGAACTGCTGGAGCGTGTCCGAGTCCCGCACGCCGGCGCCCTCTGACGGCGGCTGGTTGGATCCGGTACGCGAAGGGGCGTCCGCCTTTGGGTGGACGCCCCTCGATCTGCCCGGTCAGCGGAACCGCCTGCCCTCGTCCCTGCGATACGCGAAGACCGCGAGGGCCGCGAGGACCACCGACCACAGGACGAACACGATGAGGGATGTGGTACTCGGCCTGAAGTCGCCGACGGCCGCCCACATGAGTTCGACCGCGCCACGGCTCGGCACGTACGGAGCGATGGTCTCGATGAAGCCGGGAGCCTTGCCGGGGGCGGAGAGCAGGCCTCCGGCGAAGGCGATTGGGAAGAAGACGACCTGCACTACGGCGAGGGCCGCTTTGGTAGGCAGCAGGTAGCCGATGGCCAGTCCCATCAGGCTGAAGGGCAGCGAGACCAGGACGACGACACCCACAGCCGCGGCGAACCCGACCGCCGAGATGCGGGCCGGCGTGGCCACGGCAGCGATGACGACCACCGGGGCAAGAGAGACCAGCATCATCACCAGGCCGGAGATCAGTCTGCCCCCGAACTTCGGCCACGGGCCGACGGGAAGAGTCCGGGTGTAAGGGTCCCAGGGCTGGGCGCGGTCCTCGGCAACGCCGACGCCGTGCCCGAAGAGATTGCTGATCATGACGGCAAAGACGACCATCGAAGCGGTCGCGTAGGTCGCACCTGCCGGGTCGTCGCCGGTCGCCGGAACCACGAAGAAGAGCATCGAGGCCGCAGGGAAGAACGCGGAGCCGATCACCGCGATGGGGATGCGGATGGTCTGAAGGATCTGGTAACGGGCATGCAGGAGGGTCATGGACACGGAGTCTTTTCCTTCCGCGTACGGTGGACGGCGCGGCGGTGCCGGGGGCGTCAGGCGGACGAGATGGCCATGAAGGCCTCCTCGAGCGTCGTCGGCCGGATCTCCAGCCCCGAAAAGGGCGCGCCGCTGCCCACCAGGTCGCGTACGAACTGGTCAGCGTCCCTGGTCAGCACGTGGGTGCGTCCGTCGATCTCCTCGACCTTGATGACGCCCGGAAGCGACGGCAACGAAGCGGTCACCAGGCTGACGCGCTGGACGTCGACCATCCCGCGGATCGCGGTGACGGAGCCGTCGGCGAGCACCCGCCCGCCGGAGACGACCACGATCCGTTCTGCGAGCGCCTCCACCTCGTCGAGGTAGTGACTGGTCAGCACCACCGTGCCGCCTTCCTGGTGGAACGCGCGGATGTGGTCCCACAGCACCCGGCGGGCCTCCACGTCGAGGCCGGTCGTCGGTTCGTCGAGGAAGACGAGGCGGGGCCGGCCGACGAAGGCGAGGGCCACGGCCAGTCGGCGCTTCTGACCGCCGGAGAGACCACCGGTCTGACGGTGCGCCAGATCGGTCAGCCCGAAGCGGTCGAGCAGCGCATCGCGGTCCTCCGGAGCCGGGTAGTGGGCCGCGACAAAGTCGACCACCTCGCGCGCGCGCAGTGTCTCGGGCAGTCCGGTCTCCTGCGGGGTGACTCCGATGTACCGCCGGCCCGCCGGGGTCCGAGGATCCCGCCCGAACAGTTCACAACGACCCCGGTTCGGGCGACGCAGACCGGTGAGGACGTGGATCAGGGTGGACTTGCCCGCTCCGTTGGGCCCCAGAAGGCCCACCAGCTCGCCGGCCCGCACCTCGAGGTCGAGGCCGTCGAGGGCCGTCGTGCCGCCGTAGCACCGGGTGACGCCAACGGCCCGAGCGACCACCTCGGCGGCCTGCGGCGCGGGGGTCCGCGCTGGCACAGCCAGCGGCTGGTTGACCATGATCACCCCTCGTGTGCGCTGCGATGCGGGTCGGGGGCGGCAGGCGTGCCGGACGGGCCGCCGACGGGAGCGTCCAGGGGGAAGAGCCGGACGAGCCGCGCGTACGTCTGCAGTTCGTCGACCAGACTCAGGCCGAGACGGTTGTGGAACATGTGGACGTGGGAGAGCACGATGCGGCCCGGGTGGGTCGTGCCGGTTGCGCGTACCGTGTCGGCGAGTTCGGTCAGGAGGCGGTGCCACAGGGCGAAAGCACCGTGGCGCTCGGGGTCGATGCTCCCGCGTCGCGATGCCCCCGCCGTGGACAGCGCCGGGCGGTCCGCACCGGTGAGTCGATCCAACTGCTGCTCGGAGTAGCCGAATCCGGCCGCCACCATGCCGCGCCAGGCGTGCAGCGCCTGGTGGTAGTAGTCGGCCTGCTCGCCACGTCCGCCCAGCGCAGCGCCCGCCGACACCGTGGCCCGGAGTGCGACGGCCGACCGCTCCCGGGTGCCTGGCAGGCTCGGCAGATGTGTTCTGACCAGCTCGCTGGAGACCTGGAAGAGCCGTTCCGCACCAGGCATCAGCGCTGCCCCGCCGTACCGCTCGGTCTCGGGCACGAACACCGCGCGGTGGACTCCCGGCGGCAGCGGCCCCCCAGCCGTGTCCTCAGCCTCGCCGCCGGTGGCAGCCAGACGCCGAGCGGCGGTCCGGTGGCTCTCCGCGTCGAGAGGCTCCTCGCCATCGCGCAGCGTCCCGGCACGCGCGAGCCGCTCCCGCAGGGACTGTTCGACCTGTTGCGCCTCGTCGTCGTCCAAGTCGCCGACTCTGAACCGGAGATGTGGACCAGCCTGCCAGTAGCGGATGAAGAACCACGGTTTGCCAGGTACGTCGTCGACGGTGGGGCCGATCACCTCGCCGAGTACGCGGTCATGAAGGGATCCGGCCACGGACCCCAGGTGCAGATGCCACGACCGCCAGGTTGTCGGGACGTCTCCGGCTCGGACAGGGCTGCCGGGAGCGATCGTACGGTTCACGTGTGTCTCCCTCAGCTTCGCAGGTCGAGCATCAGGCCCCGGTATCCGGGAGTTCCGCCGATCACCGCCAGCACGACCATCTCCTCGGAACCGAGACCCAGGACGCGCCGTGCCGCTGCCTCATAAAAGGCCCGTACGGGCCTGGCGTACAGGCCCGACCCGGCTGCCGCGAGCGTCAGTCCGTGGGCCGCCCAGCCGCACACGTACTGGATCGTGGTCCAGCCGCCCGGACCGTAGCGGTCGACCACGACTCGGGGGTCGACCGTGAGAAACCAGATCATCGAGGCGTGCCGAACGTCGCAACCGTTGCCCGGTGCCAGAGTGTAGCCGTAGACCTCTTCGAGACGGGCCGCAGCCGTCGTGTCCGCCGCTTTCAGCACGGTGTGGCCGTCCGCGACCTCGTACACCCCGTCGCGGTGGCCCTCGATGCCCTGGATCACGACGGTCGTTCTGATCGCGTTGGACACGCCCCGCAGGACGTCTCCGGGCGGGGGCACGCCCAGCCAGCGCACCGCGTCCTGGAGCACGGCAGCCGGGAGTACCCGCCGCCGACCGTTCATGCCATACAGGCCTCGGGGCATACGTCCGGACGTGCGTGACCACAGCAGTTCGGCCCAGGACCGCTCCGCTGCCGCGGTCACGTCATCCTGGCTGGGCGCCGCGGGTCCCAGGGTGGCCGGCGCTTCGGTGAAGGTCTGGGCCCGGTTCATGGCGAGGACGTCGGCGAGCACGGGGTCGGGAACGGTATCGGCGCCCCGCCCGGTGGTCTGCACCGGTGCCGGTCGTTCGGCCAGTTCGACGGTCAGCGGCAGCGTCCACTCCCAGGCAGGGCGCAGGCCGAACTCGCGCAGCCGCCCCTGGCCGCTGTTCGGCAGCCGGAGCCGGCCGGACAGGCCGAACAACTCCAACGCCAGGCACAGGGACCGCAGTGCGATGCCCATCTCCAGGTGGACCAGCGCGCCGCGGAACCACCGGTAGCTCGCGGGCAGCCGCGTGTACCGCCCGATCAGAAGGATCTCGCAGCCGTCGGCCGAGGGGTCCTGCGGGGGGTTGGCGCCGGCGAGGTCCACCAGCGCGTTGCGGTGGACATCCAGGACCTGCCGTCGTTCGCGGTCGGCTACGAAGGCGTGCACGGGGAACTTGCTGCGCACGGACGCATAGCCGCGGTGGTCGTTGATCGGATTCTCCGGCTCGCGCCGGTGCGGGCCGAAGGCGGTGACCAAGGCGTGCCCGAGGGCTTCGGCGGATGTGCCGGCCTCGGGTGCCCTGCCGCACGGGTAGGGCATGCGCTCCAGCAGTTCCACCGTGCCCAGGGGAAGCGGGGTGGCCGGTGCGCCGGGCTCGGTGACGCGGTCGGCGGCTAGGTCGTCGCCATGGACGACATGCGCTTCGGCGGAAGCGGCACAATTAGTGAGGGCATCAAACAACAGCTGACCAGCGAGCGCTCCCGCGAGCCTGTCCGCCCCCGGCCGGGCGACTGGTCCGCCGGAGTGCCTGTGGGCCCACGACAGCGCTCTTTCCGCCGACGCGGGCCACTGCCCGGATGCTGCCGTCGCGTCGAGAACTGGTCCGACGACCGTGGCCTCGCCCAGGCTCACCGGTACCAGCCATCCGGCCGGCCGCAGGGAGACCCGGGGGGCGGGCTCGCCGTCTTCCCCGGGACACCAGAGCACCGCGTCGGCTTCGGCAAGTGCTTCTTTGAGTTCTTCCTGGTCACTGAGGAGCCGCGCTCCCAGGCGCTCCCCCACCGCCCGCACGGGGTCGAGGTCCCCATCGGGAGTAGCCAAAGCCAGGTGCCCGGCGCCTGCCCGGGCCAGTCCCCGGGCGGCTGGGGACACCACGGCCGCCGGGCCATAGAGCACCACATGTGCGGTCCGCAGGGCGGCGAAGGCCGCGTAGGGATCGTCAGTAAACGCCTCCAGGTGGGCGAGCGCCTCGGGGAAGCGATCCCGTTCGGCGATACCGGTTTCAGCCACAGTGAACCCTGCGGTGTCCAGGAGCATGTCGTGGCTGAGCAACCCGTCGACTACCTTGCGTACCGCCGGTCGGGCCTTCTCGGTGCCCAGGGCACGCACGAGATCGTCCTCGGTTGTGCCCTCCTCCAACAGCGGAACGCAGAGGTCNGCGATGGTGAACAGTAACTCCGGCCCGCGCATGACGAACTGGCTTGTCGGGCCACTGAAGTACACGCCGCCGGGGACCGGTGCGTAATGCAGGTAGGTACGCGACTTTATCTTCATTCCGGCATTCCTCCGTACTGGAACGTTCCGCCCGCTGGGCGCCCGATCTCGATGACCCACTCGGCGGCGTGCGGGCCGTCCCCGACGCCCGGCAGGGCCTCCTCCAGGTATCCGGGGCTGCGCCGTTCCATGAGCCTGGGCAGCACCCGCACGCTCAGGGCGCTCTGCAAGTCCACGTACTGCGGCTTCTGCCGTTGCCGGTGGGCCTGGGCGTCCTCGCCCGAGGCGATGGCCTCGCGGCGGTAGCCGTCGTCCAGGGGGGTCTTCAGGACGATCTCCGCCGGAATGCAGTGGCGGGCACGCCACTTGGTGAGGGCCAGCAGGCGGTCATGTTCGGCGGGCCCGGCCGCGACGGCATCAGCCATTTCCCGGCCGCCGTACCACCGGCGCCGGGAGAGTACGGCGGAACCGACGCGCAGCCGGGGACAGGGCCGGCTCGAGTCGCCGTCCCATCCGGTCGTCGAGTGCCAGCCACCGATTAGGTCCTCCATCAGCCGTCCACCGCTGACGAGCCAGGTAGCCACCCGTACGGGTGGCGGGAACAGTTCGGGGTGCCCGGCGCCGAGGGTGAGGACACGGGTGGGCCGTTCTTCCGCGTCGAGCACGGTGAGACCGTCGGTGTCCGGGTCATGGGCGAGCCGGAAGGTGAACCAGTCGTCCGGGACCAGGCCGTCGGACAGGACGGGTGCGTGGGCGTTGACGTTGAGACGGTGCAGACCGAGGTCCTCAACGAGCCGGTGGCCGTCCGTGCCGTACTGCCGTCGCAGCCGCTCGGCAAGATGGGGCAGTGCGGCACCGCCCAGGTCCCGGTCCGGGCCGAGGAACCGGCCATAGAGCATGCCGTGCCCGGCGTATGCGTCGTTGAACACCAAGTGCCCGTTCCAGGATTGCACGAGCACGCTGTGCGCCAGTGGTGCGGCACGGAACCGTGCGGGCAGTCCGGTGGCCAGTGCACGCACGTGCCCGGGGCTCCAGACCACCTCCTCGGTATCGCTTCGGGAGATGTCAGCGTAGAGCTTGTCCAGGACGTGTCGACGCAGAACCTGGAGTTCGTCGAGCGAGCCGTCGGCCGGGCCGATACCAGGGGGTACCTTGCCGTCGACGGCTCCGTTGTGCCGGTAGACCTCGGCGACCAGGTACGCCGCGTGCTCCGCCAGAGGAACGACGGCTCCGCGGCCGAACCGTTCCACGAACACGGCGGACAACAGGGCACGGACATCGTGGAGCCGGTCGAAGACTGACAGCAGTTCGACGCCGGCGGCAAGGTCATTGAGCCGGTCGCGCCAGGCAACGGTGGCCACTGTCCGGGGCGGCAGGACGTAGTCCTCCTCGACGAGGATCTGCGCGGGTCGACCCGCATGACGGCTGACGTCCGCCAGCGCGCTCCTCAGTCGGCTCAGTTCGGCCACGCGGTCCTCCGGCGGGGCGTCGGCGATGACTTTCAACCGCCGGGCCACATCGTCAAGACGGACGACCGGGCTGTCGGGCCGGTGGAGAAGCGCTGAGTAGGGCGCGTCCCCGTCCTCCGGCCCGTCGCACGTGCACAGGATACCCGCGCCCACGGCCTGTGCTATGGCTCGCACCGCCTGGTCGTAGTGGACTTCCGTCCGCTCTGCGATGTGGCCGGCGATGGCGCCGACACGGCGGGGGNCCNTNGNCGNNNNTTCCAGGACCGACTGCGCAAGGCCTGTCACCGGTGTGGACAGCCGCTGGATGCCCTTCGCCGTGGGGCGCATGAAGTACAGCCGGGCGGAGGACTCGTCGACCTCGGCCGTCGGTGGGAGCTGGACCCAGTGGTCCAGCCCGACGCCGTCCCTCGGGGCGGTCAGCCCGGCAGCAACATACCCGAGCATCACCCGGTCCAGCCCCATGAAGGGGACGGCGCTCGCGAAGCGGATCTCGTCGGGGGCCCGACCCCGGTCATCGGGCACCGCCACGCCTACGGCGGTAAAGCGGGAGAGCGGGCTGGTGCGAATCATGGCCCGGGTGACGTACTGCACCAGACCACGCTCCGACTTGCGCAGTCGCGCGGGCAGCGGACGTGAATCCGCCAGTGCGGCGCGATACCGATCGGCGCCGTCCGACACCTCGGGCGCCACCAGGGCCAGTGCGCGGCGCAGGTCGTCGTCGGCGAGCAGGGCACCCAGCCCCTCCCGCTCCCGGGCGATGGCCTGTGGATAGGTGTCCGCGATCCGTGCCCGCAGTGCGTCGCGCCGGTCCCGCGCCGCCGCCCACTGGTCCACCGCTGGCGTAACGGCCGTGCCGCTACGCGGCCGGCGGTCGTTGTGAACGTCTCGGCGCAATGCGATGAGCCGGCCGCGTGCCTCGCGGTCGGTAGTGGCGCCAATCAGCTCGTGCAGCTCGTCGGAGCACTTCTGCGCCGCTGCCGCGAGTGTCGCTTCGGCGGTAAGGAGGTCACCAAGCACTGCGGCCAGCGCGGGGTCGCTCAGCCGGGTGCGGCGCAGCAGGTTGACGCGCAGCACCCACAGGGGCTCGAGGGCTCCTGCCGCGGGTGTGGCAGGGGACGTGGCGGTCGACTCCGCCTGCTGTACGGTCATGCCCGGCTGGCCCTCCGCTCCAACCGCTCCTGCCAGGACTCCCCCAGCACCTCGTCGACCGTCTCGGCGACGGCGTAGCAGACGTAGTAGCGGTGCAGCGGGGAGACGCTCAGCAGGGGCAGCTGCTGGTAGNAGAGATTCACGAGCAGGCGGTACGAGGCGAACCACTGCGGCGGCTCGGCGATCACACCTGAGTCGTTCATGACCCGGTGGAAGTCGCTGGGCCCGGTATCAGCCATCGACGGCCGTCCCGGTGGGCCCATGGTGGCGGGGTCGAAGCCGCCGTCGAGTTCGTCAAGCCCGTCCAGGGTCAGTGCTCCGGTGAGCACGGCGTGATCGAAGACGCCCATCGTGTAGGCGAACGCCGTCTGCCAGGCGGTGTAGTGGCGATTCATGTCGCCTTTGAGGGCGGACTCGACCAGCGAGCGCAGCCGCGGCGCGTCCGACGCCAGCCTGGCCCGGAAGGCGGGACGCGGATCCTTGCGGGCCGATGCCCAGCTCAGGAAAGCCTCCACGTGCGAGCGCAGCGAGAACACACCGTAGGCGACGCCGGCGTGGTGCGCATCGGCGAGGGCCACGAAGGCTTCCAGTACGCGGGTTTCGGCCTGCGCCCCATGCTCGGCGACGTCCTCCAGTGTGTCGATCAGGGGGAGGTCCAGGCGGCCGAGGGCGACCTCGCGGAGCGCGTTGAGGGCCACGGNCCAGCGCGCGGTGTCGCTTGGGCCGAGCCGTTCGACCGTGCCGTGCGCTCGCATCGGCAGGTAGGGAGGGGGGACCCGCTCCAGGCGGCCGANCTCACGTGCCTTTTCCAGGTAGGTTTCCTCGCTGATCGCGCTTGACGGGTCGAGCGGGCCGGCATCGAGACGGTGGGCCATTTCGTCCCACGGCGGGGGGCTGCCGCCCTGGTCCACGCGCGCCACGAGGTCGACATGCGGGCCGTGTAGCCAGCCGCGTCGGAGATAGACCATTGAGGCACCGTGGGTCTCCCGCAGCTCTCGTGCAGCCGGCACGACCGTCCGCACCAGCCATCGCGGGTTGACCGTTCCGCGGGTGAAGAGGCGTAGACCGGTCACCGTGTCGTCCGACGGCGGGACCTTGGGTTCTGCTGTCTTGACAGNCACGCTGCGACACCTGTTCGGACTTGTAGGGCTGCGCGGTCGTCACCGACCGGCTCGAACGGCTGCGGCCTCCAGCCGGAACTCCGACCTCCGAGCCACCTACCGACGATCCTGCGGATCCCCAGGGCCTGCGACAACGCGTCATCGCCCAGCCCTGACAAGAGTCACGATGTGCGTGACATGGATCAGAAGGCTCTGGCTGCTCCCGCGGCGCACCGAGTGAAGTAGCGGACGAGACAGCAGCGGACAGGAGCCGAGATGTCAGCCACACAGGAGCCCGGCACGGCGCGCACACGCCCGGACAGCGGTGTCGATGTCTTCGAGGCCCACTATGCCGGAGCCCCGGGAGCCGGCTGGGAGATCGGGCGGCCTCAGCCCGTGTTCGTGGAACTCGCCCATCGAGGAGCCTTCACGGGCCGGGTGCTGGATGTCGGCTGCGGCAGTGGCGATAACGCCCTCATGACGGCCGAGCTCGGGCTGGACACCACGGGTGTGGACGCCGCTCCCAGCGGTATCGCGCTGGCGCGGCAGAAGGCGGCAGAACGCGGCTTGGAGGCTCGGTTCCTGGTCCAGGACGTCCTCGAGCTCGAAGGCCTCGGCGAGCAGTTCGACACGCTGCTCGACTGCGGGCTGTTCCATTGCTTCGCACCGCAGGACCGTGTGGCGCTGGTGGCCTCTCTCGGCGCGGCCCTGCGTCCGGGTGGACGCTGCTTCCTGATGTGCTTCAGCGACCGGCAGCAAGGCACCTGGGGTCCGCACCGGGTCTCGGAGCGGGAGTTGCGGGAGAGCTTCGCCGGTGGCTGGCGCATCGACCTACTCGCTCCTTCGCGCATCGCCGTGACATTCAATCCGGGGGCCGCCCAGGCATGGCTGGCGGCTTTGACGAGGCTGTGAAGCTGCGCAACCCGCCGTCCCGATCACATGGCCTGCGGGCCGTCAACGGAGCATCAGCATAAATTCCACCCTGCCACGGGTCAGCAACTCATCAACGGCAAATCCTTCGACATGGACCGGATCGACATCCGACCCAGGCTCGGAAGGCCGGAGATTTGGAAGATCACCAACGCCGATGTCAACGGTCTCCGAAAACGGGATCTGTCCCTGATCTTGTGATCGAAGTAGACCCGGGCGCTGTCAGGTCGCGAGGAGGACTCGTTTGCGGAGGAGGTCGAAGCTCGCGCGGCCGTACATCTGCCTCTTGATCATTTTGATGCGGTTCACGGCTCCTTCGACCTGACCGGAACTGTGCGGCAGGGTAAGCCCGTTGAGGACGGCGTCGTGGTCACGCAGGAGACCGCGGGTGAAACGGTGCAGTTCGGACAGGTCGTCGGCGTCGACCCAACCATTGAGCCGGTCCCCGTGACGACCGGTGAGCATCTGCGCGAACGCCGTGACGCGGTCGGCGGTCTGCTGGAGGTCCGGGCAGCGCGTGAGAATCGTCTTCGACGCCAGAGTCTCGTCCTCGTTGAGGTGCTCGGGGTGGGTGAGGATCCACCGGGTCACGGTGCGGACCTTGGGAGCCTACCGTGCCGCGGGTGCGGCGGTGCCACCGCCGGCGCGTAGTGGGCGCAGGTAGGCCAGAACGACGGCTCTGCTCCCGGGGTAGCCCTGGGCTCGGATCTCCCCGAACAGCTGGCTGCCGTTGGTGATCCCGGCGTTGACCCGCCCGGTGAGGTAAGGCTCCCACGGCCGCAGAATCGAGCCGCGCTCGTCGCGGGCCTTCGCCAGAACGTCGTCAACGCTGGTCGCGCGGTAGTACTTACGGACCGTTCCTCGGGCCAGACCGAGTCGGGCGGCGATCGGTTTGATGCCCACGCCCGCGGCCTTGAGCTCCTGGACGGCGGCGTACCGCTCACGGGCATGTCGCACGAACGCCCGCTGCTCGAACTGCGCGTCCCGCGCCGCGGCCACCGCGCCGTCGAGGTCCGCCCGCGGGCCGTCCACAGCCTGCTCGGTGGACGGCGGTTCCGCCAGGCAGGAACGGTGCCGGGCCACCGTCGTCTCGACATATCCGGCGAGGTTGCTCCACAGGTGGAAGCGGTCCGCCACCTGCACCGCGTCCGGAGCGCTGGTACGGGCGCCATCGGCGTAGGCACCGGCCCGGTCCCGGCAGATCACCCGCGCACCGGGATGCCCAGCCAGCCGGCGAACGTCGCCGCTTCCCGGTCAGGCAGCAGGTCCACCGGCCAGCGGCTGTCGAGATCGACCAGGACCGTCCCGTAAACCCGACCCCGGCGCAACGCGAAGTCGTCCACCCCGAGGACCGTCACCGCCCCGACCTGCGGGTCGGGCAGTGCCCGGACCCGGCGCAGCAGCGTGTTCCGACCAGCCGGAAGCCCCATCCTGCCGGCCAGGCGTGCTCCGGCTCTGCCCGCCAACGCCAACCCGATCGCTTCGATCAACCGGTCGGCGAGCGGGGTGAACCGGGCATGCGGATGTGTCAGGCCCACGACCTGCTCCGCGAACGTCACCCGTGGACAGCTCACCGCCAGGCAGCGGAACCGCCGGATCAGCAGGTCGATCTCGACGTGAGCACCCGCGATCGCCGCGTCGACCAACCGGCGGCGATACCGCCCGTGGACCCGCTCCGAGAGCACTCCGCACCCGGGGCACGCAGCAGCAGCTCCTCGAACACGAGCCCGTAACCGCAGCCGATCACCAGACCGGTCCACCCGATCGACAACGAGACCCGCCAGGTGCGGAAGGACAACCCCAAGGTCAGATCTGCGTAGTCTCTTCACCCGGTGGGTGCCTCTCGTCAGGACGTCATCGGTTGGTGGTGGTAACCCCGATTCTTCCTGCACGGCAGGCACCCGCTCACGTTCCAACGATCTACGAACTCCCAACATCACCAGCTACTGGCGGATCTAGGTCTGATCGTCGCGCCCCCTCTCATCGATGGCGTATAGATGAGAGCTTCCTGTAGCTGCCTGCGGGCTCCGGNGACCTGTGATGTCANCAGTAGTAAGCAATGAAGTTCGAAGGGCTCTGCCTTCGGTCGGCGTCAACCTTGGGCGTCGCCCTCGTCTGGCGAGTAAGGTGCTTCCGCTGAACGCTCGGGTCGTGAAAGTTCCCACTGAACTTTCCTCACCTTGTGAATTGGGAATGTGTGATTTGGACAATTGCCAGCCACTGTTTCGACGCCTTGCTCGTATGGGTGGCCGGATGGCCGGGCCGGGAGGACGCAGATCCTCTCCACTGCTGATCCGGAGTAGAGGCTCCCGTTGACCGGTCCGGAGCGGGCCCGTTCCGCCGGCTGATCCGGACGGCGGCCGACCGCGGTGCGACGACGGAGGCAGACGGCTGCTGGCTCGGCAGTGTTCGTCCGCGGCTGCTG
>NZ_JPHT01000056.1:0-17180 GCF_000733325.1 Frankia sp. Allo2
CAGCCGGGCGATCCCGGCCACGCCCTCCGGCAGCCGGCCCTTCGCCAGTCGCCGACCCGTCTCGTCCTGCACCTCCACATCGTGGTGGTCCTGCGCCCAGTCGTCACCGACGAACAGCATCCGGGTCTCCCGTCTCTCGGCACCAGGTCCGGCAGCCTCCAGGAGATCCACCACGCCCTAATGGTCAAGTGCTCACGCCACGATCAGCGGGCACGACATCCCATCTGTGGTCCGCTCTCCCGACCACCGGCAGGGGCACGGTCTGACCTTAGGACTCGTCCTGCGTCCAGGGGCCTCGAGTGCTCACCTGCTGGCGGCTACCGGAACCGAGCCTGCCTCACGGCTGCCCGGTATGTCCCATTAGGGGCACCAGGGTCGATGCGAGCGTCGTCGTCATGCACACCAGCATGCCCCACGGGACCGCACCCGGGCCCGTCCAGCCATCCTGGCGGCCCATAAAACTTGACAGGATTACATAGCGCTGTTTATCTCTACATGTTCGTGTGATGGAAGCCGGTGTGATTCCGGCATGGTCGCGCCACTGTGATCGGCCCGTCCGTCCTGGACGGTCTCGGAAGTCAGACCCATTGCCCGAACCCGTCCTACCCGTGGAACGCGTGATTCCAGTGGAGGTTCTCCTCATGGCGCNCCCCGCCGTCTCCCCCGCACCGCTCGCCCAGCCGGCCCTGCCGGCCCTGCCGACCATCCCGATGCGTGAGCTGGTGCCCTTCCTGCTCTTCGGCGGGCTGCTGGCGCTGCTCGGGCTGTACTTCGTCGGCGCCGAGCAGGGCGCGCTGTCAATCTTCGGCGGGAACTACGTCCACGAGTTCGTGCACGACGCCCGCCACCTGCTCGGCTTCCCCTGCCACTAACGCCTCCTCCCGATCTGTTCCAGCGAGGAGACGCTGTGGCACGAACACTGTTGATCCGTGGCATGCTCGTCGGTCTGGTCGCCGCCGTGCTCGCCTTCATCGTCGCGAAGACCCTCGGCGAGAGCCAGATCGGTCACGCGATCACCTTCGAGTCGGCGGGCGAGAGTTCCACTCATGCGCACGAGGCGGTGGGTCTCGCCGCTCACGCGCACGAGGAGTCCGAGCCGGTGTCCCGGACCGTGCAGTCGACGCTCGGTCTGTTCACCGGTCTGCTGCTCTTCTCCGTCGCCATCGGCGGCATGTTCGCCCTGGCGTACGCGTGCGTGCAGGGCCGCCTGGGCACCCTCGGGCCCCGCGGGACGGCCGCCCTGGTCGCCCTCGCCGGGTTCACCGCGGTCTACCTCCTGCCCGATTTGAAGTACCCGGCGAATCCCCCCGCGATCGGCAATCCCGACACGATCGGCCGGCGGACCGTCCTGTACTTCCTCATGATCCTGATCTCGGTGATCGTCGTGGTCGGGACGGGTGTGGCCGCGCGGCGGCTCACCGGCCGGCTCGGCGGCTGGAACGCGACGATCGCCGCCGCCGTCGGCGGGCTGGTGGTCCTGGGCGTCGTCTACGCCGTTCTGCCCCACGTGCACGAGACGCCGGAGGGCTTCCCGGCCGACGTGCTGTGGCGGTTCCGGATCGCCTCGCTCGCCATCCAGGCGACCGTCTGGGCGGCCATCGGCCTGCTGTTCGGCACGTTGACCGAACGCGCGTTCCGACGTACCGCGGCCCCCACCAGCGCGATCGGTGCGATCGGTGCCGCCGGTGCGGCTGGCCCTGGTTAGTTGCGCGCCGACCGTGGCCCTGCGGGCCGCCCGGTTCCCTATCGACGAGCCTCTCGACGCCGACGGGCTGCACCGAGCCGCCGGCGCCGCCGAGGCGGTAGCGGCTGGCGCGCTTCCCGCGACGGGACGGGTGCTCTGCGACGGATCCGCGCGGGCCTGTCAGACCGCCGCCGCCCTGGGCCTCGGTGCCCGCAAGGGTGACGTCACCATCCCGCGGGCCCCGGGCCTACCCGTCGTCCCCGAGGTGGATCCGGCCCTGCGCGACCTGGACGTCGGGGCCTGGCGGGGGCGCAGCCTGGACGAGATTCCCCCGGACGAGCTGCGCCGGTGGCACAGCGATCCGGCGGNGGCCCCGCCGGGCGGCGAATCCCTACTGAGCTTGCTCAGCCGCGTCGAGAACTGGCTGGTCCGGCGAAGCACCGAACCGAGCCACATCATCGCGGTGACCCATCCGGCGGTCATCCGGGGCGTGCTCGTGGCCGCCCTGCGCTGCCCGGTCGAGATGTTCTGGCGGATCGACGTCGCCCCGTTGACGGCGACCCTCCTGCACCATCGGATCGGCGCGGGCGGTCATGACGGCACGACCGGCACGCAGCCGAAAACGGAGAGTGCCGCGACCGCGACCAGGACCGCGGCCGGAACCGGAACCGGAACCGACTGGACCTTGACACACGTCTGCCGCCCGCTTTAGCGAGATCCGCCGGGTCCGGCGTCCATCGGCGCCGGCGCGCGGATGGGAAAGCTCATGGTCGCCCAGGGGCTCGGGGTGACCGTTCTGCCCGACTACAGCATCGTGGGCGACCCGCCCGAACGCAGCGGCGTCATCACCCACCGCTCGCTTGGAGGTCGAGTGAAAATCGCATCAGAATCGTCAGGTTCGACCGGTTTCCCGGCCCGGCCACGAGGCTGCCGCGGCCCCTTGACGCGCGGCACCGTCCGGATGGAATCATGGCCGTGGGTCCGAACCCCCAGGTGGCCCCAGGTGGCTAGATGACCCCGGGTGAGAGGCGGTCGGGNGGGTAAGCACGCGAAACCGGTAGCCTGCCCGACCTGCAACGGCAGCGGGAAGATCACCGTGACCAGCGACGGCAAGAACGAGACCGTCTCCTGCGGCGTGTGCAAGGGCTCAGGGAAGGCGTGAGCGTCCGCCGGGTGAACCGCGAGGATTTCATCCCGGATGAGATCTGGGTCCGGGACGAGGACGGGTTCTTCCTGGTCCCGCTCCGGCGCCAGGATGATCCACAGCGGTGGTCGGAGCTGTGCCGCGGCGACGACGGGATCACGACGCAGGTCGACGACGGGACGGGCAGGTACGACGGTAGGGGCGTCATACCGACCAGTTCCAGCAGCGCGCCGTGGGTCATGGCCCGGATGCTCGACCTCCTCGATGTGCGGGACGGGATGAACGTCCTCGAGATCGGTACCGGGACCGGCTATAACGCGGCGCTGCTCGCCGAGCGGACCCCGACCGGCCAGGTCACCACCATCGAGATCGATCCGGGAATCGCGGGGCACGCCCGCGCGGTCCTCGCCAGAATCGGCCGTCCGGTGACGGTGGTCGTCGGGGACGGCGCGGCGGGGTTTCCCGATCGGGCTCCCTACGACCGGATCATCGCCACGGCGTCGGTGGTTACCGTTCCCTACCCCTGGATCACGCAGACCCGGCCGGGCGGGCGGATCGTGCTGCCGTTCACGAGCGAGTTCGGTGGGGCGCTGCTGTCATTGACCGTCGCGGACGGCACCGCCTCGGGCCATTTTCATGATGATGCGGGTTTCATGCGGCTGCGCGGCCAACGGGCCGACAGACCCGTCTGGTGGCTCGGCGAGGACGACGCCGACGTCAGAACAACCTGCCGGTATCTGGATGAGCCCTTCGCGGACGCCGCGGCCGGATTCGCGGTCGGCCTGTGGCTGCCCGGCTGCACCACCGGGCAGATCGAGGAAGGCGGCCCGGCGAGAACACTTCTGCTGTCCCACGCGGCGTCACATTCGTGGGCGTCACTGACCGCCGGGTCGGACGGGCAGTCGGACGGGCACGAGGTCACCCAGTATGGGCCACGACGGTTGTGGGACGAACTCGAAATGGCCTACGACTGGTGGGTGAACGCAGGGCGGCCGTCCTGCGCCCGCTTCGGGCTCACCGTCACCCCCGACGGTCAGACATCCTGGCTGGACTACCCGGAGCGGGTCATCCCGGCCTCGTGACCCCCGCGGACGAACTGGCGCGACGGCGAACTGGCGCGACGGCGAACTGGCGCGACGGCGAACTGGCGCGACGGCGAACTGGCGCGACGGCGAACTGGCGCGACGGCGAACTGGCGCGACGGCGAACTGGCGCGACGGCGAACTGGCGCGACGGCGAATCGCCGAGGGTTGGTAACGGTCTCCGGTCTTGAAACCGCGCCTAACCCTCGGCAACTCTCTGTCATCAAACAGTCGACGTCATCAAACGGTCGACGTCGCCGACCATCGGTGCATCCGCGGGGTCAGCACCTCGGATCCCTGGATCCCGGATCCTGGGATCCAGGGCCCCGGGCGATCGGCGGCCCTTCACCGCTGCGGCACTACCGCGGCAGGCCGAGCCACCGGGCCCGCCGGCCGGCGGGCGGCGGTTGCTCGTCGGCAGGACCCGCGCCGACCGCGACCATGGGTGCGGGCACCCGCACCGGTGCGTCCCACCGGCGACGCGAGCCGGTCCCGATGACCGCCGTCGGCAACGCGTCCATCGGGTCGACGAACCGGCCGGTCGACTCCTCGAGCACCCAGATGCGCGCGTCGGCGATGTCGAAGTACAGGCCGACGAGTTCCAGCGTGCCGCGTGCCAGGGCACGGCGCACGGCCGGATGCGCGCGCAGGTTCTCCAACTGCTGCGCCACGTTGGCGCGGCCCAGCCTTTCCACCGGGGGCAGATCCTCCGTGCCGGCGGGGGGCGTCCGCTCAAGCGAGGCGGCGGCGTGCGACAGCCAGCCCGCCAGGGCCGAGTCGGGTGCGCCGTCGAGCGTGCCGGACAGCAACGCCTGCATGGCGCCACAGCCGGAGTGGCCGCACACCACGAGCGAGGGCACCCGCAGGACGTCGACGGCGTAGTCCAGCGCGGCGGTCACCGACAGGTCACCACTGCGCCGCAAGGGCGCGTCCGGGTCGGATCCGGCGGGGTCGTCCACCGGGACGATGTTCCCGACATTACGGATCGTGAACAGGTCGCCGGGACCGCTGCTGGTGATGATGTTGGGAACAATGCGGGAGTCGGCGCAGGTGAGGAACAGGGCGCNGGGCTGCTGNCCCCCGGCGAGCGCGTCGAAGGTGCCCCGCAGGNGNGGGGCGGCCCGCCGGTGGAACTCGTTCACCCCGAACAGCATCGTGCTGACGTGGTCGAATGTCCGGTCGGGGGAGGCCTGCGCCGGCACCGACGCCGCCGGGTCCGGGCCCTGGACTGGGTGGATCGCCGGCGGAGTGACGCCGGCGGGCTGGGAATCCGAAGACCGCGATCCCGACGAAGGGGAATCAGACGAAGGGGAATCAGACGATGACGAGGCGAGTTCCAGTTCCTGCCACTGCGACCAGGGCGCGAACCAGCGCGGGAGGTGCGGGACGACGGTGCGGCGCCGTTGCTCCGCGACCTCGGCCGGCCGGCGGAACCAGACCTGGCCGATCTCGTCGACGCTCACCGTCCCGCCGGACGCCTCGTGGTTCGCGCACCAGCCACGCAGATGCTCATAGGCGGCGTGATCAAGGTAGTCGACGATGAGTTCGATCGAGACGGGGGCACCGGCGGGGATACGGCCCAGGATCCGCGCGAGGCGGGGCAGGGNCAGGAAGCTCAGCGTCCCCTCGACCTCCACCTGCCAGAGCTCGCCGGTGCGGACCAGCCGGACACTCGACCACAGCACCCGGCGCAGGACCAGGGCGAGCGCGGTGAGCAGACCCAGGGCGACGCCCTGCAGGAGGTCGAGGGCGACGACACCGACGATTGTCACCAGGTAGACGGGCAGCTCCCCGTGCCGGCGGACGTGGCGCAGATGCGCGACGTTGACCAGCCGCGCACCGACGACGACGAGCAGGCCGGCGAGGGCGGACAGCGGGACCCACTCCACCATGCGGCCCAGGAACACGGCGAACAGCAGCACCCAGACGCCGTGCAGGACGGCAGACTTCCGGGTACGCCCGCCGGAGGCGACGTTGGTGGAGCTGCGCACGATCACCCCGGTGATCGGCAACCCGCCGGCCAGGCCCGAGACGAGGTTCGCCGAGCCCTGCCCGAGCAGCTCGCGGTCGAGGTCGACGCGCGGCCCCCGCCAGCCTCGGGTGGTGGCAAGCTGGTCCACCGCGACGGCCGAGAGCAGGGACTCGACGCTGGCGACGATGGCCACGGTGACGACGCCCAGCGCGATGCCGGACCAGTCGCCGTGTGGGAGGCCCGGCAGGGCGACCGCGTCGAACAGGGACGAGGGCAGGTCGACCCTGGGCAGGTCGAAGCCCGCGACGGCAGCGAGCAGGGTGCCCGTCACGACCGCCGCGAGATAGGCGGGGNTGGNTCGGNCGGCGTTCGGCAGCCTCTTCGGCAACCGGGGCCAGAGCAGGATCGTGGCGATGGTGACGAAGCCGACGAGGGTCGCGAAACCGTGCGGATCGATGATCGCCTCGGGCACTGCCGCGACGTTCTCCCAGGCGTGACTCTCGGCCTGTCCGCCCAGCACCACGTGGAACTGGCCGAGGACGATCGTCAGCCCGATGCCGCCGAGCATCCCGTGGACGATGGCCGGCGAGACGGCCAGGGAGGCGCGGGCGACCCGGCAGAGCCCGAGCAGGATCTGCAGAATCCCGGCCCCTGCGGTGATCAGACAGGTAACGCGCCACCCGTAGGTGTGGACGAGGTCGGCGACGATGACGGTCAGCCCGGCGGCCGGCCCGCTCACCTGCAACGGCGCACCGCCGAGGGCGCCGGCGACGACGCCGCCGATCACCGCGGCGAGGAGACCCGCTGCGACCGGCGCCCCCGAGGCGACGGCGATGCCCAGCGACAGGGGCAACGCCACGACGAACACGACCAGGGAGGCCTGGAGATCGGGGCGCAGGGGGTTGTGGTCACCCCGGGTCCGGCGCACGTTCTTGGCGGTGGACCCGGACATGGGCGGCGAATGGCTGTGCCGGGACGGTGACGGCGGGGAAACCGAAGCGGTCATGGCATCCTCCTCGAGTTCGATGCGGCGGGACGGGNGTCTCGTCGGAGATCGGCCCCGAAGTGTGACCATTGGCGACGGTTTGCCGGCGCCCGTCGGACACCGCGGTCCGACCACATCCGACGCCCACCCTGGACCCGCAGAAACGGAAAGTGACTAATGATGCACAGATCTCAACGTGCGAGTCCACAGCCGAGTTTCCCTCTGTGACAGACGCCCCATTTATGCGTGACGCTGGACACCTTCTGTGGCATCTGCTCCTGGGCTCGGACCAGCGGCGCGACGGCGGCCCCGGGTCGCGGCCGGACGGGCGGGCATCACGTTCGGGCGGGCATCACGTTCGGGCGGGCATCACGTTCGGGCTCGATGCCCGGCGGCGGCACGATCGTGCCTGGAATCCGCATGGAAGAGGTGCACCGTGAGCACGGACAGCTTCGACGCGGTGATCGTCGGGGCCGGTCCAAACGGGCTGACCGCCGCCCTGACGCTGGCCGAGGCCGGCTGGCGGGTACTCGTCCGGGAGGCCGCGGGCACTCCCGGTGGTGGGCTGCGAACAGAAGAGCTGACGCTGTCCGGCTTCCGGCACGACGTGTGCGCAACCGTCCTGCCGCTCGCGCTCGCCTCCCCCGCACTGCGCGCCTTCGGCACAGGCCCGACGTCCTCCGCGAACCCGACGTCCTCCGCGAACCCGGCGTCCTACGCGGACCCGACCCCCACCGCAGGCCCGACCCCGACCGAGGGGCTTCGGTGGGCGCATCCGCCGGTGCCGCTCGCCCACCCGCTCGACGACGGCCCGGCGGCGCTGCTGCGCCGCGACCTCGACGCCACCGCGGCGGGCCTCGCCGACCGGGACGGCGTCGATTCCGGCTGGCGCCGGCTGGTCGGCCCGCTGGCGTCCGACGGCTCGCGGCTGGCCGAGGGCGTGCTGGCACCGTTCGACCTGCCGCCCGCCGCGCCCCTGACCCTCGCCCGGTTCGGCGTGCGCGGGCTGTGGTCCGCGACCGCGCTCGCCCGCGCCGCGCTGCGCGGTGAGGCGGCGCGAGCGCTGTTCGCCGGGCTCGCCGCCCATTCCATGATCGATTTACATCGCCCGGTCACCGCAGGCTACGGGCTGTTCCTCGGGGTGCTCGCGCACCAGGTCGGCTGGCCGGTAGCCGTCGGTGGATCATCATCACTGGCGGAGGCCCTGGTCGCCCGGCTGCGCGAACTCGGCGGCGAACTGGTCACCGGCGCCCCGGTGACCAGCCTGTCGGAACTGCCGCCCGCGCGGGCCGTGCTGCTCGATCTCACCCCTCGCCAGGTGCTCGCGGTCGCCGACGCCGCGCTGCCCGGCCGCTACCGCGCCGCGCTCGGCCGATACCGGTACGGACCGGGAGTTTTCAAGATTGACTGGGCGCTCGACGGACCGGTGCCCTGGCGCGATCCGGCGGTCGCCGGGGCGGCGACCGTGCACCTGGGCGGCACGCTCGCCGAGATCGCCGCGGCCGAGCGGGCCGTCGCCCGCGGCCACCATCCAGACCGGCCGTTCGTACTGTTCGTTCAGGCGTGCGCCGCCGACCCGAGCCGCGCCCCGGCCGGCCGGCACACCGGGTGGGCCTACTGCCATGTCCCACTGGGCTCCAGCGTCGACATGACCGACGCGCTCGAGTCCCAGGTCGAACGCTTCGCCCCCGGATTCCGCGACCGGGTGCTCGCCCGCCACGTGATGGGANCGACGGCGCTGGAGGCGCACAACGCCAACGAGATCGGCGGCGACATCGGCGGTGGCACCGCCGACCTGCGCCAGTTGGTCGCCCGGCCGGTGCTCTCGCCACGCCCCTGGGCGACGCCGCTGCCCGGCGTCTACCTGTGTTCCGCCGCCACCCCTCCCGGCGCCGGGGTACACGGCATGGCCGGGCTGCACGCGGCGACCCTCGCCCTCAGCCGGGAGCGGCGAGCGGCCTGGCCCGTAGGTCGGCCGGGATGAGATCGTCGCCGACCCTGATCTCGCCGTAGGCGAGACACGCCGGGAAATGCGCGACATGCCGCCGCCTACGGACCTTGTATCCCGCCTGGAGACACTCCGGCGGTAACCGCCCGGGCGCCACGCCGACCATGAATCACCGCCTTTTCATGACCGTCCCTCCATGATGGGGGTCGGCCGCCGGCCCGCAGGCGGCCCGCATCACCGTTGGGTGACCGCAGACCAACCGATAGGTGAGCTCCCCCCGCCGCACCCGCCTGGCCAGACGGGAATGATATCGTTCAGCCGGATCTTTTCATCGCCGCGGAAATCGGGGAAATGTTATGCCGCTGGCAGGCTACGGCGTCTTGAAAGGCCGGCTACTCGACCGGCGCAGGGAGGGCGGGCACGACAGCCCGCACTACCAGATACACGTCGAGGGTGGTGGCTCTTTCCGAGTCGCCGTAAACGTTCTGTCCGCCCAGCCCCCGTCCGAACTGCTGTACATCGCGGTCGAGGAGTTCCACCATCCGATCCTCGACCGCCTCGTTGACCTGCCCGACGGGTTCACCCCCCTGAAGTCCAGGCCCGGCGGTCTCGCCCTGGACTTCGTCCGGGGCAACCTGTTCGATCGCACCGGGCTGCACGCGCTCCCCCCCGACCGCCCCGGCCCGGACAACGACCTCGCCGACCGCCTCGACCACCACGTCCAGCGTGCGACCGCCGATCCGACCAGCCACATTTACGCCTTCGGCCAGCGATGGGGGCCCGAGCCCACGAAACCAGACAAGATCTTTGGCTTCGTACCCGGCAACGGCGTGCATGACGTCCACATGAACCAGGGCAACAGCGGTCGCTTCATCGCCGACGACGGCAGCTGGCAGGACGGTGCCCTGCTCTTCCACTTCCCCACCGCGGGCCGCTGGACAGCACTGTTCCTGGCCTTCCAGAGCCAGGCCTGGCACACCGACGACACGACCGGCCACACCCTGCGCGCCGTTCCATCGGCCGGACCGGGCGGCCAACCAGCCCCCGGGGAACCCGACCGGCGCCTGCGCATCGTCGCCGCCCTGGTCAACCCCATCGGACCGGCACCGGAAGCCGAGTCCGTCACCCTGCTCAACACCACCCCAGGGCCCGTCGACCTCACCGGTTGGACGATCATCGACAGCGGTCGGCACCGTTTCCCCCTTCCGCCCACCAACCTGCCAGCCGGGGACACCGTGCGGATCCCGCTCGCACCCCCGGTCGGGCTGGGCAACCGGGGCGGCATCATCACCCTGCTTGATCAGGACGGTCTGAAAGTCGACGGCGTCGCCTACACCGCCACCGACGCATCCCGCGAAGGACACACCATCATCTTCTGACCTCGGATCACCTTTCGGCCCCGGATCACCTTTCGGCCCCGGATCACCTTTCGGCCCCGGATCACCTTTCGGCCCCGGATCACCTTTCGGCCCCGGGTCGCCTCCGCCTCGGATGGGTCTTCTCCACCGCGGGAACCCGCGCTTCGATGATGCTCCGGGCGGGACCCCGGTGGACCGGGTAGGCGAGCCGCAGCAGGTGGTGGCCACCTTCGACACCTACAGCGAGGCCGAGAGGGCCGTCGACCAACTTTCCGACCTTGGTTTCCCGGTGGAGAAGACCGCCATCGTCGGCCGCGGCCTGCGCACGGTCGAGCAGGTCACAGGTCGGCTGACCTGGACCTCCGCCGCCGGCCTGCCGGCTCCCAGGCTCACTGCCGGCACGGCCTGCCGGCGCCCAGGCTCATTCCTGGGCCTGGGCTACCGGCAGAAGCCCGGCCCTGCGCCGCTCGGTGTAGCGGACGAACGCAAAGGCGTCCCGAGCCGCCTCGATGCCGTCGTCCGCGAGCCGACCGGCGAACCGCTCCCGGATGGCCGTCTCGACCGCGATGATCGAAACGATTCCGGTCAACGCGGCAAAGCCACCGAGCAGAGCCGTGTTCGGTAGCGGATGCCCCAGCTCACGCTGGGCGATCTCGCTGGCGGGCATGCTGATCGTCCGCTCGGGCCGGTACCGGGTGAGCCTGGGCAGCCCGAAATCGTCAAGGTCGCGTGCCGAGTCGAGCAGGATGAACCCATCCGCCCCGAGTCCATGGAACACGTCGGAGACGTGCAGCAGCGCNGCGTCCCGGACGATGACCGCATCCGGGAACACGACCGGTTCCCACCCGGGCAATGGATCGTCGTCGATCCGGCAGCAGGCGACCGTAGGGTGGCCGATGTGTTCCGGCCCGCCGGCCATGGATGCCTGTCCGTAGCGACCCTCCGTAACTGCCGCGATGGTCAACAGCTCGGCGATGGTCAGCACGCCCTGACCGCCGAACCCGTGAATTCGTACCGCGAACATGACGGACCTCGTCTCTCCCGACCAGGCTGCTTCTCAATGCTGCTTCGCGACGCCCCGTCAGCTGCCAGGGTCCTCTCCGCGGCCCGACAGCGCGGTGAGTAGCCGGCGGCGGGGGCGACCAGTGGATCGCGGGCCAGGATCGCCATCGTGCGGTCGTCCCCGTCGACCCCGTGCGCATGGATGGCGAGCTGCGCGAAAAGGCGGTCAAGCAACGTGTCAGGCGAGTCGGTTCCGATCCGGCCGGCGGACAGGGATTCCGTCCCGAACTGTGTGCCGTGCGCGTCGCGCGCCTCGCTGATGCCGTCGGTGTACAGCAGTAGGCGGTCTCCGACGTCCATGGTCAGCGATCGGGACGACCAGATCTCGCTTCCGGCGAAAAGGTCAGACAGGATGGGCCCGGTCGGACCGAGCGACCGTGGCTCGCGGGCGCAGCTGCCGCCGCCAGCCGCGGACCCGGGCAGGTGCAGGGCGGGCGGATGCCCGGCGTTGACGTAGACCACCTGGCCTGACCGGGCATCGACGACGGCGAGAAAAGCGGTAGCAAACATTTCCCCGATATCGCCGGGTCCAGCGATATCGTTCATCGTGCGATGCATGGTCGCCTCGGGCTCCTCACCCGCGAGCAGGTGCCGGCGCATCGCCTCCCGAAACCGTCGCGCGAACCTCGCGGCCTGCTCGCCGTGTCCGGCCGCGTCGCCGACGCAGATGGCGAGCCGGCCGGCGCCGATATCGACCACCTCCACCCAGTCTCCGCTCGAACCGGGAGTCGCGGGATGCGACCGCCAGAATACCCCCAGACGATGGGCGTTCTCTCTCACGCCCCCGATCACACAGGCCGCGAGATCGGTCTCGTCCCAGGATTCTGCAGCCGGAAAGTTGCACACGGACGACCTCCAGAACGGCGCCTCGCGGGGAGAACTCAGTGGCCCTCGACATCTCAGACCCGTGCTCAGTCCTGCACCAATAACAGGTCATTCATTCGACTTCGGTCATCCGCCGAACATCAATATTGACGATCAGATCGGCCCAGCACGCATACTGGCCGACCGCACGCTCCTGCCGGGTCACCCGCAGGACTCGTGCCGGACGCTCGGGACCGGCCTTGACGACCGTCTCCTCGATGAGATGACCATCCGCTGTCATCCATTTCATGTGTCACCGCCTTCCTTGGCGTCGACGCGAGGCCATGGGACCTGATGACACAACCTGACAACCTGGCGGAATCAGCGACGACGGATCATTGTTCAGTCGTTCACGCGAACCCGACGGGTCAGCCGAACCGAGGGTCAGCGGTCCCGGCCGAACAGCGTGGCCGTGTCCTCGATCGGGTTCCCCTGCCGGTCGTAGACGGCGACGCCCAACGACCTCAGTGTCGACGCGCTGCACCGCAGGTGATGGGCGCACAACAGCACCTCGACCTCATGGGAACGCGTGTCACCGGGGACAAATATCGCCTGCGCCACCGGTTCGGAGGGGCAGCAGCAGGACCGACTGCCCGGTTCGATCGCCCGGTACGGTCGGTGCGTGCCCGCAGCCGCTGTGCCGTTCTCCGCGGCTGACGCCGGAGCTGGCATCGAGCGGGACAGGCGAAGGGCGGGGAGATTCACGGGAAGGTTCATGAGTCAACCATCCCGCGGCTGCCGCCTGGTCACATGGGCCGATCGTCCCCCCTCAGCGGACCAACGGTCTCCCCGCGCAGGGGCGCGGCCCAGTGTCACAGGGGCGCGGCCCAGTGTCACAGGGGCGCGGCCCAGTGTCACAGGGGCGCAGCCCAGTGCAGGTGGGTGCCCCCGCCTGCCGGTGTGGTGAGGGTGAAAGATCCGCCGAGCTGCTCGGCCCGGGTCCGGAGGTTGTCCAACCCGCTGCGCCGGCCGCCGGGACCTATGCCGACACCGTCGTCGATCACGTCGACGACCACCGACTCGCCGGCCACGCCGATACGGAGCTCGACGGTCCCGGCCTGCGAATGCCGCGCCGCATTGGTCAACGACTCCCGGGCGACAGCGATCACCTGGTCGGCGAGATCGTCACCGATCACGGTTTCGAGCGGTCCGGAGTAGCGGACGGTCGGCGTGAAGCCGAGGGCCGGACGCACGTCCTCGGCGATCCGGTCGATCGCGGCGTGCAGTCGGCTTCGCTTGGACGCGCCGCTGGCACGCAGCTCGAAGATCGACCGCCGAATGTCCTTGATCGTAACGTCAAGGTCCTCGACGTACTGGTTGATGCGCTCGGCGTTCGATGGACGTTCGTACTGGGCGATGTCCTGCAAGCCGAGCGCAACGGCGAACATCCGCTGGATGACGTGGTCATGCAGGTCACGGGCGATGCGACCACGGTCGGCCAGGACCACCAACCGCTCCCGGTCGGCCTTGACCCGCGCCAGTTCCAGAGTGATCGCGACGTTGCCCGCGAAGCTCGCGGCACTGGCGAGATCGGTGTCGCTGAAGGGACGCTTCCCCCGGTTTCGACCGACAAGCAGCACTCCGGACACGTGGTCGGTGCCGGCGACCATCGGGAGGACGATCAGGGGGCCGGTGGCGGCGTCCCGTTCCTCGGGGAGGGCGTCAAGCTGCGCGTCCTCCACGCGCAACGGCTGCTGCTCGGCCATCACCCGACCGGTGAGGGTGCCGTCGAGAGGTATCCGCTGACCGGCGCCGGAAACGGTGTCCGCTCCGACGGTGACGGCGACGGCGACCCGCGCGCTGCCGGCCTCCTCGTCGCGCAGGACGATGGAGACGAACTCCGCGTCGGCGACCGTGCGGACGCGTTCCGCAACAGACTCGAGGGCGCCGTCGGCATCGGCCATGATCTGGCGGGTCACGTCGGCGGACGCGCTCATCCACCGGTGCCGCTGCTGGGTGTCGTGGAACAGCCGGGCGTTCTCGATCGCGACACCGGCGCTGGCGGCCAAGGCGAGCGCGAGTTCCTCGTCCTCGGCGGTAAAGGCCGTGCCGCCGCGTTTCTCGGTCAGATAGAGGTTGCCGAACACCTCGCCGCGCACGGTGATAGGTACGCCGAGGAAGGTCCTCATCGGCGGATGGCCGGGGGGGAAGCCATACGCACTCGGGTCACGGGAGATGTCGTCGAGGCGACGCGGCCGAGGATCATCGATCAGTAGACCGAGCACCCCGTGGCCGGTGGGCAGATGACCGATTCGGTCGACGTCCCGCGGGTCCATGCCGGCGTGGACGAACTCCTCCAGGGTGCGGTCCGGCGCGACGACGCCCAGCGCCCCGTACCGGGCGTCCAGCAGCTCGCACGCCGCCTCCACGATGTGCCTGAGCAGCACCGGCAGCCGCAGGTCCGTGGCGATGGCCCGACTCGCCGCCAGCAGCCCGCGCAACCGGCTCTGCGTGGCCAGCACATCCTGGGCCCGGTCAACCAGCTGCGTCAGCAGTTCATCGAGTTCGAGCCGCGCGACGAGCGGGAAAGTCAGGTTCTCGCTCGTCGGTGAGCCCGTCGAAGAGACCGACGAAGAGACCGACGAAGGGTCCGTTCCCGCCCGCTTCTGGCTGGCTGCGGACCCAGTTTCCATGCCCACGCCCGAACAGTACTAGAACCGGTTCGGTTGCCGCGGACGCATTGGCGATCCCCATCAGCTGTCGATGCGTTACCCGCGCTCGGCGGTGGCCGCTCCCGGGCCATCCGGTCTTCCCCGAAACACCCAGAGCACCCGAAACACCCAGAGCACCCAGAGCACTGCGGAACATCGCTTCGCGTGCCGATCAGGCCGCGGCGCGGCGGGCGTTGTGCAGCGACTCGGCGATGGCCACCGCCGTATCGATGATCTTGGCTTCCGGCCAGGGTTCGATCCGGGAGACGGTGTCGGCGAGACGGCCAAGGCCGACGGACCCTGTGGCGCTGGTTGCCGCGGTGGTTGCCGGGGAACGCCGGTCGGTACGGGTTGCCGCGAGATCGGGCGGGGCCGTGCAGCGCAGTTGCACCAGGTCCGCGAAGGCACGGCGAGCGACATCGGCCGCTTGCGCGCGCTGGCTGTGCCGGTTCCACGGTGCGTCGACCACGACGGACTCGCCGCGGCGCAGCGCTGTGCCGGCCTGGCGCAGCAGTTCCTGGTGGACCGCGTCGACGTCGTCGGCCGGTACCCATCCCCCTGCATCTGCCCANCCCCCCGCCGCGAGATCGTGACGGTTGGCCGAGGCCGCCAGGTCCGCCGCGGCGTCGTCGAAGCGGAGCACGGTCCACCGCTCCGTGCCGGCGAGCCCGCCGGCGAGCGTGGACTTCCCGGTGCCGCGCTGGCCGCCGACCAGCACGAGTCGGACCCGGCCCCAGCGCAACCGGGCCAGTGCCAGGTCAGCGAAGGCCCGCGCCTCCGCCGCCGCGTTCTCGCCGGCCGCGACACGCTGGCACGCCGCCTGGCAGCGCCCCAGCGCGGCCAGCGCCCAGTAGAAATCCTCGAGCGACCGAGGATGGGTCTCACCAGCCATCTCACGGTAGTGATCGAGGAAGAGCCGGGCGAGATCGCGGCGTCCGAGCCACTCGAGGTCGGCTGCCAGGGCGCAGGCGTCCGCGAGGACGTCGGCCGCCCGCAGCCCGGGTTCGAACTCCAGGCAGTCGAGCACCCTGGGCCCGTCGTCGAGGCAGAAGATGTCCGCGGCGGACAGATCGCCGTGCCCGTCGCGGATCCGCCCGGCCTCGCGCCGCTCCCGCAGGAGCTCGTCGCGGCCGTCGAGGTACCGCACGGCGAGACGGTTCACATGGTCGAGGATGCTGGCGCTCACCGCCGCGCCATGGTCACGCTGTACCCGGGCGAAGCAGGCGTCCCACCGCCCACGCAGACGGTCCAGGCCACCTGCCTCGGCGATCCGGGACGAGGTCTCACACCGGGCGTGGAAGTCGACCAGCACCCGGGTGAGGGCGTGGATCTCCGCCCTGACCTCGGTGCCACCTTCGGCAAGCGTCGACAGCCGGCGCGCCTCGGGTAGTCGCCGCATCACGACCATGTGGTCGCAGGGCTCCCCGTCCGGTCCGATGACATCGGCGACGCCGAGGTAGACGTCGGGCGCGAGGCGACGATTGAGTCTCACCTCGGCCTCGCAGGCGGCCAACCGCGCCTGCCTGCCGCGGAAATCCACGGCACCGAGGTCGACCGGCTTCTTGACCTTGAAGACACGATCTCCAAGGAAGACGAGCACGGACCGCGCCGTCTCGACGACCCTGGCAGGAGGCCCCGACGCCACCGTCGGCGCCACCGCTGGCGCCGAGGCCGAGGCGCCTCGCTCCGCCGGGAGCGGGTTCACCGTGGTCTCCAGACTCATGGCACGAGCCTGCCCGCGTCCCGGCGGCCGCGGCAGCATGCTCGGGTCGTGCATGGAGGGAACGAAGGTCCATCCTACCTGGGACCAACGTCCCCACCGTCCCCCGCCTCCGACGCGCCGCCGACGCGCCGCCGCGGTGGCTGGCAGACACCCGTCGACGCCGGGCCAAGGACCGGTCCAAGGGCCGAAGGTCCCGAACCCGGCATCCATTTCACAGCGTGGCGGCTCCGAGGACGGCACCGTATCCTCCTCCGCATGAAGACGATCCGGGTATTCATTCTCGACGACCACGAAATCGTGCGTAACGGTCTACGGCAGACCCTCGATCGCCACGACGACATCGAGGTGGTCGGCGAGGCCGGACTCGCCGCCGAGGCGATCCGCAGAATCCCGGCGCTCCTGCCCAACGTGGCCGTCCTCGATGGCCGGCTCCCCGACGGAAGCGGCATCGACGTGTGCCGCGACATCCGCTCCGCCCATCCAGACGTCGCCTGCCTCATTCTCACGTCCTATGACGACGACGAGGCCCTGTTCTCCGCCATCATGGCCGGTGCCGCCGGCTACGTCCTGAAGGAGATCCGCGGCAACGACCTGGTGAGCGCCATCCGCACCGTGGCCGCCGGCGGGTCGCTGCTCTCGCCATCGGTCACCCGCCGCGTCCTCGACAGAATGCGCCAAGGGCCCAGGGAAGACCCGACGCTGGCCTC
>NZ_JPHT01000057.1:0-16302 GCF_000733325.1 Frankia sp. Allo2
GCCACATGCGGCACATCTGCACCCCAGACGGAAACGTCAACACGACTGGACACAGACCACAGTCGCGGTCTGTGGTGCAGCAGCCCGAGCCCGGTCCTGCCGCTCCCAGGCGGCTCTACGTGGACAGCCCGTCTATATGGCGTACTGCCTTACATGGCGCAGGGACCGTAGCCCCTCGAATGCCAATACCTACTATACCCGACCTGTCCGGGCTGAAACCAGCAAACACGACAACGGCGACCCCGAACGTCGGCCACGAGGGGAAGGGCCGGACACGTTCAGGGCCGCCAGCTCGACACGGTCACCGCCTACAGCAGCACGGAGTCCTCTCCCGCCGCCAGGACCAGCGCGGGAAAGTGCACCTCCCACACCTCGATCAGCGAGACCACCTCATGGTCACACACCCGCACCCGATGCAGCGTGAACGTCACCCCATCCGGAGTCACATCCGGGTTCGGCTTCGACCCCGCCATCACGACCCGAGGCGACTCGCCGGCGGCAAGCCTCGCCCGCCGAAGCCGGATGCCCACCGCCCACGCGACCCGCGACGCCATCAGCGACGTGAACCGGCGATGCAGCACCACCAGCCCCACCGGGCCGAGCTGTGCAATCCCGATGCTCGCCCCCACCATGATGTCCTCGTCCACCGCCATCTGATCGGACAGCAGCATCTGCTGAGCCTCGCTGTCCGCCTCCACCGCCTCCGGGAAGGAACCAACGATCAGACCGTCACACGGCAGGAGCAGGAACTCCGGAAGTTGCCCGGTGTGAAACTCCCACCCCGCGGCCCCTACCGCCACCGACCCTCTCACGACTCCTCCCAGCCCGGACGACCCAGGCCGGTCACAGGACCGCCACCACCCGGCGTCCCAGAAACGGCAGAGCCCAATACTCCGTCGCCGGAATCCCCCGCATCCGTGCGTAGTCCGCCATCCAACGCAGATCCACGAACGGCGCCACCACCTGAACCCCCGGCACCACCAACGCCCACGCCCCCAACGGGGTCACCAGGCCACCAGGGCCGATCACGCTCCCTGGCCCCGGACCGATACCCGTCGTCGTCATCCCACCCCCAGCCGTCATCATCGTCATCTACCAAGTCCTCCCTGCCCTCGTCCCTCATCGCCACCTCCCGAATTTGTCAGTCGTCGAACTCCCCGACATGGGCACCGGCGACGAAAACCCGCCACTCGACGCCCGAAAAAAGCAACGCCGGACCAAAACACGAAAATTCGTGCGTGGATCCGTCAGTTGGTGAGGGTCGGCAAAATCCCGTCAATCAGCTTGCGGAGTGGATCGCCGAGATCACCGTGATCGGCGTGACGGAGAAGCTGAACTGCGACACAGAGCTGAGAAAGGCGACCGTCACGGCTCGTCAGTACGTCGCCGAACTGGTCGTATACCTGATCTGCGACCGTCGGGACTAGGAGGCTTGTGCAGTACAGGGTGGCCGCATCCGCCCCCGCAGGCGCAGCGCCCCAGAACTCCCAATCGAGCAGGTAAGGAGTCCGCCGAGTGATGTTGGACCACCGCAGGTCACCATGCGCGGTGACCCAGGTTCCCACCGTGGGATCGATCGAGGGGCCGAACAGCCGGACGAGGACACGGCGCAACTGCTCTTGAGTTCGCGGAACACGCTCGGTCGGCTGTGCGGCGAGAGCGTCCAGGGATGCACGCAGAGAACGCCACCAGCCCGCCGTCAGATCGAGTTCGGTACGAAGGACCTCGGTATCAGAGCAGACCTTTTCCTCGATATAGTCGATGACCTCAGCGCGGATTCGTGTCCCGCCCGTATACCATTCGGTTCCCCCCTGCATGGCTGGACGCCGCACACTCCGAGGAAGGGCGTGAGCGGTCGCGGTGCCCGTCCAGACCAGCGGATGTACGTCAGATTCGGGTACAGCCACCACCCGAAGCCAGCGGCGTACGCCGTCGACGTCGGCCACACATCCGATAGAACNGCCACCGATCCCGAGGCGGATGGGCCCGGCCGGGGCAGCGCGGAGACGTCGCGCNGCCTCATCGAGATGGTCAGTCGCGTTGCCCATCACGGCTCCGCCCCCGCGTGGATCGTCAGGTGTTCGTAACGTAGGACTATACGGTGTGGCACACCATCGAAGTGGACCGTGGGAAGCGGAGCTGCCGAGATTCGGTCACCAGGCTTGAGGAGTGCGCAGTGACCGAGCCGGTAGCTCAGCAACACGGAGCCGTCTTCGAGTTGGTACCGCGCCGGATAGTAGAAGGCGTCGCGAGCCGCAGTCACCGCGAGACGATCCAGGGCTGCACCGGGACTGATCATAGATCGTGCGCGGACGAGGGCAACGGTATCGGCATCAGAGCGGATAAGACGCGGATCAAGGTAGACCGAGCCGTCCAAATGCGGAAAATGCAGATGATAAGGTCTTCCGGCTTTACGTCGGGGCACCGGGGGGAGCCTTGACTGAATCCTCTCCCACGCCTGCCGCCCTTGCTCTTCTCCGTAGACCACGAAATCGATATCGCCACGTTCCGTGGCCGGCTTGTACATCGCGGACCCGTAAATTCCCAGCGCGGCAGTGGAAACGCCAAGAATAGCTGCCAGATATTCTAATGTCTCCCGGTGCTCGTCGATCAACTGTGGATCCCGAGTGGAGAGCACACCCATAATCGCCCCCGATTCTACCCGTACCATTTTACCCAAGTTCGGCTGAAGTACTTCCGGTGCGATCCGTCCGACGATGTCGTCATGCTCTTTCCCGGGCAGGCTCAGAACGCGGCTCCACCGTCTACCCCAGAGGCTGAACCCGGTGCCATAGCCGACTTCGGCGGCATAAGCGACGAGGCCGTAGAGGTCCTTATCGATGCTGGCGATCTTCGCGATGAGTAAACCAGCGTCGGTGACCACGATCGAGCAGGCCGGAAGGGTCCGATGATCTATCGGAGCGCGAAGCGGTATCACCGTGTCTCAACCGACGAGAGGATCGGTCGGGTTGGTCGCCGCCATCCCGCCAGCCAGCTCGACACCTGATCAGCCTCAATGACCTGGTAGACGATCTCGCAGAGAACGTCACCGTCGGTCTCTACCCGCACCTCATGCGGGACCCCGACCTTGCCGACCCCCAACGTCGGGCGTGCCGCGCACGTCACCACCGCAGCCGGCGGCGTGCACCGCTCCCGCAGCAGTCCCGCCACCACGAACGCCAACGCCATACGACCCGGCGGCGCTCCCGGCGGGCAGACCACCACAGAACCCACACGCGGCAGGCCGGCCATGCCCAGCGCAACCCGCACCAGTTCTGCCCGGGGCCTTTCGACGAACTCCACGTCCGCCCGAAGCCCGCCGCCCGCCACTGGCCGAGGCCGGGATCCGACCAACACCCCTGCCACACCCGGCAGCGGTACGCGAGGGAACTCCACCATCACTGAGCGGTCAGGACTCGCTTCGCCGTCCGAGTCGACGGTCACAGCCGTGACGATCCCCCCAGGGCCAGCGGCCAACGTGACTGCCGCACCTGGCAACCGGACCGGCCTACAGGGTCGCGCCGCCTGAACGGCGCCGGTCGTATCTGCCATGCAGTGAAGGTAGAGCCACGGAGCGCATCCGGAGGGTACTGTCTATACCCCCAACAGACCCACCTTCCGGGCCAGCTCGCTTGCCTGCTCTCGACGCCGTCCATCCCGCGCGTCCAGCTCTTCCAGAATGATCCGCCGCGCGTGGCCGTTGTACCGGATCGTCTCCGGCGCCGAGTCGTAGGCGTGATCGAGGAGACGAAGCGCTTCGTCGTACTTCCTGTCGATCTGGTAAGCCCGTGCTTGCTCGATCCAATGCCGCGCCTGCCGCGGATGGGACGGGATCACCGCCGCGCGCCACCGTTCCGCCTGTCGTACGCCCTCACCACTCTGTCGCAGCTCGACCGCAACCGTCACGGCGTGCGCGTGCATGACCGTCTGCGAAAACGACGTGACAGGATGAAAGTAGTCGTCCGGCAGTCGCCGCGCGACGGCGTCCGCCGCGTCCCAGTACCTCCAAGCGTTCCCGATCTCGCCACGCCGCGCCGCCGTGTAGCCGCTCTCGAACTGCAACGCTCCCCACAGCGCCGCCACGTCGTCAGTGGCGTCATCGCTGGACAGGCTGTCCCGCAGTAGCGCCGTCGCCTGACTGGCCACGACGTCCGCTGCATCCCAGTCCCCGGCCTCACGATGCGCCTGTGTCATCAGCCAGGCTGCCACCCCGACCGCATGCAGGTCGTCCGAGTCCAGCGCGGTCGAGACACCACGTTCCGCCACCCGCCAGACTAGATCCTGTGCGGGCTGGTAGGACACGAAAAACTGCGTCAGCGCGTACACCTCCGCCAACACGGCCAGCGCCGCACGGCGCTGCGGACCGTCCGCCTCCGCGCGGGCAGTGCGTTGCGCGTCATCCAGAAGCCCGGGCAACAGCCCCCCGAGAACCTCCCGATGATTCGGCGCCGCATGCCTCGCCCTCCAGGCCCAGGTCACCCGCCCCCGTAGATCTGCAACCGAGGGCGCAGGCTGATCGGCGGCTGAGACCGGCAACCTGTTGACAGCAGCCCGCACAGCAGTGAGCCGATCATGCCCTGGGCCGGAGAACAACACCACCGGGATCGACTGACCACCCGTCAGTTCCGCAAGGTCACGCACCCTGAGTGCTTCCGCCAACCGAAGCAACATCGACAACTTCGGAGCAGCCAACCGACCCGTCTCCACCGCCTTCACCCACGACGCCGAGCGACCGACCAGCCCGCCCAGAACCTCCCGCGTCATCCCCCGCCGCGTGCGCAGAACCTTCAGCCGTCGACCGACGGACAGCGCGTCATCCGAACCCGTCCCGCCAACGATCGCCATACCAACTCCCTTCGCACGCAGCGAAAAACCCTTTGATGATGATCCTCGCTAATTATCTCTACGGTTTCAAGGCCGCCCCNCCGNGGCGGCAACCCCCACATCCTGACCAAGCCGGACGTCGAGGCCGAGGGCGCCGCACACGCCACGCCGAACAGGACCCCGGCCGGCCCGGCCGCGCACCGGGATGGGGCCCCGCCTCCCTCCGGTCGGCACCCCACCCGGGCGCGTCGGACCGGCCGCCCGTTCGTCGCGTCGGAGCGTCGCGGGTCCATTACCCCCGCGAGCGTGGGGACGAAAATACGCAACAGAGCGTGCGAATTTCAGGCTTTTTTTGAAGGGCGCCAGCGGCCGGCAGATCCACAGCCGCCGCACCAGTAAACGCAGCAGCCAGCACAAGACAGATCGCTTGAAAGATCGTCGGAGGCGCATCGTAGCCCGCGCATCCGGCCATAAGCGTGGCCAGAACGGCTAGAAAGCACCTTGCGACCGCACTTCGCGGAACGCGATCCCAAGGGCGCCGATACACCGGCTCATACTACAAGGCGCGAGCATCTGTCAGGCAAGAGCAACGGGGCGCCGCCCCGGACCCCGGCCCTTCCTCTGGAGGAGGGGGAGCCGCCGCCGGTCACCAGGAGCCGGGCGCGCGGGACCGCTGATCTCCTCCGCCGGGCGGACACCCGAGGGGTTACCCCAGAACCTCCCGACCGTGCAAGAGCGCACGGCACCCAGCAGGCACGGCCGGAACGTCGGCGCTCTTGCACAGCCAGGAGAACCCGGGGTAAGGCGCAGCCTGCCCGCCCGACGGAGGAGATCAGCTCAGCCAGAAGTCCGTGAAAAATGAAGTTCGCCAGCCTGTTGCGTGCACCGGAACGATCCGTCCTCGAACTTGTCGCCGGTACTGCGCGCGAACCGCCTCGCCAGTTCGACGTGCCCTGGCCGGAGCATGTTGACGGTGAACCGGTCGCCGCCGCCGAACGCCGGATGGCAGCGTGCCGCCCGGGCCAGGCACACCGACACCAGCGGCGGCTCCAGGGACACCGCGCAGAACGAGCTCGCGGTGAACCCGTGCGGCGTGCGGGTTTCGCTCCGGGTGGTGACGATGACGACTCCGCTGGGGAAATGGGCCAGCGCCTCCCGGAGCTGGTCGGGGTCGGGGCCGGCGCCCCGAGCCACCGTCCCTGTCGCCGTGCGGGTGAGCGCTGGCATGCCTGTGCCGCCACCCGGGACGGTCACGCCGCCTCCTCCAGGTCCGGGCGCCGCGTGATGCAGGTCAGCAGGGAACGCGCGCCGACGTTGACATGGTTGCCGTACGGCACGAAGCTCGTGAGCTGCGACACCGTCATCCAGACGAAGTCCGGCGGTACCTCGAGCGGGAAGTCCTCGTCGGCCTCGACGAGCTGGTACCGGTTCTCGGCGTGGTAGAAGCGTCCGCCCTCCTCCGAGTGCACCACGTCGACGAGGATCCGCTCGGGTGGCGCGGCGAGCACGAAGTCGAGGAACGGCGGCTGCTGGTCGCGACCGAGGCCGCGGTAGTTTTCTGGTGAGCAGTTGACGGTGGGCGACATCTCCACGACGTCGCCCGTTCCGGGCTCAGTCCGGGCGTGCACCAGCAGGTGCCGGACGCCCTTGATCCACCTGGTCACGAAGGCGATGACGCCCTGGCAGGTCGGCTGGAACATCGGCTGCGACCAGCTCATGACCTCACGGTTGCTGGCGCGGACGCTGACGCCGATGACGTTGAAGAACAGCTCCAGCTCGTGGGAGATCCGATCACTCGACCGGATCCAGTCCTTGNCCTCCGACAGCCGGATGACCTGACGGTCGAGCCGATACCGCGCCTTGACCTCCGTGAACCAGCTCAGCAGCTCGTGGGTGGTGTGCAACGCCTCGCCCCCACCGGTGTCGCCGGTGAGGAATGACATGCCGGACAGCACCGTCCGGGAGTCCATGTTGACGATGTTCTCCGCGTGCACCAGCTCCCGCAGCTGGGGTACGCTCAGCCAGCAGAAGTCGTCACGGACCTCGACATCGTCGTCCACCGCGACGATCATGTTCCGGTTTCGCTTGTTGAGGAACCACGAGCCCTGCTCGGACTGCAGGGAGTCGAAGACGACCCGTCCGGCCCGCGGCGCGAGGAAGTGCTCCAGGTAGGGCACCGAGCTTCCGCCGTGCACCCGGGTGTAATTGCTGCGGGTGGCCTGGACGGTGGGTGAGATCTGCAGCCCGTTGATGTTGCCCGGCTCCATCTTCGCCTGCATCAGGCAGTGCGGCACCCCGGCGAAGCTCTTGACCAGGATTCCGAGTATGCCGATCTCTGGCTGCAGGATGATCGGCTGGCTCCAGGTCGGCACCTCGCGGTGGTCCGTGGCGACCTCTATCCCCTCGATCGAGAAGAACTTCCCCGAACGATGCGAGAGATTCCCTGAATCACCGTCGAAGCCCCATCCGTCAAGCTGGTCGAGCGCGACGACGGATATCTGGTAGGTGTTCGCTTCAGCTCTCTGCTTGAACCATTCGTGGAAATCTGACAGCTGCTGGAACACGGGTCTTTCTCCCATCGTCGACTTGATGCCTACGGATGGCAGGGCACATGTCGGGCGCTCGTCAGTCGAGGCCCAGTCTGGCCGGAGCGGCTTGAAGAGCCGCGGAGACCCGCTCAAGAACCACTAAACCCGGTGCGTCGGGTGGCTGCGTGCGCCGGTGCGCGGCGGTGGGTGATGCCGCCGCGGGGCCGTCCCGGTGGTTCCGGCGTGCTGCCCAATCAAACGTCAAGCGTTCCTCCAGCGGTGTTTCGCAGAATACGGCAGAGCGGGCCGCGCCAGGAGCGGCCGGCGCCTGTGAATCCAGCGGATGGGGTCGCCGTGTACGAGGACAACCGAGCTGTCGAGATGTATGACGTCCTTTACCGCAGCCGGAAGGACTACGCGGCGGAGGCCCGGCGGGTCGCCGAGCTGGTCCGGACCCGCACGCCCGACGCACGCAGCCTGCTCGATGTGGCCTGCGGCACCGGAAACCACCTGGAGCACTTCGCGACGCTCTTCGCCGACGTAGCGGGGACCGACCTGTCGAAGCCGATGCTCTCGGTCGCCGGCCGGCGGCTCCCCGGCCGGCCGCTGCTGCAGGCCGACATGCGTAGCCTGTGGGTTGGCCGGACCTTCGACGCGGTCGTCTGCATGTTCAGCTCCATCGGCTATCTGCGCACTTTCGAGGACCTGGCGGCCGCGCTGCGCTGCATGGCCTCGCACCTGTCGCCGGACGGCACNGTCGTCATCGAGCCGTGGTATTTTCCGGACACGTTTCTGGATGGTTATGTCGCGGCGCACGCGGTGTCCGAGGGAAACCGGGCGATAACCCGTGTCTCCCACTCGACCCGCGTGGGTGACCAGACCCGCATGGAACTGCACTACCTGCTGGCCGGCGCCGACGGTGTCAGCCATATCAAGGAGATCGACCTGCTGACCCTGTTCACCCGGGGCCAGTACGAGGAGGCGTTCGCCCAGGCGGACCTCAAGGCGGAGCTCATCGCCGTCGACGGTGGACCCGGGCTGTTCGTCGGCATTAGGGTCTGACTGATTCGACGCGGACGATAGCACTGATAGAAAGGCGAGAAGATGACGGTGTCCTCGGAGCTCCTCACCTCCGTTCCTTCGGCCGAGATCTATCACGAGATCCTGCAGTTCTACGCGGCGCAGATGAGCCTGCTGGACGGCGCCGACCCTGACCCGGACGGCTGGGTGCGCACGTTCACGGCCGACGCCGTCCTGGACTCGAACCTGCAGGACGCGCCGGATATAGGGCATGTGGCCATCCTTGGCTCGCTTCGGGATGGCGTAGCGCGTATCCATGCCGCCGGTCCGCTCGATATCCGGCACTGGCTCGGGATGCTCGACGTGCGGTGGCAGCCGGACGGCAGCGTACGCGCGCGCAGCTACGCTTTTCCGACCGTCACTCCGTATGGCGGCCCCTTGGCATTGCGCGGCCACGTGCGTTGCTTCGATCACCTCGTGCGCGGAGTGGACGGCTGGCGGGTCTGTCATCGCTATCTGGCGGCGGATAGTGAACCCCGGTGAGGTCCGCCGCCGGCCCTGGCCTGATGTCGGCGGCCGGACGGGGTCCACCTCCGGTGGGCGTCGTCCCGGAGCGGCCGTGCGCACATCCTTCCCGAGGTGCCGGGGGCGCTCCCGGCGGGTTTTCAAACGGAGCAAATCGCTCCGTCGGAGCCTATAACGGAGCGGATTACTCCGCAAGGGATAGGATGCCGACATGGCCGGGCGCCCGACGCGTGCCCCGCGGCATGCGGAGGCGGAGCGCAACGACAGGGCGCTGCTCGATGCGGCTCGCCAGGTTCTGGCGGCTGACGGAGCCCATGCGTCGGTCGCCGCGATCGCTGCCCGCGCCGGCGTCGGGATCGGCAGTCTCTACCGGCGTTACCGCACCAAGGAAGAGCTGTTCCAACGGCTGTCGATGCTGTCGCTCGAAAGCTGGAACGCGGCCGCCGAGAGCGCCCTCGCCATCGACGACCCCTGGACGGGGCTGGCGGAGTTCGTCCGTGGCCGTATCGAGTTCGGCCAGGGCTCGCTCGCGCCGATCGCCGGCACCATCGAGGTGACCGAGCAGATGCAGGCCGCGGCGGACCTCGGCGACGAGCTGCTCGGTGCGCTGGTGGAGCGTGCCCGTCAGGCCGGGGTCCTACGGGGCGACGTATCCCATTTCGACGTCTCGCTGCTGATCGAGCAGCTCGGCCGGTCGCACCTGCTGGAGCAGGTCCGCGGGCTCGCCCGTGACGATCTGTTCGCGGCGGCGGCCCAGGCCCGGGCCCGCATCATCGCGATCGCGCTGGACGGGCTGCGTGCCGAGAACGGTCCGGCCCGAGCATCGCTGCCCGGTAGCCCGCCGACCAGCCTGCTCTTCGACGAGCGCTGGGTACGCCGGCCGGCGTCCGGCGATGACGGTGACGATGCTCTCGACTGACCCACCAGCTCGTTCTCCGCATCGTCCGCCCGCGCTCGACCGAGCTTTCATCGGATCCCCAGCGAACCCTGGGCTGTCCGCGGCCGGACGTCCGGCGGCGCTGTAACCCCGCCTGTCAGCATTCCGGTCCGGGGGGAATCCGGTCCCGGTCGGATCCGCGAATTCTCCGCCTAACGCGATACCGCCGGTCACTGCCGCTGCCCGGCGCCGCCATGACCGCATCGGGAATGGAGCGATCATGTCAGACACGGAATCTGGTCACAGCCCTCAGCCGGCTTCGGCGCTCGGCCGGGGCGATGCCGCACCACCGGGCCCCGTCCGCCGCACCTGGCTGGTCACCGGGGCTTCGCGGGGACTGGGCCGCGCCACCAGCGAGGTTCTGCTGGCCGCGGGCGACCGGGTCGTCGCGACGGCCCGCGACCGTGACACGCTCAAGGAGCTGGCTGAACGGTATCCCGACCAGCTTCTCCGGTTCGCCCTGGACGTGACCGACCGGTCAATGGTGTTCGACGTCGTGGACCGAGCGGTCGCCGCTGCGGGAAGCATCGACGTACTGCTGAACAACGCTGGCTACGGGCTTTCGGGTGCAGTCGAGGAAGTCACCGAGAAGCAGGCCCGCGCACAGCTGGACGTCAACTTCTTCGGTGCATTGTGGTGCACTCAGGCGGTGCTGCCTGTTATGCGCAGGCAGGGTGGCGGCCACATTCTTCAGATGTCCAGCATCGCCGGCGTGGCGACCTATCCTAACATCGGCATGTACCACGCCAGCAAGTGGGCGCTCGAAGGCATGAGCGAGACTCTGGCACACGAGGTCGCCGATTTCGGCATCCGTGTGACGATCGTCGAGCCGGGCGAGTTCCGGACCGACTGGAGCGCCTCCAGCATGGAGCGGGCGACGCCGATGACCGAGTACGACGACGTGCTCGCCCGGCGTCGGCACGGCATGTCCGGGGTGTACGCGCACGTCCAGCCTGGTGATCCCCACAGGCTGGGCAAGGCGCTGCGGACCGTCGTCGACGCCGCGCAGCCACCGCTGCGGATCCTGCTCGGCAACAGCGCGGCCGACCTCGCGCCGCAGGTGTACCGCGAGCGGCTCGCGGAATGGGAGCGGTGGGATGCGCTGGCGCGGACGACGGATTTCGCCAGCTGACAGGCCCGGAGCGGTGAGACCGCCCCGGGCACGGTGCCGGCGGCTCCTCGCGGCCGGGGCGGCATCGCGGCGGCCGGGGAAGCGCCGCGGGGAGCCGCGGACGCTCGGCTCAGGAGCCAGACCGGGGCGGTGGCGCGTCGTCGGCACTGGCGACCGCAGCCAGCACCGCCTTCTGCAGCCGGTCCCGACGCGCGGCGAGTTCCTCGTAGGCGATCCCGCCGAATGCCTGGTCCGTCTGGTCCAGCACCAGATCCAGGGTGTCCTCGTCCAGCACCGGCCGTCCCAGCGCCGCCCAGCCCTGCTGCAGGCCGCTGCCGAGTGTGCCCAGCCAGTTCCGCAGGCCCCCCGGCCCGCCGCCGAGGTGGAACGACTGGAAGGGACCAACCGTCGCCCAGCGTGGGCCGAGGGAGCCGGTCACGATGTCGTCGAGCTCGGCCACCGTCACCACCCCCTCGCGGACGAGGTGAATACTTTCCTGCAGGAGGGCTGACTGAAGCCGGTTCGCGGCGAAGGCGGCGATCGGCCGGCGCAGGACCACCGGAGTCTTCCCGACCGAGCGATAGAACNCGGCAGCCGCGCTGACCGCGTCCGGGTCCGAGGTTGTGTCTCCCACCACCTCCACCAGCGGTATCACGTGTGGTGGGTTGAACGGATGACCGACGATGAGGTGGCTCGGGTTGTCCATGCGGGCGCCCAGGTCGGCCGGCAGCATCGTCGAGGTCGACGACAGCAGCAGCGTTCCGGCCGCGGCGTGTTTCTCCAGCCGGGCGAACAGATCCTGCTTGATCTCCAGGTTCTCGGGTGTGTTCTCCTGGACGACCGCCACGTCCGCGACCGCCCGCTCCAGGTCCGGCTCGATCTCCAGCCGTCCGGCGAGGTCCGCGGGGTCCCGCGATGCGCCGGGCAGCCCCGGGGTGAACAGCCGCAGCGCATCGTGGATGACCGTCTCGATGTTGCTGCGGGTGCTGTTGACCCGCACCCGATACCCGTGGGCCAGAAACAGAGTGATCCATCCAAGCCCGATCGAGCCGGCGCCGATCACGGCGACCCGGCCCCGCTCGGCGCCCACGTCCGTGGTCATGGCTTCCTCCTTGTCGCGCTGTCTCCCAGGCACCAGAGCGGCGCCAGGCCGGAGGGCTGTCGTCGGCCCGCCGCCTTCGCACCAGTGGTCAGCCGGATGTCAGCAGCTTCGGGAACACCTGCTCGGCGAGCAGGCGCATTGTCGTGTCNGCGTCACGCACCGACAGATGTCCGGAATGGACACCCAGGCTGATGACGATGTCGTCACCGCAGCGCGCGGCGACGCGTTCAAGCTGGCCCAGCACCTCGTCCGGTGAGCCGACCAGAAGCTTGTCGTCGGCGAGCTTGTCATCGAAGGCGTCACGACCGCCGATGTTCGCGAGGCTCTCGTAGCCGGGATAGGCACTGCTCGACGTCGACTGCCAGGATCGAACCGCCGCACTGATCGCGGCGGTGTTCCGCTGTTCGTCGAGCCTCCCCTTCCGCCGCGCCTCGTCCGGTGAATCGCTCACCACGCAGGGGAAGGAAAGCTGGATCTGTGGTGCGGCACGATGGCCGGCGGCCGACCAGGTGGAGCGGAACAGCCCGATCCGCTCGCCGAGCTCCGCCACCGACATCGCGTTGGGGACGGTCTGCAGATGGTGCCCGGACCTCGCCGCCGCGGCGACGGAGTCGAGGCTGCGTGCCGAGGCGACAAAGACCGGTGGGTGCGGCTGCTGCACGGGCCGGGGCAGCAGCGTCACCGGTCCAAAGCGGTGGAACGCGCCGTTCCACTCGGCGTTCTCGGTGGTCCACAGCAACTTCACGGCCTCGACGCCCTCGGTGAACCGGGACCGGCTCTCGTCGAGGGAGATACCGAAGGCCCGGAACTCGTCTGGCAGGAACGCCCGCCCGAAGGCGGCGTCCAGGCGCCCGTGGGAGATGTTGTCGAGCATCGCGAGCTTCCCGGCGAGCTTTACCGGATGGACGAATGCCGGGATCGTCGCACTGGTTCCCAGCCGCACCCGACGGGTGCGGCCCGCCGCCGCCGCGAGAAAGGTCACCGGGTCGGGACTGTAACCGCCGTACGGAAAGAAGTAGTGCTCCACCATCTTGACGTGGTCGAAGCCGAGATCCTCGGCGAGGTCCACCAGGTGGAGGGCCTCGTCAAAGTAGTCCTGGGCACTTTTGTCTCGCGGGCCGACGGTGGGAAAGAAGACGATTCCGATCTTCACGGTCTCTCACTCTCGCCTGGCCGCGTCGTTCGTCGCCGCTCCGCTCGGTTCAGGCTGGCGCGAATCCGTCATGGGTCAGGTCGCGATGGCGCACCATCCAGCCACCGCGGGTCGGAACAAGATGGTCCGCGCAGACGACACTGGCGAACAGCTCCAGCTCGCCGCCCTTGGGCGTGCGCATCGCCAGCGCGTAGCAGCGGGTGTCGACGGTTCCGTTCGGGCCGGGACGCACCTGGAGCATGCCGATCCAGTGCCGCACCTGCAGACCGCTCGCGGCGGCCCGCTCGACGCTGGCACGTGCCGAGGCTCGGATGGCCGGCCGGCCGAGCAGCGGATCCATACGTGCGGCCTCCTGGAAGACCGCGTCCTCGGCGAAGGTGTCCGCCCAGCTGTCCGCCTGCCGCTCGTCGAGGAGGCCCATCTGGTGGGCGTAGAATTGAAGAACCTGCGTGTACAGCTCCGCCGGCGCGAACGAGGCGGTAGGCGAGGCCTGCTGGGTCATGAAGAGCCCCCTCGGGTCGAAGGTGTTCGGGACCGGTGGCCAGGTCAGGCCGGCAGGCCACCGTCGAGCAGGAATTCCCCGTATGCTCCGGCGCTCGGTTCGAGCTGCAGCGCCACGTGGCTGGCGAGACTGTGGACATCCCGCCAGAACCGCTGGAGCGCGCTGTTCATCAGCTGGCCGCGCGNCCCCGCCGTGCGGAACAGGGTCTCCACCGCCCCGACCAGCCGATCCGCCGCCAGCGCGCAGTCATGCGCGTTGCGCAGCGTCTCCGCCGGGTGCACCGGGCCGCTGTCACACACCGCCGCCGCGCGCCGTAGCAGGAGTTCGGCGATGTCGATCTCCCCGGCGACCCGGGCGGCAGTCAGGTGCGCCGCCGCCCGCCGCGTCGGGGATCCGCCGGGCCACCCGCCCCCCTCAGTGATCCGCCGCGCCCACGAGCGGTGGGCACCACGCGCCGCGCCGAGTGCCGGGCTGGCGAACAGCACACCGCTGATCGCGCGGTGCGGCACCCGGTGGCAGGCCGCGGCGGACCCCACCGGTCGGCCGCGCATCAGTTCCGCGCGGTCGAATGCCCGGTGTGGGGGGACGAACACGCCGTCCAGGACGAGCGTGTTGCTGCCCGTGCCACGCATGCCGGTGCTGAACCAGGTGTCCGTGATGGTGAAGTCGGCGCGCGGCACGGCGAAGAACCACGGCTGCGGTTCCGCCTGGCCGCCGATGTCCGCCGCGACCAGGGCCCAGTCGGCGAAGTCCACCCCGCTGGTGAAGGCCCACTCGCCGCGCAGCAGCCAGCCGCGGTGGTCGAGCCGGGCCGTGCCGGCCGGCTGGAGCGCGCCCACCACGAACGCGTCCGGCCCGTCGGACCACAGCTCGGCCTGGCCCTGTTCGGGCAGGTAGGCGCCCATGCGGGCGGCACCGGCGGTCACCGCCGCGCACCACGCCGCCGCGGCGCAGCCGGCGCCGACCAGCGCGAGCGCGTCGAGGAGCTCCAGCACCGCCCCGTCGCAACCGCCCCACCGGGTCGGCACGAGATGCCGCGCGAAACCGGCGGCGACCAACGACTTCACCACGTCCGGATGCAGAACCCGGCGCTCGTCCGCCTCCTCGGCGTGGCGTGCCGCCGTCGATGCGGCTTCGACGGCGCCGGCGCGCAGGAAAGCCGCCGATGCCCCTGCCATCAGGCACCTCCTAAAGGGTCGAACCCCGACCTGCGGGCCTGCGAGAGGTCGGCCGTGACGGGCCCGCTCAGCGTCGTGCGCGCTCCGCGTACTCCTTCGCGTGCGCGAGGGTCGCCGAGCTGTTGGTGCTCAACGCGGTGCGCACGAAGTCCCGGGCGTCCGACACCGTCGCGTCTCCTCCGAGGACCGCGCCGATGCCCGCCTCGTTGATCGCGACCGTGTGCCGTGAGGTCGCCCGCACGCCATCCGCGCCGGGCTCCAGGAGCCACTGCCCCGTGTGCATCGTCATGAGGGCCGGCAGCACGGTCTGCTTGTAGACGATCTTCCGGTGGGGCAGGCACACCCGCACCGATCTGGTGGTGTGCGACGACCCGTCCTTCGAGCGGGTGTCCATCTCCAGAACCTGGATGCCGGCGACGTCCTCCGTCAGCGTGACCCGCGCGACATGCGGCAGGCGGCCCTCCCACAGCTGCGCCTCGTTGAGGAAGTCGTAGACGTCCGCGGCGGCCCCGTTGATCTGCACCGTGTCGTCGATGTCGAGGAGCAGATCGGAGCGGGCCGCGGCCAGCTCCGCGTTCTGCTTCAGCGCCGCCAGCTCCGACCGGCTGTTGCGGTCAACCGCCTGCTCGATCCACTCCAGGGCCGCCGGATCGTCGTTGACGGCCCGGTAGTCGTGCAGGAGACGGACCCGTGACCGGTCCAACGCCAGCGGCTCGATCATCCAGGCGCCGCCCATCGACGCTACCGGCGGCGCGGACACCTCCTGGCGGAACTCCACCCGCAGCCCGATCGGATCCAGCGAGCGCCGTGACGTCCACGTCTTGACCTCGTCGTTCGCGAGGGCCCAGAGCTGGATGCGCTCGGTCCCCCGACCCGTCTCCCGCTGCTCGACGTGCACGGTGGGCGGGAACATCAGCGGCCACCGCGTGACGTCCGCGATGAATCCGTAGATCGTCGTGGCCTCGGCGTCGATCTCCACCTCGTGCTCGACCTCGCGAGCGGCGGTGTTCGTTGTCTGTCCCACTTCTCTCCCTCTCCGGGCCGCGCCGGAACCGGCCGGCGAGCCGGCCCGACAGTCAGAAGTTCCCGAGGCCACCGCAGACGTTGATGGCCTGAGCTGTGATCGACGCGGCCGAGTCCGAGACCAGATAGCCGACCATGCCGGCCACCTCGTCAGGCGTCGAATAGCGGCCGAGCGGGATCTTCGCCTCGAAACGGTCCAGTACCTCCTGCTCGGAGATCTGCCATGCGTCCGCATACCCCTGTCGGAGCCGCTGCGCCATCGGGGTCTCGACATAGCCGGGGCAGACCGCGTTCACCGTGATCCCGTAGCTGTTCACGTCGGTTGGGTGGCGGCCTTGTAGATCTTGTTCGGTGATCGTGTGGCGTTCGCGGGCTGGTGGGTGATGATCGGATAGCGTC
>NZ_JPHT01000058.1:0-16120 GCF_000733325.1 Frankia sp. Allo2
GGCCAGGCCTCGATCAACTGACTCAGGGCCGCCCACCCGAACCGCATCCTGATCCACACCCCGACACACGCCTCATGGCTGAACCAAGTGGAGATCTTCTTCTCGCTCGTCCAACGGAAGGTCGTGTCACCCTGCGACTTCGCCAGCCTCGACGTGCTCGCCGACACCCTGACAGCGTTCGTCGACCGCTACAACGTCACCGCCACACCGTTCAAGTGGAAGTACACCGCGGCCGACCTCGAACGCCNCCTCGCCCGCCTCGACGACGACACAGCACCAGCCGTCGCGGGCTCCGTCGCTCGGTTGCCCGTCCCACCACCCGACACCAATGATCACGGGAGTCGGGTGGAGTCCGAACCAAGTGCCAGAGCCCTCACACAGGCCGCCTAACAACCCCGAAGGACTTCCAGGCTCAACCACTAAGCTTGCCGTTTAACCTCCGAACGTCACGCTGTGTGATACCTGGAGGTGTTGTGGGGTGGGTGGGCGTGTCGCCGTGACGTGAAGCGGCCTTCTGTTGATCCTGGTTTCTCGCCAAAGACACCGTGATCAGGCATAAGGCCGTGGAGGACAGCTTGGCCCGTGATGTCCCCGCCGTCGAGGACCTGGAAGTGCTGTGTCGGTTCCGCCAGGAGTTCTACGACTGTCTGACCCGGCGGGCGGATGCCCTGTTCGAGCTCACCGACGCGGTGCTGTGCGCGGACGGCCCGGTTCGTGACCTGGTCGGCCTGTCGCTGACCCCGGAGCACCGCCGGGGGCACGGCGCGCTGTACGACGCGGTCAACCAGGGCCGCATCGAGATCGGCCGGCTGCGCCGCGCGCTGGCACGGGCTGCCGCTGCCGCGGGCCGCCGACGGCCGGATCATCCTGGGCGTGGACGTCAGCCCGTGGCTGCGCCCGGACGCGGCCACCAGCCCGGACCGGCTGTTCTGCCACACCTACGGCCGAGGCAAGGGCAACGCCCAGATGATCCCCGGCTGGCCCTACTCGTTCGTCGCCGCCCTCGAACCGAGCCGCACCTCGTGGACAGCGCCGCTGGACGCGGTCCGCCTCGGTCCCGGCAACGACCTCACCACGGTGACCGCCCGACAGCTCCGCGACCTGGTCGACCGGGTCGTCGCCGCCGGCCACCACCGCGGCGGCGCCCCGAACATCCTCGTCGTCCTCGACGCCGGCTACGACGTCACCCGCCTGGCCTGGCTGCTCGCCGACCTGCCCGTCGACCTCGTCAGCCGGCTGCGGTCCGACCGTGTCTTCCGCCTGCCCGTCCCGCCCCGCCCACCGGGTGTGGGGCTCCCGCAGCGGGTGTGGGGGGCTTTGGCTGCCACCCTGGCTGCCACCAAAGATCGCCGATCTAGAAAAACGCCGGCCGCCCGGGGGTCCGGGGGTCGCCCCCGGGCAGGCATAACGGCAGGTGGCGAAGCTGATCAAAGATCAGCGAGCACGGAACGGGAGCGCGTGGGGCGGGTGGACCATGTGTACCAGCATCCGAACCGTTCGATCTTGGTTGTTGGCCCTGAAATCACTGTTCGGCCGGTCGCCACACGTGCCTCGAACAGGAACGATGCTCGGTGACCGTGCCAACCAGAACATCGCCTACCGAGTAGAACAAGCGTTCCGAACACCTGGCGGTCCGGGCACTTCCGGGCCGCCAGGCGACCGTGATCGTGGTCACTGCGGCTGGTCGAGTTGGCTGGCGACGAGCGGGAACTCTGCCTTGAGAAGCACTGTCAGTTGCGGGTGTGTCAAGAAAGTGCGACAGAGCCAGCGACCGGACACTCCCCTCCGAAAGGCCGCGGACGCCTACGACCAGGCGCTCGAGAGACTCCTCAAAACAGGCAGGACTCGCAGCATGATCCGCAGCTCGTGAACCTGACTCATCCTTACCGACTTCGCCAGCCCAAGCCCTCTAGGAACGCCGCGCTATGGCGGTCCGCGGCCGGTCGCTCGGACGCTCATCCGGGCGGCAACTCGCGCCAGCTCACCACGATCGTGGACCGCCGGTGGCGGGCAGGCCTGGCTTCGGACGAACACGCTCGCGAGAATCAGGCCCTCGCGAAGAACGCGGCGATCGACCGTTAGCCGGGTCTGCCCGCCTGTCGGGACCGTGCCGCGTGCGCGCCGGTCCACCTCCATCGGTCCGGGTTACGCCTCGACGGGCTCCCTGTCCTCCGCCTCGTTCAGTTCGGCGTAGTACGGGCACTCGCTGACGCGCTCGAACGGCGCGAAGGTGTCCCAGCGACGCTCCTTGACGACCTCCTGGGCGAGCTTGTTCCGGGCGTTGAAGAAGTCCCCGCAGAGGAAGCGGACGACCCACTTGTTGCTCGCGAAGGCGTCGCCGCAGTCGTCGAGTCCGACGGACGCCAGGTAGGCGTCAGGATCCGGCTCCTCGTAGTACATGTAGATCAGCCGGGCGTACATGTCGTAGCCGGTCTTGTAGAACCGCTGGTACTCGTTCTGGAGCTCCTCGGCGCGGAGCGGCTCCCGCAGGGCGGCGTCGATGGACTCGCCGGCGCGGATGCCGGTGGAGGTGGCGAGGTAGACACCGCCGGAGAAGATCGGGTCGAAGAAGCAGCCCGCGTCGCCGGCTAGGAACCAGCCCGGCCCCGCGACCTGGTCCGAGTAGTAGCAGTAGTCGGTTTCGATCTGCACGTCGCTCACCGGATGGGCGCCCGCGACCCGCTCCCGGACGCGCCGTACCCGGGACACGTGCTCGTCGAACAGCGCGGCGGGATCGCCGGACCGCAGCACCTGTTGCGGCATGACCGCGCCGACGCTCATCGTGTCGGGCCAGATGGGAATGGCCCACAGCCATCCGTCCTCGTGGGCGCCCACCTGGATGTCGCCCTCGAAGCCGGGATTGCGCGCCTCGTCGATGCCCTTGAGGTGGCGGAAGACCGCGACCATCTTCAGTCGGTCGACCGGCTTCCGCAGCCGGAACGCCTTGGCGATCTTGCTGGCCCGCCCGCCGGCGTCGAGAACGTACTGTGCCCGCACCTCGCGAGCCGTCCCGTCGTGTTCGTAGCGCACACCGACGACCCGGTCGCCTTCTGTTATCAGGTCGTGTACCGTCGCCTCGTGGATCACCCGCGCACCGCACTCGCCCGCGAACTGAATGAGCATATTGTCCAGGTGCGCCCGCTCTACCTGGAACGTCACGTGGTGGCGACCGGGCCCCTGCGTTGTGAACGAAACGCGGACGTTCTCGTCCTCCTCTCCCTGGCAGAACTCGGCACCATGCTTGGCGACATAACCCTGCTGCTTGAGCCGGTCGAGTATTCCCAGCTTCTCGAACGCGGCGTTGACGAACGGCACCATGGACTCGCCGATGTGAAAACGGGGAAAGGTCCGCCGTTCCAACACAATCACGCTACGCCCGGCCTTCGCGAGCGTCGCTGCCGCCGCCGCACCTGCCGGCCCGGCGCCGATGACCACAACGTCGACGACTTCAGTATTCTCGGCCATGCCTCTCCCACCATTGAGCAACGAATTTTTCACATTGTCCTCCTGTGGTGATTTCAAGGTGTGTCCAGCGAGCCGCCGGGGAGCCGTAGAAGACTCGTCTCGATCTCCTCCGCCGCGTCGACGTCCTTCGCGACGATGCAGTACTCGACTACTCCCGACTGCTGGATATGCTCGCAGCCGATCAGCACTCCCGCACGCGCGTCCGGCTCGAAGAGCAGTCCGCTCGTCCTGAGCCGGGCCACCGCGTCGTCGAACGAGGAGACATGCCAGTGGTTTCGCGTCATCAACACGCATTCGGTCTGATAGTCGTGGCCGACCAGGGCGTCGGCGATCCAGTGCAGGTGTGTGGTGCCGCCGAGGCGTCCGTTCATCTCGGTCAGTAGGAGGTCTCCGTCGGGCGTCAGGATTCCATCGATATTCGCCAGGCCGACGTATCCGAGCGCACGGATGGAATCGCAGACCCGCAGCACGATGTCGTTGAACTCCGCCCGGTTCTTCTCGCTCAGCACGGCCCCCGGGATCACTACCCCGTCGAATACCGGTGCCATTCGCATCTCGCCGATATGGTGCAGCCTGCTTCCCTCGGCCGTGATTCTCACCTCCGCGCCCAGCGGCATGGAGTCGGGCACATAGTCCTCGACGATCACCTTGTGGCGGCCGTCGACCGAGTAACGTGACCAGGCGCTGTCGAAATGCCGTCGGACGGCGTCCTGGGAATCGAGCACCCGCAGGCTGGGCGCGCCCAGCGGCTGCACGTCGGGGCGCGGCGAGATGATCTCGTTGCCGTAGCCGCCGGCGTGAAAGTCCTGCTTGACGATCACGCACCTGTTCGCCGCGACGAGATCGGCCGCGAACTCCTGCGCCTTGGCTCTGGAGGTCGCCACGATGCCTGTGGTGACCGGGAGGCCCAGACCGCCAGCCATCGCGCGGAACACGCTCTTGCTATTCACGAGGTCCGCGCCGCCGGCCTCGTAGAATCCGAACCCCGGCATCGATCTGTGCAGGCCCAGCTCCCTGATGAGATGGGCGGTCGTCGCGTCGAACACGTAGGGGCAGGCATGGTCGACGTTCCGCTTCGTGACCAGGGCGCGCAGTTCGGCGAGAAAGCCCCCGTCGAGGAGCCGGTCGCCGGTGAGAACATCCGACCCGAGACGGCCCGCGGGCGGAACCATGATCAGGACCGAGTCGACATCCAGGCCGCGCAGAGTCAGCGCGTAACGCACAAACTCGGGTCGCGGGGGCTGCGGAAGCACGAGGATGTCACCGGGCTCGGCAAGCCAGATCATCCGGAGCGAGATGTTGCCGGCCACCTGGCGGTCAGCCTCGCGAAAAGATGCGAGATCCGCGACGAGACTGTCGTTGTACGAGTTTCCGATCAGCAGCGTGCTCACTGGTTCATCCCATCGAGTTCGCCAGGTTGCGCAGGGTGTCCCGCAGTCGATCAACAAGAAGGTTCATCTCGTGAGTGGCGATGGTCAGCGGAGGCGCGACGATGACCGCCTCGGTCGCCCGGTCGACGCCGGTCGGGCGCAGCATCAGGCCGAAGTTGATCGCCGTCGCGCAGATTTCCTTCGCCTGCGAAAGTCGTGGTCCGGTCAGCACCGGAAGGGTGAATAGCAGTCCCCGCCCTCGTGGTTCTCCGAGATAGTAGACGGGCGCTGCGAGGGCCTCGAGCTCACGTTTGAGGAAGGCACCCATCTGTCTTGCTCGCTCGGGAATGTTCTGTTCCTTCGTAAACCGAAGGACGGCGTGCGCCGTCACGGCCGACGAGGGACCGAGGGCCGTCGCGCCGGTGCACAGCTGCTGCGGCCGGACGTTCTGCCCGACCACGCAGGCCCCGATTGGAGAGCAGCCGGCGTTGAGGCCCGGCCCCATGACGATTAGGTCGGGGGTTACACCGGAACTGGAATGTCCGAACCAGTCGCCCACCTGGCCCAGACCGGTGAGGGTCTCATCGGCGACCAGCAGCGCCCCGTTGGCGTCGCATAGCTCCCGCAGGCCGCTCAGCGTCTCGTCGGACAACGCCGTCGCGCCGCTGTCGGCGCTTCCCATGGGCTCCACCAGAACGGCCGCGACGCGCCCGTGCCCGACCCGGTCGAACGCCAGCTGCCAGTCGTCGAGATCGGGACCGAGTTGGTCGGCGTTCGGCGCCGCCCGCTGTGTCCACGAGGCCGGGCTGTCGCGGCCGAGGGCCGCACTCCCGTCGTGAGCGGGCCGCCCGGCGATGCTGAACGCGACGACACCCGATCCCTGATGGCTCGGTCGCTGTGTCAGAACCATCGGCCGGTCGCTCTCGTCGTTGAGAGCGTGGTGTCGCCTTACCAGGTCCAGTGTCAGCTTGATCGCGGCAGGTCCTGAGTCAGTGTAGAGGACCTCCCGATAGCCGGCGCCAGTTAGGTTGAGAATTTCTCTCGTAAGGTCGACAATCGGTTGGCTCGCGAACTGCGTCCGGTGCGCGAAGCTCGCTAACGCCGCCTTTTTGTGCATTGCGCTGAGCATTTCTGGAATGCCGTGCCCGAGATTGTTGCAGGTCGCGCCGGAAATGCCGTCGATGTAATCCCGGCCGCGGTCGTCGAAAAGTCGCGATCCGTGCGCACGAACGATCCGAGGCTGACCACTCGCGCTCACATCCCGCGAGCGACGGTGGAAACCTGAGGTACCGACCCCCATCAGACCTCCTCCGCGTGATGGCCGAAGAGCCAGTCGTGGTCCTCGAGGGGCAGCTCGGTCACCGCGGCGTCCTGGCGCGACGCAGGCTCCTCGGCCCGCAGATGCTCCGCGTTCTGCCGGGAGCTAAGAAGGATCTCTCTCGCCCGCGGAACCCGTAGCCGTTGGTAGCGGTCGAACGCGGCCCGGTGCGAGTCAGCGGCGTCCGCCAGGCACAGGGCCAGGACCGTCGCGTCCTCAATCGCCTGGTTCGCGCCCTGAGCGAGGAACGGCAGCATCGGATGCGCGGCGTCGCCGATCAGTACGGTGCGGTCGGTCGCCCAGCATTCGATGGGCTCACGGTCATGCAGCGCCCACACGGTGACCTCGTCGAGGGCGGCCAGCACCGAGCGGACGGAGTCGTGCCAGCAGTCGTATCTGGCCCGCATCGCGGTGAGGTCGCCGCGCCGCGACCACGACTCGTGGCCGCCCTCTTCGGCCGGGACCGTCGCGGCGACACTGATCAGCTGGCCGCGTCGGACGGGATACATCACGGCGTGGCCGTCCGTGCCTTTCCAGACCCGGATCGAGTTCCCGAACGCTCCGGGCAGCCGCCGTGCGTCGACAAGCCCCCGATAGATGAGCTCGCCTGAGAAACACGGGACGTCGGCCGATATGCGTGAACGGACAACCGAACGTATCCCGTCCGCACCGATCAGCAGTCCGACTTCCTCGGTCGAGCCGTCCGCGAAGAGAAGTCGAACGGACTCGTCGTCCTCCGTCACCTCGACGCACCGCCGCCCGGTGGCGACGGGCGTCTCCAGCCTGGAGGTCAACAGCGCGTGTAGGTCGGCGCGGTGCACGGTGTAGTACGGCGCGCCGTACCTGTCCGCGCAGTCCTTCCCGAACGGTGTCCGGGCGACCACCGTTCCGTCGTCCCACTGACACATCAGTGCGGACTCGACCTCGACCGCGATCTCCCGCAGGGCATCCGCCAAGCCCAATCGGTGCAACAGCCGCACCGCGCTCGGCGCGAGCTGCACTCCCGCGCCGATCTCGCCGGACAGTTCCGCCTGCTCGAACAGGACGCTAGGTACGCCACTATCCGCCAACATCAACGCCAGGGTCACGCCTGCTATCCCGGCACCAAGAATTCCGACTCGAGGCCCACTGTTTTTCATCGCGATCCCATTCGTCGATCCATGTAAGGGCCGCCAGGACCTATTTTTCGATGCAGAACTCGTCGATCGGGTAGCCGACGTGCCGGTCTTCGACCGGCAGGTATCCGAGCACCTTTGTACCCGGTTGGAGCTCGGTGACGTTGATGACCACGCCGCCCGGCCCGAGAACCCGCACGTGCCAATCGTCCTGGACGATGAGATCTGCCACTCGGCCGGACGGGGACTTCGCGGTGATCATTCGAAGAGGTCGCGTCTCGATCTTGATCCGGCCGACGGTCACCGGCCGAGCGCGGCCGNCCGCGTCGACGNCCAGCNCTCTNCCGCCCGCCTGTAGCTCGCTGAGGTAGTTGGTGCGGCCGGCCATCGACATCGTGTAGGAATGAACCGCGCCGGCGTTTACCCGAAACGGCCGTGTCGGCATGTAGGGCAGTGGATGCGTCTCGCTGCACGCAAGGATCATTCCCTTGGAGTGTGAGCCCACTAGGATTCCCTCGTTCTCGCCGAACATGCTGCAGGTGTCGACGCAGGCCCGCTCGCCCATTCCCACATGACTGGTCTCGATGACTTCCAGTTCCTCGAGCTGGAGCGAGAAGGAACCCCCGGCGGCCACGGCCTTAAGCGCGGACAACTCGCCGACAGCCTTCGGCGCCAGCATGATGCCGTCGGCGCCACGCTCCAGGCAGCCGAGCACGACGTTGGCCTCGTCCGTGTCGTGAACAACGGTGATCACGCTGCCCTGGGACTTGTGCGCCGCGGCCAGGACGATCTCCAGCGGGATCTTCGTCTCGTCGCGGAACCGGAGGACGGTCCACGCCCATTCCTGGGCGGCTGCGCAGGCGGCATCGAGCGTCTGCGCATCGGTCACCTCGAGATACCTGCCGAACTCGACGTGCGGGTAGGTAGCTGACAGCTCGTGAATCCGCTCCCGTTCGGCATCGAGGATGACGACATCAACGCCGTCCAGGTCTTCGCCCAGGGAGCCGTCCTTGGTCAGCAGAACCTTCTTGACCGTCGGCGGCAACGTGGACAGGTTGGCGGGATCGTCGGAGACGACGGCGTCGACCCTCTGGTGAATCGCCTCCTCCGCGACCGCGGTCAAGAGCGGTCCAGCGCCATGGATCTCAACCCAGTACAGTTTCATGGACATTCTCCCACCGTCCGTATCCGTCTTTTTTCAGCCGACCGCGCCGCTATGCTGCACCCTCGGCTGCTTCCTGGCAACCTCAAGCGGATCGTGCACGATCTGGGCGATTCGACGCGCCATCGCGCAGGGGTCGGGGGCCTGAAAGACATTCCGGCCGATCGCGACACCGCCGACCCCGGACCGCATCGCCGCCGCGAGTTCGGCGAGGTATTCTTCGGGTTCCATTGAGGANCCNCCCGCCACGACCGTCGGGATCGGTGAGGCGGCCACCACGTCGCGTAGCTCGTCGGTCGAGCCGAGGCGAGGAATCTTGACTATGTCCGCACCGAGGTCCGCGGCCAGCACAGCCGCGTGCATGCACAACTCCGCGTTGGGCGGGTCAGCGATCCTCGGGCCCCGCGGATACATCATGGCGAGCAGGGGAACGCCCCACCGGTCACAGGAGTCCGCCACCGCCGCCAAGTCCGCGATCTGACGGCTCTCCTGTGCCGAACCCAGGTTCACGTGGACGCTGACGGCGTCGGCCCCCAGACGAAGCGCCTCTTCGACGCTCGCCACCAGGATCTTCGCGTCGGGGTCCGGAGCGTGTCTGGTGCTGGCTGAAAGTTGCACGATCAACGACATGTGGTCGAAGCGGACGGCGTTTAGGTACCGCAGGCTTCCTTTGTGCAGTACAACCGCGTCGACGGCGCCGCGGGAGATTCCCTCGATCAGCTCATCAAGTGAGCGACGTCGGCTGAGTGGACCGTCGGTGACGGAGTGGTCCAGCGGCACCATAAACAGACGGCCACGGTGGTGACGATACAGCCTCCGAAGCCGAACGAGCCGCGAGAACGGGTAGTTGGGCATGCCGTACCTCGTTTTTCATCGATCCGATGAGTGCGCCTCGAGCCCTCGGCCGAGCACCAGCGCGTCATGTATGGTCAGCGCCAGCCGACGCATCCCGCCCCTGGGGACCAGGATGGATATACGTCGCTCCGAGATAGCGATCCACGGACTGCGGATCCCGTGCGTCGAAAGAATCTCGGCCAGCGTTTCGATGACCGCGCCGCACAGGTTCATCCTGGTTCCGACCAGCGATAGCCGCCCCAGATCATCACGCAGTTCCACAGTGCCGCCGGCCTGGCGTGCGATATGCGCCAGGTCGATCTGCCTGGCCGGGCTGCTGGTGAATCCAAGCGTGCTTCCATGCGTCGAGTCGGCCAGCGCGAAGAGATCGGCCGGCGCGACTTTCGCCGACGCCATTCGCGCGAGCGCGGCCCAGGAGTCGAGAGGTTCGCCGCGGCCGCGCATCATGACGAGCGTGGTGTCCTCGTCCTGGGTGACCGCCGCGACGACGCCGTCAGATTCCAGCGGGTTTCCCGGCACGACCTCGACGACCGTGCCTGGATTCGTCCCGAGCGAGTTCCGGACCTGGACCGGGATTCTCCTCGTGGCGGCCAGGTCCACCGCGCGCGGATGGAGGATGCCAGCGCCGGTGTGCGCCATCTCGTGCATGAGGGGCGCCGGTACGGTGGGAAGCAGCCGTGCCCGCGGAACCAGCCTCGGGTCGGCGGTGTAGACACCGTCGACGTCGGTGTAGATCTCGCAGGTAGCGCCCAGGGCCGCTGCCAGCGCGACGGCGGTGGTATCCGAGCCGCCTCGCCCGAGGGTTCGCACGTCGCCGCTGGCGTCGACTCCCTGGAAGCCTGCGACGACGACAACCTTGCCCTCCTCGAGACTCGTTCTGAGCCGGTCCGGAGTCACCGAATGGACAGCAGCGGAGCCGAACTCTCCGCTGACCTGTATGCCGGCCTGCCCGCCGGTCATGGACACCGCGGGCTGGCCGAGCTCCCGCAGGGCGAGCGCCGTGGTCGCCGCCGACACGACCTCGCCGGTCGAGACCAGTTGGTCGGACTCCCGGCTGCGCCAGTGCCCGCCGAGCGCGCGAGCCTCGCCGAGCAGCTCGTCGGTAGTCCTGCCGCGGGCGGACACTACGACGACGACCTGCTTTCCCGCCGCCGCAGTGTCGACCACCCGTCGCGCTACGCCGCGAATCTTCTCGATCGTCGCGAGTGAGCTGCCACCGTATTTCTGTACGATAATCGCCATCTTCTCCACCTTCTGATGCTCGGCGGCCGCACAGGAATCCGGCGTGCTGGAAACAGTTCACCCCGGCGCTATGCGGCGTACATCAGCGGACGGATTTCACCCGTTCTTCGGCCAGCTGCACGATCTCTTCGCCGATCTTCGTGCGCAGATCCGACTGGAGTGAGCTGAACCCGGGGCAAGCGTTGACCTCCAGGACCATCGCCTGACCGTCGCTCTCGATGATGTCGACACCGGCCATGCTCAGCTCCATGGCCGCTGCGGCACGAAGCGCGAGGTCCACCATCTCCGGCTTCGGATCGACCATCTCGTTCCGGAGTCGCTTTACCCGCGGCGTGCAGCAGGCGCAGTACTCCTCGTCGTCCTCGGCGTGGTAGACCCACTTGTGACCGTGGTTCGGCTTCCAGCCGTCATCGCCGGTGACCTGGTTGAAGGAGACCGACGGTTGGTCCCCGATCGTCGTCACCCGCAGCACCCCGGAATGGGGGAAGTACGGCTGGCAGAGAAGGGTCCCGTACGTCTTCAGCAGGTCACCGACCTTCAGCCTTCCCTTCTCGTCGTCGCCGTCGAGGAATCGCTCGACATCGTGACCGCCGAAGCCGATCGAGGGCTTGACGACGGTCGAGCCCCATTCGGCGCAGGCCGCCTCAAAGTCGGCGATGCTGGAGCAGGACCTGGTGGGCTGGGTCGGCACTCCGACTTGCGTGAGCCGGTGGATCATCGCGAACTTGCTGACCGACCGGATGTGCGGCGTCGCGGAGTCGAGCATCACCAGGTCGGGCACGCTGGACAGCAGGTAGAGCGCCTCCGCGGTGCCGCGCCACTGATAACCGAGGTGGGCGCGTGAGACGATCACGTCGAAGGTCGACGCCGCCTCGCCGCGGATCTGAGGCACGCCGCCTCCGGAGACCGCCGCGCAGGTGATGTCGTTGATTCCGAAGAAGACGGAATCATGCCCCCGGTCATGCGCCACCTGGGTGATGATGAGCGACTCGAGCTCATCTTCATCCTCGCATTCCCACGCCAGGATGCCAATCTTCACCGTGCATCACTTCCTCACTGCCAGAATGGGTTCGAACATTTTCTAGATCCGTGCGTTCAGCTGGTCAGCGCCTGCGCGGCCGACGGGCGGCCGGCGCTCTCGCGGAATCGGAGCCGACCGGGTGACGTGGCCGGCGGCGCAGCCCAGGACCTCACCAGCGGCGCCCGCGCGTTCTCGCGAGCTGCGTGTCCACGGCGGTGACGGTCCGCGCGAGGCGTCGCACAAGCTCGGCGAGCTCGGCGTCCTCGATCGTCAGCGACGGCGCGACCAGGAGAGCCTGGGTCCAGTGGTTCACGCCAGCGGGATAGACCACCAGTCCGAACTCGCGCGCCGCCCGACAGATCGTCGCGGCGAGTGGCGCCCGGGCGTGGGCGCCGGCGGCCTGACGCACCGGCAGCCCAAGCAGGAGGCCACGGCCACGGGGCTGGTCGAGGAAACCGACCTTCCCGGTGACCTCTTCTTCAAGGCGACGACGCAGCTCCGCCCCGATTCGCTCGGCCCGCTCGGGAAGGCGCTGTTGCTCGGTCACCCGCAGGACGGCGAGCGCCACGGCCGCAGACAGGGGGTTACCGCTCATTGTGTGCCCCAGAGCGAGGTCGGAGGCCGATCTGCCCGGCAGGACGGACGCGCCGACGAGGACCGCTCCGATCGGCGTGTAGCCGCCGCTCAGCCCCTTGCCCGTGACGACCAGGTCGGGAGTGACGCCGGAGCGCTGATAGCCGAACCAGTCGCCGGTCCGCCCGAAGCCGGTCATAACCTCGTCCATCACCAGGAGCGCGCCACTCGCGCTGGTCAGTTCGCGGAGCCGCCGGAGCACGTCGTCACGCAGAACCGCCGCACCTCCCGCGGCGCCGCTCACCGGTTCCACGAGGACGGCGGCGATCCGCTCCGGCCCGATCCGGCCGAAGGCCTCCTCCCAGGCCGACGTGGCCGGCAGCGGATCTGCGGCGGGATCGTCGGACGTGACCGGGACCGTCGACACGCCCGTCGAGACCAGCGCGTCCAGGTGCTCGCGTCGCGGTGGGTGGCCCGACACGGACAAGGCGCCAGCCGTCATGCCGTGGTAACTCGGCTGCTGGGTGAGCACGATGGAACGCTCGGGACTGCCTGCCAGAGCATGGTGGAAAAGGGCTAGGCGCAGGGCAGTCTCGGTGGCTTCCGNACCGGAGTTCGTGTAGACGACCTCGCGATATCCAGGCCCACCGATCGAGAGAATCTTCTCCGTCAGCGCCAATACGCTTCTGCTCGTGAACTGGCTTCGGTGCGCGAACGTGACGAGTTCCGCCTGCTCTCGCATCGCGGCCAGAACATCGGTCGATCCGTGCCCAATATTTACACAGATCGTGCCGGAGCTGCCGTCGATAAATTCACGCCCGTCCTCGTCGTAGATGCGGCTGCCGTGCGCTTTGGCTACCACCGGAAGGTCGCTCGATAGCCGTTGACGCCCGACGGGCAGGGTCGGTGCTGACATCGTAACCGCCTTGGCTCCGTGGTCCGTTGCTCTTCGTCCCGGTCGGTCGGCGCCATTGTGTTGCATGCGACTCGACGGCCCGAATTGGAACAGTCGGCAGTTTCATGCAGCCATCAGGCTGGCGGTCCGAGGCGACCCAAGATGCCCGTGACCGGCCGATCGCCAATAGCTTCGTGATAGCGAACCGTGGAGCATCTAGGCAGACACTCAGGCTGACGCAGAGGCGGGCGNGGATCAAGCTATGTGGTGACGGGCACGCCTGAAGCCCGATCAGCCTCCTTTCCGGGTGTCCTGACCATCACATACGCCTACCATGTTGGAGACGGCATGAAGTTCTCTATCTTCCTGAATCCGCAGGTTCCCGGATCGGGCTACCTTTCTGAACAGCACGTCGGGGCGAAGCGACCAATCGGGCGGGACACCGACTCCTACCAGGCAATGCTCCACGAGCTGCGCAGCATCGCGGTACAGGCCGACCAGACCGGCTTCGACGCTCTGATGCTCAGCGAGCACCATTTTCATTCTGAGGGCCTAGAGCTCTCGGTCAACCCGCTGATGGTGCTGGCCGACCTGGCCGCGCGAACCGAACGCCTGCTGCTGGCTCCGCTGGGCATGGTGCTTCCGGCGTGGGATCCCGTCCGCGCAGCGGAGGACGTCGCCCTTCTCGACCAGTTCTGTCGCGGCCGGCTCCGGCTCGGACTGGCCCGGGGTTTCCAGAACCGATGGGTCAACGTCCTCGGCCAACGCTGGGAGGTGACGGACGCCAGCGGCGACGGCTCACACACCGACGACCGCAACTTCGAGGTGTTCGGCGAAATCCTGAAGATCATGAAGATGTGCTGGACTCAGGAGACCGTGCGATACCGGAGCGAGATTCTGGACGGCTATTCGATCCCGCAGCCCTTTGACGGCATCGCGGACTGGCCGGCCGTGGAATGGACCCGCGCGTACGGCGCTGCGGACGAGATCGACGAGCAGGGCCGCGTCCGCGCGGTCTCGGTCTGCCCGCGGCCATACCAGGACCCGTACCCGGAGCTGTGGCAGCCGTTCACGATGAGTGACCGGTCGATCGTCCGGTGCGCGCAGGAGGACATCGTCCCGTGGATCTTCACGCCCTTCCTGAACGAGCATCGGGCGAAGGCTGAGCTTTACCAGTCCGAGTGCGCCAAGTTCGGTCGGGAGTACAAGCTCGGCGAGCACACCGGCTTCCTGAAGATGATCGGGCTCGCCGACACGACCGAAGAGGCCGCCCGGGTCTTCAATCCCTCGATCCTGAACGACTTCGCGACCTTCTATGGATCGTTTGGCTTCCAGGACCCGAGCCTGATTCCGGAGGTCGGCCTGTTCGGTGCCCCGGATGACGTCAAGCGAGGCCTGGAAAAGATCTTCAACAGCACTCCGGACCTGGAGTGGATCGGGCTCTTCATGATCGGCCAGCAGGGCGGCCTGCCGCTCGACCGGGTACTGCGCAGCCTGGAGCTCTTCGCCGAGGAGATCATTCCCGAGTTCCGCGACTGACGCGGAGGACTCCCCTGCCGCCCGTGGGCTCGGCACGGACTCAGCGAGCTGGGAGTCCACGAACGGTCGACCATTCCGCGGTGACTATGCGGTCGACCGCTGGGTCGGCACCGTCCGCCGGGAATGCACCGACAGGCTGTTGATCGTCTCCGAACGGCACCTGACGTCCCGGAGCTACGTCGGGGGGACAGGCGGGTTGACCCGTCCGGCGACGAGGATGATTCGCATTCCGGCGGGCGGGGCGGCGGGTAGAAGCGCGGCGATGCTGTGGCCGGCCGGCCCGCGCACCCCTGCATCCTCGTCGAGCCCATCCACGACGAGGACGAGCCGCTCACCATAGGCGTCGCAGCGCTCGGCGGCTCTGGTGAGTAGACCGAGGAAATGGGTGTCCCGGGTGGCGTCTGTCAGCGGCGGTAAGGACACGCCGAGCAGGTCGCAGAGCTGTTCGATGACCAGGTCGGTGAAGGCGATCCGGTCGTTCTGGCTGGCGTAGCGGGCGGTGATGAAGAACGACACGACCCGCACCCCGGGTAGGGGATGTAGGACCAGCCAGGACATCAACGCCGACTTGCCCGTCCAGGCCGGTGCCCGCCACCAGGCGTAGCCGGCCCCCGGTGCTGGCGCGGTGTAGCGCGTCGGCGATGTGCGGGTCGTGGGTGCTGATGGTGGTGAGGTAGTCGAGGAGGTCCCGGCGGTTGGAGACGCTTTCGACGTCGATGCGTTCCACGACCCGTGCCCCGACGGGGAAGGTGATGGTGCTGGGTCGGGTAGTGGCGACGATGATCGTGCCGGGGGGAAGAGCTGGGGGTAGGCCGAGGGGGAGTTCGCTGCCAGGTGGAGGTGGTGCTTCGTCGAGGCCGTCGACGAGAAGCACCACCGGCTGGTCGGGTTGTGTGGCGTCGCGGGTCTTGGCGGCGTCGCAGAGCCGAAGGTAGAGCCAGCGTGGGGTGTGGGCGTCCGTGGGGAGGATGCCGTCGGGGGCGGTGTCAAGTTTCCAGGTGGCGATGAGCTGTGCGGCGAGGTTCAGCCGTGCGGTTTCGGGGGTGCGTCCTTCGGTGAGGCGGGTGAAGTGCGCCGGCCACACCCGGGNAAANGCCAGGTATGCGGCCAGCGCGGACTTTCCCATTCCAGCTTCGGCTTCGACGAGCAGATAGCCACCGCGGCGCTGCCGTATACACCGGTCGATGAAGGCGTCGATCTTGCCGATGAGGTCGGAGCGTCCCCGGAATCGGGCGACCGGATGTACGTATTCGGAAGTCCCGTTGTTGATCTTTTGGGGNGACGGCCTTCGGGGCTGGGTGTGGCCTGATGGTCGTGGTGGGNGATGTTCTGCCGGTCGGGGTGGTTTGCTGCGGTGCGTGACGGTTGTCGAGTCGGGGGCGGGCGCTGCCGCGAGCGGNGAGGTTGCCGAGGGCGCGGCGCTGCTGGCGGAGAACGCCTGGCTGCGGGCCCGGGTCGCGGAGCTGTTGACGGACATCGCCGGGCTGGTCGCGCGGGAGGCGACGCGTGAGGCCGAGGTGGTGGAGCTGCGTCTCCAGCTCGAGGCGTTGCAGGCGGAGCTGGCG